>JBIKRQ010000368.1:0-6326 GCA_044349155.1 Myxococcota bacterium
GTCGGTCGTGTCGGCGTAGTGCTCGGCACAGTCGAAGGCGGCCAGCTGCACGTCGTCGGCGTGGTCGAAGAAGTACGGCACCACGGCCTTGACGATGGTGCCATCGCCGCCATCTTTGAGCTGGTTGATGAGCTCGGCCTTGCCGATGGTGGTGCGGTGGTCTTCGGGCGGACGCGCGGCCAGGGCCTTGAGCATGTCGGCGAGCCAGGCGTCTTTCGACGACGACAACTTCAGCAGCGACTTCGACGCGAAGGCGATGTGGTCTTCTTTCGCGAGGTACTCGTTGAGGGCCGTGCGCGCCGCATCGCCGCGGGTGGCGAGTTCGTCGGCGAGCCAGCGTTTTTCTTCTTCGTCCCAATGGGGCGACTGCACGACGACGGTGAAGCGCTTGAGCACGCCCGCGTAGGCTTCGGCGGTGCCCATCGAGAGCAGCTTGTCCATCGCTTCACGACGGTACTCGGGCTGCGCGTAGCGCTCCTTCACGCGCAACACGAGCTTGTCGACGTTCTTGGCGCTGTTTTTGTCGCCGCCAAACAATGCATCGAACAGGCCCATGACAAACTCCTTCAACGAAAAAAGCGTGGGTCGACCTCGACGGCCGGCACCGACGCTCTGGTGTTAGACACCGTTGTTGGCCGAGGCAACTGCTCGCTTGAGCTGCTTCACGGCACGACGCCGCCGCCCCAGCCGCGCTAGACTCGCCCGATGACGTTTCCGGCCCATCTCGGCGACTACACGGTCCTCCGCCCCCTCGGCGAGGGCGGCATGGCCCGTGCGCTGCTGGCGACGTCGAAGGCGGGGCGGCAGGTGGTGCTCAAGGTGCCGCTCGAGCAGTCGGCCCACATGCGGCTGCGCTTGCGCGACGAGGCCCGCGCGGGTCAGCGGTTGCGGCACCCCCACATCGTCGAGACCCTCGATTTCTTCGTCGACAACGACCAGGCCGTGTTGGTCCTCGAGTACATCGAGGGCTGCGCGCTGCGCGACCTGCGCCAACTGGGCGGCGCGCCCAATCCGTTGCCGCCCGTCGCTGTGGCCTGGATCGGCCGCACCATCGCGTCGGCGCTTGGGGCCATCCACGCCGCTGTCGACGAGCATGGCGCGCCTCTGTCCATGCTCCACCGAGACGTCACACCGGCGAACATCCTCATCGCCACCGACGGCACGCCGCGCCTCATCGACCTTGGCATTGCGCGCTCGGCCGAGACGGAAGCTGAGCGCACGGCGACGGGCCATGTGAAGGGCACCTTGCGCTACCTCGCCCCCGAGCTGTGGCAGGGCGCGCCCCACACGCCGATGACCGACCTGTGGAGCCTCGGTGTCACGCTGCTCGAAGCAGCCCTTGGGCGCGTGATGGTGAGCGGCGATGCGTTGGCGGTGATGCGCTTTTTGACGACGGGGAAGTACCGCGAGCTGCGCCCAGGCGAAGCGCTCGATCCCGACCTGGCCAGCGCGATCTTCACCCTCGTCACCGACGACGCTTCGCGCGTGCGCAGTGCTGCTGCGGCCGCGAATGTTCTTGGCCGCATCGAGGAACAGCTGCGCGACAAGCACCCCAAAGCGGTGGGCGGTCAGCAGTGTCTGCGGGCGTGGGTGCCGTGGGCGCGTCCGCAGGGCGACGACGATGGCGAGGCCAATGCCAGCAACACCGAGGCCACGCGCGTCAACAAGGGCGACCTCGCGACGGCGACGTTCGCGACGGTGTTGTCAGCACCTGGCGATGTGTTGCCCGTTGGTGCGCCCACGGTGCAGATGCCGCAGTGGCGCGCCCCCGAGCCGAAGGCGGCGAACTGGGACGACGACGTGGTGACCTCGGTCGAGCACCCGCCAACGCCGCAGCGGGTCGTCAACGTCGACACGGTGCTGTCGACAAGCGAGGTCCGCGCCCACCTGGCCGCACGCCGCAACACCACCGAGAAGTAGCGATCGACGCCCAGACCAGCGCGGCACGAGCAGGGCTCAATTCATGTTGATATTCGACTACTTGGCGGCACACCAGGTGTTCGACTGGACCTGATTCGCCGGGCGTTCCCCCGCCCCCCAAAACTCGCCGGGCAGGCTGCTCGGCGACATCGCAAAGCCAGCGTCTCTTCGAGGGGTTCGATCGGGGCTCGAACCAGCGGCGTGCGGGGCTGTACACGACGTCGTGGGCCGCGGTAGTGAACATCCATCAACGCGTAGCTCAGCAGCGAGAGCGTCGGGCTTGGACCCGAAGGGCGCAGGGGCAGCACCTGCCGCGTTGACCACCGACTCCCTCGTATCGCCATCGTCTCCACGACGTCGGTGTGAGGCACGACCATCAACACGAGTTCGACCGCAGGCGGTCGAACTCAAGCACTTCGGCGGGGAGTCCTCAGGCGACTCACCTCGACGACAACCCCAGGCGGGTTCTCACACCACGGACGACGACGATGAGCACACTTTCCTTCGAACAGTTTCGTCTCGTCGTCGACGGCATCCGGCAGGGGCACCTGGCGGTGGGCTCGCGCACCCCTGTGGCCGATGTGCCGGCGTGGGCCACCTTGAAGGTCGTCACCGGCGGGTTCGCGACCGGCGAACTGCTGGCGGGCGGGCCGCTGCTGCCGCACGAATTCAAGCTCGAGCGGGGTTTCGCCACCGACGTCGGTGTCCCTGTCTCGCGGCAGGCTCTGAACGATTGGTGCCTCACCGAAGCAGGCCTGCAGTGGTTGCAGCAGCTGTTGGTGTGTGGTGCCTGGCGCATCGACGTGCCCGAGGAAGGCGCGTTGCTGGTGGTGGCCGCCCTCGTCGGTGCGGGGCGCATGGAGCACGCGCTGACGGTGTTGCGCGCGATCGTTCCCTTCTTCGATCGACTGCGGTTCTACCCGGTGCCCGACCAGCCGCGGGCAGCGCCGCTGGCCACCGTGTGTCGTCAGCCGTTGTCGACGACGATCAGGGAACTCGAAGCGATCCGCGTGCCCCGTCAGGTCGCGCGCATGAACGACGCCATCACGCGCATCGCCGGCTACGAAGACCGCGTGGTCGCGCTGTTTCTCGAGGTCGTCGACGACGACAGCCGCCCCGACACCGATTGGTTCGCACGCGCGACGGCGTTGTCGCGTGAGGTGCAAGCGGCGCAGCAGCTCGATCGCAGCAACCGCCGACTGAACGATCACCGTCGGCCACTGCCTCGCCTGTTCCTGCTGTTGCAGCGTTGCGTCGACGGCGATGTTGACGTCGTCAACGAGCAGCGCACGCGCCTGCGGTGGACGCTGTCGCTCATCACGAACAAGCGCGGCGCGCCGGGCTCGACGGCCCACACGGCGTTGCGTGCAGCACAGGCACAGCAGGCAGCGCAGCCAACGCATCGGCAGCTCGCGCACGTCGTCATCGAGCGGGTCACGCCGTGTCTTGGCGACGGCTGTCTTGTCGACGTTGACGGCGTCACGCAGCCCGTCGGCGACCATGCGGTCCCGCACGGGATCGTGAAGAAGCTTGAGCGCTCGTTGCAAGCGCCCGTCGACGTGCTCGTTGAGCGCGGCGTGATTCCGTCGGCCGAAGTGTTGGCCACCGTGGCCCCACAACTGACGGCGCAGGCCCGGTCTGCGGGCATTGCCGACACGTCGCTGCGCGGTGTCTACAGCGCCGTGTACCAGGCGTTTCGTCGACGACGATCGCTGCTGCTGCTCAACCTTGAGCACCAGGTTCGCCTCGAGGAATTGCCGTGGATCGGGGTGCTCGAAGGCGATCTCACCTCGAGTGCGTCGACGGTGGCGATGTCGCGATCGGTGTACGAGCAGCTTGCGTCCCTCACGCTCACGTCGTTTCCGCACACGCTGGTGCCCAACACGCTGCTGCAGGAGTTCGTGGCGTTGGCGAAGGGCGCAGCCATCGACGCACCGTTCACCGAGGAGCTCGCCGCCGACATCTTCATGGGCACCTTCACGCCGAAGTTCATTGCCGCAGCGCAGGTGGCAGCGCGGCTGTTGGGTGGCTCGGTGTACGAGCGCGCCTATGGCTTGCCGTTCGATCGCGTGCTCACGCTTGGTGCGTCGTCGACCGCCCCGTTTGCGTCGCTGTGCGGCCAGCTGGCGGCATCGCCGACGGGCCTGAGTTCCCGTGTGGCCGCCAGCGGGCGGGTCATCGAGCAGCAGCAGTTGCTGACCACGCACAACCTCGCGGTGCTCGTGACCACGGCGTCGCTGTCGTCGTCGTCGTCGCTGCCGTGGACAACGCTGGCGCAGCAGTGCTTCGAGGCCGTGCTCGCGCTGCGACAGCAGACCGCGAACCCACGCGATGCACTGGTGAAGCACAAAGCGGGGGCGTTTGCGTGGCGCCAGCTCGTGTTCTTCCTGTCGCTCGCCGACGACGACAGCGTTGAAGCGTGGCGCGCCGGCGTGTCGTCGACCATGGCAGCGCAGCCGGCGTTGCGGCCGTATTGGCGCGGCCTGCAAAAAGCGATCGACGGCCACGTCGCGTCGCTCGACGAGCGCTACCTCGGCTGGGTCTGAGCCTCGGCGGATGCGGAGAGGAAGAACAGGGCCAGTTTTCGGATCGAGGCCATGACGCTGCAGCTCGAAGGTGCCACCCGTGGAGCGTCCCGTTCAACGCGTACCTCATGTGCCCTGCGGCCGTGCTCGGTCCCGCCCTCGCCGGCGTGGCCGATCACTCGTCGACGGTGGTAGGAGAGCGCATGCCCTCGATCAGCGTGAAGATCGCAGAGTGGAAGCAGAAACAGGAGCGGACGAAACACACCGCCCGCGGGCTTGCTCAGGTGTTGTGGGCGTGGCTCCAGGGAAACGGTTCGTCCCAGGACGAAGTCGACGCAGGCCTGGTGCTTCTCGCGCAGGTCGAGTTCGGACGTGTCGAGGCGTGTGATCGCGGAGCCAGCACGTACGCCCTCGACACGCCTTTTGGAGCGTTCGAACTCCACGCCACGCAAGAGGCCCCGCTCGTTCAGCCGCTCGCGATCGTCTTTGGTGCCCTCTGTGCCGAACGCGAGGCAGAGCTTGATCGTTGTGCGGCGTGGTCGCTCCGCGACGAGCTTCGGCGTCCTCGAGACGTCGCGTGGTTCACGCCGACGCTCGTCGACCTCGTGCTCGCCCACGTGGCCGGCCGCGACACCTCGCCCTTGCTCGGCACGGCAGACCGCATTCTTCCAGAGACCTACCGCATCTTCGCCGCATTCGTTGCGAGCAAGCGCCGCGCTCTCCTCGCCGAGGACGTCCGTCGGCTCGGTCCGTTGTGGTCGTTCGGCGTGCGCGCGCTGCTGAAAAGCGCGCGACTGTCAGAGGACGCGCGCACTTCGTACGTCGCGCGACGTGATGCGTTGGACCGTGACCCCGACGCGCTCGTGCAACGCCTCAACGGCTTCGCGTTCGCTGAAGGCGAGGTCGTGGCGTCCGCAATGCTCGCCGAGAGCCACGCGCTCGGACACGACGCTGGGCATCGGCGCGGCGTTGCGTCGGCCGGACTTCGTGCGTTCCTCGCCACCTCCGAGGAGCCCGTGCCGACGCTGCTCTTGCCCGCGCTGGCTGGACTTTCATGGTCCGACGCACAGGGTCTCTTGTTGTCGCATCCGCTGGCGAGCGAGCGCCTCGACGGTCTGTTCGCGCAGCTCGCACCGCCGACACCCAAAGAGGCGTCCGAGCTGCTCGCTGCGCCGGCGGTTCCACGGCGAGCGGCCCTGCGTGCGTTCGTCGCGCTCGAGCGGTGGGCTGAGGTCCTCGCGCGCGCCACACTCGAAGATGCTCACGCGCGCGCTGCCGCACACCTCGGAAGCGGTGCGCCCCGCGAGGCGCTGCGCGCGCTGGCGCGTTCGGACGACGCTGAGGCCCAGCGGCTGCGTCGCCTGGCTCTCGGCGCACTTGGCGAGTCGACCCTTGCCACATCGGGCGCGTGGGTTGCGCGACGCCACCCCAACGAACCGGAGCGGGCTGTCGAGGAGCTCGCAGCGCTCGAGCCGGAAGCGACCGCAAGTGCACGCGCGGCTGCCCTTCGCCCCAGCATCGCGACGGAGGCGTGGGTGCGCACCGTCGCCGCGGCCGGTGCAGTCGCGCACGCTGGCGAGCTCGCCCGCCAGCTCCGCCTCGAGGCGATCTTGTCGATCGCGACCGACGCGACGATGCCGCAGCCAGAGCTGCTGTGGGTCGCGCTCGACAAGGCCCTCGCACCCACCCCATTGCGTCACCCCTGCGCCGTGTCCCCCGCGCGCGAACTCGAAGGCGTGCTCACCGCGCTCCACCTCGCGTTCTCGGGCCTCGCGCGGGAGCGGATCGCAGCGCAGGCATCTGGCATCGTCGACAGGTCGCTGCGCGCAACCCTCGATACATGGCTCGAGCGTCACCCCACGAGCAGCCACACCACACCCA
>JBIKRQ010000369.1:0-6322 GCA_044349155.1 Myxococcota bacterium
CCGGGTAGTCGAGGGCCAACGACCACAGCAGTTCCTGCACCTCGGTTTGAATCGACGCCGCACTCTCCTCGACGATCCCTTCGGCATGCAGACGACCGCGCAACTGCTGCACCACGTGTGCAGACGCCGGCCGCGGATCGGGCCACGCGCTCAAGCACGCACCCAGCTGCGCCTTCTTCGCCGTCGTGATGCAGTCGGGCCCGTCTTGCTGACCGCGCGCGTTTTTCAGGTTGAACAGGCTTGCCCACCAGAACGGTCCGCCGGTGCCAAAGCCCACCTGCACCTCGTCAAACACGAGGGGCACGCCGCAGCCACGCGTGAGCGCGCGCAGGCCGTTGAAGAAGCGTGCGGTGGCGTAGTTGTCGCCGCCTTCGCCCTGCATGGGTTCCACGATCACGCAGCACACATCACCGCGCTGAATCTGCTCACGCACGGCCAACAGCGAATCGATCTCACTTCGGCGCAAGGCATCGCCGTCGTCGTCGGGCACGCCACCTGTCGACCACGCCGCAATCCATGCTTCTTCCACTGCTGGTTCTTCGCGCGGATCGGCCCAGCGCGGAAACGGCACAAACGCCGCCTCGTAGCCCTTGAACTCAAACGGCGCGCGCTTCTCGGGGTTCCACGTCGCGTGCAGGCTCACGAGCGTGCGGCCGTGAAAGCTGCCCTCAAACGCAATCACCCGACGACCACCGGGCCCATGCAAACGGCACAGGTCGTAGGCCTTCTCGTTCGCTTCAGAGCCGCCCGCCGTCCACGTCACGTGCCGAATGCCGGGCCACGCGTGCTTGAGCAGCACCTTCTCGTAGGCTTCCGCTGCGCTGCGGTCAGCACCAATCGCGGTGCTGTCGGGATTGTGGATGAGCGCATCACCCAGCTCACCGTCGTCGAGGGCGCGGATGAAGCGGTTGGCCGAGAAGCCCAAACCGAGTGAAGCGATCTGGCTGCCCGCATCGAGCACGACGAGCGAGTCGTCGTCGATCGACGCCATGTAGGCGCCTTCCGACCAGTTCAAATCGATGATCGGTTCCTTCTTCTCCTTCGGGATGAAGTCGCCGCGGTACAGGCGCCGCAACATCGCCTCGCTGCGCGGAAGCTTGCCCCCCGTCGGACGACGCACGTGCTTGGGCTGCAACCGCAACATGAACACCGGGTTGTCGCGCGCGAGGTCGTCGAGCAGTGCTGTGATCACCGCCAGGCACGCGGCCGCCTCGTCGTCGTCAGCGTCGTCAACATCGGGCACGGTGAACACGAGATGCGGTTCTTCGATGCGCGCAAACGGCGCCAAACGCGCCACGAGATCTTCAGGCTCGAGCAGGTTGTCGGCCACGGTCAGATCGGTGAGTTGCTCGAGCGGAATGAGCACGTCGGGGCCGCGCACGTCGTCGAGATACACGCGGTAGCGCTCGAGCAGTGCTTCCACTTTGTGGCGCAAACCAAGCCGCTCGAACTTCAACTTCAGACGTTCTTCGCCGGTCTTGAAGGCTGCCGCGAACGGCGGATCGATCTGCACATCGCCCACTTCGCCCTTCAAAATGGCGACCGGGAACGTCGTGAAGCGCGACGCATCAACACCCGCAGGGCGCTGGTTGCCACTGCGGCCCACACCACCAAAAGGCAGCTTGCCGTTGGCGTTGTTGGTGCTGCGGTTCCAGTTCACGCAGCCCGACTTCGTCTCTCGAAAGAAGCGCTCAAACTTCTCGCTGTCGACGGTGAAGATGCTGTTGGCGAGCCCATACGGCAGCGCGTTGGTGCGCTCGATGGCGTGATCAAGGCTCTTGACCACTTCGACAGCGAGGTCAGGCCCGAACAATTCCTCGTCGAGGTAGCCGGGTGCATCGGTGTTCGACAGCAGGTGGATCGACGGCGTGACGAACGCGCCGCCCGGAAGCACCGAGCCCGCCAGCAACGTCTCACAGCCCGCGTGCTGCGCATGCCCACGCAACTTCAAGAACCGATCGAGCGCGTCCTTCGTCGCCAACGGACCAAACGACGTCGCCATCTCGAGCGGATCGCCAGGGCGCAACTCGCGCGTCGCGGCCACCAACGCATCCAGGAATTGCTCCGCCACCGTCTCGTGCACGAGCAAGCGCGACGTCGCCGTGCAGCGCTGCCCCGTCGTCAAAAACGCCCCCTGCATCGTCGCGGCCAACGCCTGCGGCAGGTCGGCATCTTCCATCACGACGACAACGTTCTTGCCGCCCATCTCAAGGGCCGCGATCTTGTGCGGCTGATCGAGGATCGCTTCGCTGATCGCGCGACCCGTGCGGTACGAGCCCGTGAACAAAATGCCGTCGACGTCGGGGTGCACCACCAGCGCGCGGCCCACATCGCCCTTGCCTTGCACGAGATTGAACACGCCCGGCGGCAGCCCCGCCTTCTCCATGCAGCGCGCGTACAGCTCGCCACACATCGGCACGATCTCCGACGGTTTGACGACGACACAGTTGCCCGTGGCCAACGCCGGAATGATGTGGCTGTTCATCAAGTGGCACGGGAAATTGTACGGCCCGAGCACAGCGAGCACGCCCTGCGGATGGGCACGCGCTTCGCCCGGCACGCCGTCGGGGCGCATGGTTTCCACACGCTTCAGGCCCGAGTCGAGGGTGAGCGTGATGCGATCGCCGAGCGACTTCGCCTCGATCAACGACTCGCGGATCGGCTTGCCCATCTCGCGCGTGATCGCCTTGCTGACGACGTCGACGTGCTCTTCAAACGCCGCCTTCAACGCGAGCAGATACTTCGTGCGGCCTTCAACGCCGATGGCATGCCACTGCTTCTGCGCCTTGCGGGCAGCCGCCACCGCTTCGTCGACGTGCGACACCTCAACGCGCGCATGAAACACGGGCGCAAAGTCGCGCGCCGGATCGTGGCTGGTGATGCCGCCGTCGTCGTTGCGCGACTTCTTCCACGCACCACCGATGAAGTCGCCGCGGCCCTCTTCCAAAGCGGGGGCGGTCGTCGTCGTCGTCGTCATCGAGCCGGTCATGTCGTCCTCGTGTGCAGCGCAAGAAGAAGCCAAAGAAAACGATGTCGTCGTGCGAGCGCTTAGCATCGCGCAACGATCTGGTCACGCCGCACGGCGTAACGACTTGAAATCACGTTGGAAAGCGCACACGACTGCCACGCCGCACAAGGTACGGCGCGCACAAACGCTCGCGAATGCTCAGGCGATGCGGCGCTCGCCGAACCAGAGCTCCACGACTTCGACTTCGATTTCGCCGGCCGGTCGCTCGACGGTGACGACGTCGCCCACGCGCTTGCCCAACAACGCGCGCGCCATCGGGCTGCGCCACGAGATGGTGCCGTTTTTCGTGTCGCTCTCGCCTTCGCCCACGATCTGCCAGCGACGCTTGGCCGACGACCCATCCTCGACAAACACCACGATGCTCCCGAAGCACACCTTGTCGCCGCCCAACGTCGACGGATCGACGATCTCCACCTCGCCCAACAACGACGACAGGTACTGCAAGCGCTTGTCGATCTCGCGCAGCCGCTTCTTGCCGTAGATGTATTCGGCGTTTTCGGAGCGATCGCCCTCGGCCGCTGCATTGGTCACACCGACGACGACACGCGGCCGCTCCACCTTCGACAACTGCTCATGCTCAGCGAGCAGCAGGCGGTATCCAGGCAGCGTCAGAGGCTTCTTGTCGGCCATCGCGGTCGTCTCGTCTTTCGTGCAGATCGTCGGTCGTCGGTCGTCGTCGTCGTCGTCGTCGAGGCTCGAGTCAGTTCAAGCGCTGATACGCGCACAGCCCGCGCAGATACGTGCGCTCAACGCGGCCGCGAAAGCGAATGGTGTGAAACGCCGAGTTCTTCGACTTCGACAGCAACGCGCCGTTCGTTACGGTCCACTCGCAGCGCGGATCGACGACGCAGACATCGCCGCTGCCGCCAAAGGTGCCAAGGCTGCTGGTCTTGCCGAGCACGCGCGCGGGCCCCGACGTCATCAGCTCCACCGCACGCAAGGGCGTGATGTTGCCGCCGTCGACAAACGTGAGCAGGGCCGCAAACGCGGTCTCCAGCCCCGTCACACCAAACGGACCATCCACAAAGCCGCGCTCCTTCTCGAACGTGGCGTGGGGCGCGTGGTCGGTGGCCACGGCGTCGACGGTGCCGTCGGCAAGTGCGGCCTGCAGGGCGGCGCGATCGCTGCGGCTGCGCAACGGCGGGTTCATCTTCTTGAACGGGTCGAGATCGTCAGCCGCCCCCGGCACAGCAACGCCCGCTTTGACGACGTCTTCGTCGCACAGCAGCAGGTGGTGCGGCGAGGCCTCGCACGTCACGCGCACGGCGCGCATCTTCGCCATGCGGATCGCCTCGAGCGACGCCGCCGTCGACGTGTGCAGCACGTGGTAGCGAGCGCCGTAGCGTTCCGCGAGTTCGAGATCGCGCTCCACCATCGACGACTCCGCCGACGACGGCTGCCCGCGCACACCGGCGCGCACCTGCGTGATCGACGCGTTCATCGGCGCGTGGTGGCCATCCACCTTCGTCTCGCGCAGGTCTTCGGCGTGCTGCATGAACACGAGATCGTTCTTCGCGGCACTCTCAAACACCGCGGCCATCACGGCGTCGTCCATGACAGGCAGGCCGTCGTCGGTGAGGGCCACTGCCCCCGCCGCCTTGAGTGCCGCGTGATCTGACAACGCCACACCGCCCAGGCCCGCCGTGGCCGCAGCAGCGACGAGGATGTTGATGCCGCCGTGCTCTGCCGGCTTGTTGTGCTGCTCGCGCACGAGGGCTGGATCGTCGAGGCAGGGCGTGGTGTTGGGCATGACCACCACCGACGTCACACCACCAGCAAGGGCGGCACGACTGCCCGACAGCAGGTCTTCTTTGTGCGTCTGCCCGGGCTCGCGAAAGTGCACCTGCAGGTCAACCAGACCGGGCATCACCCAGCGGTCGCTCACGTCGACAATGACGGCGTTGGCAGGCACCTGGGTGGGCGACACTTCGCAGTGGTCGGACCACACGAGCACGTCGGTGATCGTGTCGATCTTCAAATGCGCATCGAGCACACGGCCCCCGCGCAGCAAGGTGGGAGCAGCAACGTGGGCAGCAGGCTTCGCGTTCATCAGGCACCTCGACGACGAGGTGCTCATATCACGTCAGCAGCGCAAACGACGCGATCGCAAGCGCCACGACGACGACCGCTGCCCCAAGCCACAGCAGACGCCTCGAGCGGGGTGCGGCAGTCGGCGGCACCATCACGGGGCCACCATCGTCGTCGTCGAGGGCCGCTTCGAGTGGCAAAGCAGGCGCCCCGGTCGGCGCGGTCACGGCGCGAATGGCGCGGCGCTCCAGCAGAATCGGGGCAATGCCCGCCTTCTGCAGTGCCGCGTCTTCGTGCTCGTGCTCCCGACGTCCACGGCGCTTCACGGCGTCGAGTAGCCACGACACGTCGTACTCGCTCACGAGCTTCAGCGGCCGCCAGCCCGCGGCCCCGGCGCGCCACACCAGGGTGCTGCTGCGCAGGCGACCTTTGTCGGCGAGGGTGAGCATTTCTTTGGCGGTGAACGGCCCACGCGAACGCCCGTCGAGCGCGGCGAAGAACAAGCGCTCGCTCGCCTCGCTGGCCGGCGCATCGATCGACGCGAGCATGGGCATGAACACGCCCGTCACGTCGCGGCTGGCGCCTTCTGCCATGCCATCGCTGGTCAGCACGGGGAGCGCTGCAAACGGGTTCAGCGACGGCCGTGGCCCGGTCTGCTGACGCCGAGACATGCTGTTGGTGCCGCTGGCCGTGACGGGATCGTCGTCGCCGATGCGCGCATGCAGCTCCGACGACGCATGCACCGCCATGATCGCGCGACACCGCGAACACCGCACACGCAAGCCTTCAGCCCCCGCAGCGACGACGCGGCTATCGGGAATGACGTATTTCGCGCGACAGCTGAGGCAGCTGTAGTTCACGGGGACCTCCGCATGGACAGTTGTCCGACCATAGGCCCCTGCCCGCCGAGTGCAACGGCAGGCCGACGCAATCGTGTCGTTCTGGTGGGACCGGAAGGAGTCGAACCTTCGACCGCCGGATGAAGAGCCACTCTCCAGCAGCCGCTTGGGCTGTTGCGGCAAAAAGAGAACCCCGCCGAAGCGGGGTTGTTCTGGTACCGGAAGGAGTCGAACCTTCGACCGCCGGATGAAGAGCCATCGCTCTCCAGCAGCCGCTTGGGCTGTTGCGGCAAAAAGAAAACCCCGCCGAAGCGGGGTTGTTCTGGTGGGACCGGAAGGAGTCGAACCTTCGACCGCCGGATTAAGAGTCCATTGCTCTACCAACTGAGCTACGATCCCGAAGTCTATACCCTACAAAAATAAGAAC
>JBIKRQ010000370.1:0-6317 GCA_044349155.1 Myxococcota bacterium
GTTGGGTTCGGCGCTGTCGCTGCTCCCGTGCAGGTCTACTTCATGAGCACCGGCAAACACCTGCCGGTGAACCCAGCAGAAGTCGCCTTCTTGTTCTTCATGATGGTGATGGCGGTGGCCCTCGCGGTGCAGTTCACGCGCAGCCTCAAGGACGTCGACACGAAGAACCACGAGCTGCGCGATACCAACGCGTCGATCGCGCGCTTTGTGCCGTTTGGGTTTCTGCACGCCCTCGACAAAAACACCGTGCGCGAAGTGGAACGCGGCGACGCCCGGCAGCGCGAGATGGCGGTGATGTTCTGCGACGTGCGCGGCTTCACGACGTTGGCCGAGAGCCTTGGTCCCGATCAGACCTTCCGCTTCATCAACGAGTACCTCGCCCGCATGGAGCCCGAGATTTACAAGGGTGCGGGCTTCATCAACCAGTACCTCGGCGACGGCATCATGGCGCTGTTCCCCAGCACCACTGGCGACATCGCGCGTTCGGGTGCCGACGGTGCCGTGCTCGGCGCGCTGGGCATGTGCCAGGCCCTCGACAAGCTCAACGATCAACGCGCACGCGCCGGCGAGGTCGCGATCAAGATCGGCATCGGCATTCACATCGGCCAGCTCATGATCGGCACCATCGGCGGTGGCGAACAGCTCGACGGTGGCGTCGTCGGCGATTGCGTGAACGCTTCGGCCCGCCTCGAGGGCATGACCAAGATGTACGGCGCGCGTGTGCTGCTCTCAGGGGAGGTCGTGGCTGGCCTGTCGCACACACGGCCTACGCTGCGGCACCTCGACAGCGTGGTGGCGAAGGGCAAGACGACACACATGGCCATCTACGAGGTGCTCGACGCCGACCCGCACAAAGCGAACAAGGCGGCCACTCTGAGCGTGTTCACCGATGCGCAGCGCCTCTACCGCGCCGGCGACTTCAACGGCGCACTGCAGGCGTTTGAGCGCGTTTTGGCTATGGATCCCGATGACGGTGCCGCCCGCCTGCTGCGCGAGCGCTGCCACACGCTGCTCACGTACCCGCCCGAGAACTGGTCGGGCGTGTACGCGTTGTCGTCGAAGTAGCGGCGCGCGGCTACTGGGGCAGGCCGATCGGCACGGTGGCTTCGACTTCGGGGTCGACCAGGAACTCGATCAACGTCGACACCGCACGCGCGGCGGCGAGCACGTCGGCGTCGTTGGCCCCTTCCAGGTTCAAGCGCACCGAGATGCGGCTGGCGGCGTCGTCGATGGTGATGGTGCAGGCCACGCACGATTCGTGGTGGTCAAAGAACCACATCATGAGTTCCGACGTGGGTGCGCCGACGATCACCCTCGACGTAGCCTCGGTGTCGAACAGGTGGCCCACTGCCCCTTCGTGCAGCACGTAGTAGCGCTGGCGCGGGCCCTTGAGCGGAAAGCCCTGGCGCTCGAGGACGCCGACGACGTCGACGACGTCTTCAACCGGGGTGAACGACAAGTGGATGTAGCTCATGCGGTCTCCTTGCTCTTTCGCGCCGCAACAGAAAACCGGGCGCTGCACGCGCCCGGGTTTCAGCCAACGCACTGTTGGACAGCGGGTCAGTAGGCGAGCAGCTCGCGCACGGCCGCTTCGACGGTGGCGTCTTGCGGCAGCGTTGCCTGCTCGAGGATCGGCGAGAAGCCGATCGGGATGTCGAGGGCCGCCACACGACGCACCGGCGCGTCGAGGTCCTGGAAGCAGCGGTCGGCGATGATCGCCGCCACTTCGCCGCCGATGCCCTGGAACATGTGGTCTTCGTGCAGCACGAGCACTTTGCCCGTACGACGCACGCTCTCGCAGATGCCGTCGACGTCGAGAGGCTTGATGCTGCGCAGGTCGAAGACCTCGACGCTGTGGCCCTCGGCTTCGAGCTTCTCGGCGACGCGCAGCGCGTGGTGCACGGTGTTGCCGTAGGTGATCACACTCAAGTCGGTACCACTCTTGCGCACGCGGCCCTTGCCGAACGGCAGCGCGAAGTCGTCGCCGGCCTTCGGCGATTTCGCCTCGGGACGGTTGTAGAGGTACTTGGGCTCGAGGAAGAACGTGAGGCCCTGCGAGCGGATCGCTGTACGCAACAAGCCCGCCGCGTCGTCGGCAAACGCGGGGTACGCGATGCGCACGCCCGGCAGGTGGGCCATGAGCGCTTCGACGTTTTGCGAATGGTACAGGCCGCCGGTGATGTAGCCGCCCGACGCCAGACGACACACGATGTTCGGGCTGAACTGGCCTTTGCTGCGCCAGTAGTCGTGGGTGGTCTCGACGATCTGCTCCATCGCCGGCCACACGTAGTCGGCGAACTGGGCGGCTTCGATGACGATGCGGATGTCTTTGTTGAAGCGGCTCATGCCGTTGGCGGTGCCGACGATGAAGTCTTCAGCGATGGGACCGTTGAAGACGCGCTCTGGACCGAACTCGCCGAGCATGCCCTTGGTGAGGTTGAACACACCGCCCTTCTCTTTGCTGGCGACGTCCTGGCCCCAGATGAAGGTGTCTTTGTTGTGGCGGAACTCTTCGATGAGCGTGCGGGTGACGGCTTCGCGCAGCTTCTCGGTGGGCTCGCCCTCGGGCAACGTCGACGACAGCTTCGAGGCCGCGATGTTGATCTCGGGCGGGTTCACGAAGTCGAAGATGCTCTCAGCGCTCGGCTTGGGGGCTGCTTCGGCCTTCTCGCTTTGCACGTCGAGGTCGGCGTCGATCTCGGCTTCGATGGCGGTGATCTTCGCGTCGTCGAGGATCTTCGCGCTCACGAGGTGGTTGCGCAGACGCAGCACCGGGTCGAGCAGCTGCGCTTCGGCGAGCTCTTCAGGCGTGCGGTAGAGGTCGTGGGCGTCGGAGTTGCTGTGGGCACCCATGCGAATGCACTGCGCATGCACCATCACGGCACCCTTGCCCGACTTCGCGTGCTCGACGGCTTCGCGCATCGCGCGCATCGAGTCGAAGATGTCGGTGCCGTCGCAGTCGATGACGCGCAGGTTCTTGATGCCGCGGAAGTTGTCGGCCACGTTCGTCGACGACGACTGCTGCTCGACGGGTACGGAGATGCCGTACTTGTTGTTCTGGATGACAAAGATGACCGGGAGCTTTTCGCGCGAGCCGCCCGAGTAGGCCTCGAAGCAGTAGCCCTCTGACGCCGACGACTCGCCCTGCGAGCTGATCGCGACGCCACCGCTCTTGTAGTACTTGATGGCGCGCGCGACGCCGACCGCATGCAGCGTGTGGTTGCCCGTGCACGACGACACGTTCTGAATTCCGATGGCCGGCTTGCCGAAGTGGTTCGACATGTGGCGACCACCCGAGCACGGGTCTTCGTCGCGCGACAGGCCGTTCAACAGCAACTCGTACGGAGAAACACCTGCAGCGAGGTTGGTGCCGAGGTCGCGGTAGTACGGAAACAGGAAGTCCTGGTTCTTCGTGAAGTGCAGGCCCATCGCGATCTGGATGCCTTCGTGGCCTGCACAGCGCGCGTGGTAGCTCCAGCCCATGCTGCGACGGATGTAGACGCTGGCGCGGCTGTCCATGCTGCGCGTGGCGTACAGCAAGCGATACCAACCGATGACGGTCTCGTTGCTGACCTTGCCAAAGGCATCGGTCTTCAACGTGGGAAGCTGGGGCTTGTTGGTCTGCGAGGCGGCCGTCTGCGTGGTCATCGAGGCACCATGGTTCAAGCGGTGGTGACGTCGACGACGGGCGCCGACATCGCCGGCAACCTGTCGTTGACCGCCCTGCCTGTCAACGGTGCAGCGATCAGCTGTTGATGACGCTGTGCAGCGAACGGAGTGCTGGCCCGCAGTAGCCACCTTCGGGCGAGATGATCTTGCGGCGGGCCCGCTCCTCGACGACGTGGGCGGCCCAGCCTTGCATGCGCGCCGCTGCAAACATCGGCGTGTGCAACCACAACGGAATGCCCAGACTCGCGTAAAGCGCTGCTGCGTAGAAGTCGACGTTGGCGAACAAGCGCCCATCGCTGGTCTTTACGACCGCAGCCTCGAGGGCCGTGGCCACGTCGACGATCTCGTAGCTGTTGCGGGCTTTCGCGATGCGCTCGGTGAGCTGCTTGAGCACCGCGGTGCGTGGATCGCGCTGCTGGTAGATGGGGTGACCAAAACCGGGGAGGCGCCGCTTGGCCTGCCGCTCCTGCGCGACGAACTGTTCGAGGGCGTGCGCCGACGTCGTCGACGACGACAACAACCGCTCGAGCAACGCGCCCACGTTGCTGGAGGCGCCACCGTGCAGCGGGCCCTCGAGCGCGCTCAAGCCTGCGGTCATGCACGCCGCCACCGACGCGCCGGTTGAGGCCGCCACGCGCACGCACAACGTGCCGGGGTTCAACGCATGGTCGAGGTGCAACACCATCGCGGCATCGAAAGCCGCCACGTCGACGTCGTCGATGCTGCGCGTGCTCACGCCTTCGAGGATGCCGCCGACGAAATCGACGCGGTGCGCGGTGTGTCCACGCAAGCGCCCCACCAACCGCGACACCGCACCAGCAAACGCGGCGACGTCGTTGTCGCAGGAGGCTTCGACGTCGGTGAGGCTGCGACGCAGCGAGGCCATCGCCGCCGCCATCGACGTGTGCGCGACCGCATGGGCCGGCAACTGCACCTCCAACAAGCGCGCTCCGAACGCCGCAACGTCGTCGACGCCGGGCCAGCGGTTGCTGTGCAGAAACGACGCGACGGCGACGTAGCCGCGCTCGGCGAGTTCTTCGACCGACACCCCGCGAAACGACAGCGCACTGGCGGCCCCATCGACCTGCGAAAGCGCGGTGGTGACGAGTGCGTCAGACGGCCTTGAACTTGAACTTTCCATTGGAGTCTAGAACCTTGTATTCCATGCCACAGTAAAAGCACTGCACTTCGTTCCCCACCACCAGCGGCTCGTGCAGTGGGTTGTGGGCGTTGCAGTCGGGGCACTCGAACTCGTCGTCGCCCTTGCGTCGCTTCTTCTTGCCATCGTCGATGTCGTCGTCGAAGTCCATGGCGTGCTCCGTCAGTCGATCTTCTTGAGTTCGACCTGGCCCTCGACCTTGGGCGGATCGTTCTTGTTGAACTGGATCACGACCTTGTTGTTCGGGTCGGGTGCCTTGAGTTTGAGCTGATACTTGTACTTCTTATTGTTCACCTTATCGAAGAACTCAATACGGTGAACACCCACGGGCAGCGTCAGTGTGCGCGGGCCGAAAAACGGCGTCATGCCGTACTTGCGACCGTCGATCGTGGTGTCGGCATACGGGCTCGTCCCGAGCTGGATGTCAGCCACCTTGGCCGTCGTCGCCGGCGTGGGCGTGGGCGTGGGCTTCACCGGCTCGGGCCTGGTCGGCTCGGGCTTGGTCGGCGTCGGCGTCGGCTTCACGGGCTCGGGCTTCACGGGCTCGGGCTTCGTCGGCGTCGGCTCGGGCTTCGTCGGCTCGGGCTTCACCGGCTCGGGCTTCACCGGCTCGGGCTTCACCGGCTCAGGCTTCACGGGCTCGGGCTTGACCGGGTCCGTTGCCGGCACCGGCTCGACGGCCGTGTTGGTGGCCTCGCCCTTTTTCAGCGCGATGGTCGCGGGACCAACGACGAGGCGGCCGGCGCGCTTGAGGTCGATGGTCTGCTCGGCGTAGCCGGCCTTTTTGACCTTGAGGGCCAGTGATTCAGCGGCGTCGTCGAGTTCGGCCTCGAGGGGGGTGAGCCCCAGCGAGCGACCGTTGACGAAGACTTCGGCGCCGTCGACGGGAGCACCATCGCTGTCGATGGCCGCAAGCAACAAGCGCCACGCCCCCGTCGACGCTGCAGCGACATCGCCGAACACCACGGCCTGACGCACGGTGCCGCCGGTGCCGACGACGTCGCGCGTCAGGTCGATGCCGGTGCCCTTCACGTGCAGCAGGTGCTTGCCCTCGGGCAGCGCAACGTCGAGCGGCAGCGCCCGGCCAACCTCGACATCGTCGAGCGACACGACGACGTCAGCGGGCACCACACCCACAGCGCTGAGCTGCAGCTGTGCGGGCGTCGCCGCACTCGCGCCCTGGTAGCGCACCACAAAGAACGCGAGCGCTGCTGCGAACACCACGCCCGACACGCCGAGTGCAGCACCCAGCGGCACCCAGGGCATTGGGAGCACCGCTGGCGGTGGCGGTGCTCGAGGTGCGGGCGCGCGCTGCGGCACGTGAGCTGGCGGTGCAGGTTGCGCAGGCCAGGGCTCGGGCGGTGTCGACGTCGTCGAGTACTGCGGCGGCATGCTCGGCTGCGACATGGTCGGCCGATCTTGCGACTGCGACAACGTCGGCGGCGCGAACGGCGAACCACCGCCCATCGAGCCCGACACGGCAGCGGCC
>JBIKRQ010000372.1:0-6304 GCA_044349155.1 Myxococcota bacterium
CACCGTCGGGGTCGCAGCGCGTGTCGTACGTGACGCGATCGCGGTAGGTGGCAGCACCAATGTCGCCACCGAAGTCGTCGGCGGCGAGGCCCACGGCGCGGGCGTCGGCGTGATGTGCGGTGCCGCGAAACACCATGTGCTCGATGACGTGCGACAGCCCCCACGTCTCGTCGTTTTCGTGCACGGGACCGCCACGGACCTGCACGCAGACGTGGCAGCGCGCGTGGTGGGGCATGGCACCGGTCAACACGCGGACGCCATTGTCGAGGCGACTCTCGACGACGTTGACGACGGGCAGCGGCGGCAGGTGGCTCGGCAGGTTCATTCAGGGCACCGTGGCGGGGTTGGCGATCGAAGACGTGTCGAGACCGAGCAGCTGAGCCGCCGCGTACCACGCCGCAGGTGGCGGTGCCGCGAAGCGATGCTGCACACCGTCGACGACAGCGCCCAGGCTGAGCGCGTGCAAACCAAGATGCGTCACGCCTGGCAGCGGCGTGCTGTAACGACGATCGCCCACCAACGCATGACCGAAATGCGCGAGGTGCACGCGCAGTTGATGCGTGCGTCCGGTTTGAGGCCGCAGCGCCAACAACGTCGACGTCGCCGAGCGCGCCAGCACTTTACAGTTCGTCACCGCTGGCTTTGCGTTTGGATGATCGGCCTTCACCACCTTCGCGCGTCCGTCGCGATCAGGCGGTGCGAGCGGCAGGTCGATGGTGCCAGCGTCGTCGACGACCACGCCATCAACAAGCGCGACGTACAAGCGATCGACGTTCGCATCGCGAAACACCGCGCTCCACGCCGGCATCACGCGTGGCGAGGCGAGCACCAACACACCGCTGGTGTCGACGTCGAGGCGGTGCACGGCGGCCAGGGCGCGACCCTTTTGCACGAAGCTGTCGACCACACTCGTTGCTGCCTGGCGCGTGGGTTCGGTGGCAAGGCCGGCGGGCTTGTCGACGACGACGACGTCGGGGGTATCGAGCAACATCTGCAAGGGTGCGGCGTCGTTTTGGCGGTGGGGCAGCGGGTCGTTGACCACTTCGACTTTCGCATCGGCAGGAACAGGATGCGCAAGCACGCGAATGCGCACACCGTCGACGAAGACGCTGCCGCGGCCGATCAACTCGCGCGCTTGTCGCCGCGACATCTCGGGCACGTTGACGGACACCGCTTGATCGAGGCGTTGGCCTGCTTCTGGTTGACGAAAGGCGTAGCGGCTCATGGTTGCCTCGATGAAAGAAGGAGCGACCAGACCCGCCAGAAGGCAGAAGCGGTCGGATGCCGCATTCGCACAACACATGTGTGGTTGCAGCAAGAGACATCCGTCCGGCCATTTGTCGACGTCAAATCAACGGCGAACGATCGAGCGAGATCGAAGTTGCGCCGGTGTGAGCCCGGTCTCTAGGATGCCGGTCCCTGCTTTGTATTTGGCGCGCAGGACCTCACTGAGGCGCGCGCCGTTTTCTGGAGTGTTGATGGCCACGAAACCCGCGGCGAAACCGAAGACGAAGGCCAAGGCCGATGAGCCCAAGGAGACGAAGGGCAAGAAGAAGGCTGAGCCGCCGCCGGCTGCAGCACCGCCGCCAGCGCCCGCCGCCGCAGTCCCCACGCCAGGCAAGAACTGGGTGAAGCGCCATCTGCGTGCGCCGATCGAAATCCGCATTGAGATCACCGCGCGCAACCAGAGCTTCACCACAACGTCGCGCAACATCGCGATCGGTGGCATCAGCTTTGAGTCGCAGCAGGAATTCCGCATTGGCGACCTCGTCAACGTCATCCTCTACATCCCGGTCAAAAAAGACCTGGAGCTGTTGAAGGCGGCGTCGGAAGTCGTGTGGGTCGAAGACCTGGGCGGCTCGTGGATGTGTGGTGCGGCGTTCCGCAAGTTTGCGCCTGGCGACGAGCGTCGCTTGCGTGAGTGGCTCATCGAGAGCGTGCGCGCACAGAAGGCGGGCCTCACTGGTCTGCCTGTCGAAGCCGACGACGACGACGACGACGACGAATGAGCCTCGAAGAGAAAACCGGCTTTGCGGTTTTGTCGCCGAGGCGAGTCTCTTGTGGGGTGGGCGGGGAAACTTCCCCGCCGATCAACGCGAGCCTCACATGAGCGCTGCTCGCACCAGGCCCGCCTCCGGCGGGCTTTGTTGTGCGTGAACGAAAAAAGCCCCGTCGACGACGGGGCTTCTCTCAGACGCAGGCGGCTCAGCCTTCGCCGGTGCCGGAGCGCTTGGCTTCGCGCTCAAGCTCTTCTTTGTACGTGACGCTGTGGCGCGTCCACGGACGCAGCTTGAGGCGCGCATAGCCGATGGGCTCGTCGGTGCCCTCGCAGAGGCCGTAGGTGCCGTTTTTGACCTTCTCGAGGGCGCGCTCGACTTCGCGCAGCAGCTTGGCGTCGCGGTCCATCAGGCGCGTTTCCAGCGCGACTTCGGCGTCTTCGGTGGCCTGGTCGGCTTCATCGCCTTGACGGCTTTCGCCCTGGGCGCTGCCGGCGCGGCGCGTCTTCAGGTCTTCGAGCAGCTCGGCGCGCTTCTCATCGAGCGCAGTGGTGAGCTCCTTGACCTGGGCGGGAGTGAGGTCCTTTTCACGGGGACGGGCGGCCATGGGCTCCTCCAGAGGGGCAGCAGAGAGGCAAAAACAAAAGGGTCGTGACGACGGCGGCGGAGGTTACGGGGGAACCTCCGATGGCGCAACGATCCTCGAAGAGAAAACCGGCAGGCGGGAAACCTTCCCCGCCGATCAACACGATCGTTGCACCGATGACGTGGCGGGCCGGCGACGACGACACGAAGCCGTCGCGCCAGGCCGCGACTGAAACGGCTACTGCAGGTCTTCGAGGTAGGTGTAGCCCGCGAGGCCTTCTTCGAAGCGACGCATGAAGGCCGCCGACTGCTCGAAGTTCATGCGCCCGCTGCGCACCGCACGCTCGGTGTGCTGGCGAATGCGCTTGATCAGGTCGGCGCGGTCGTACTCGACGTACGAGAGCACTTCACTGACGCGATCGCCCTCGACGACGTGCTCGAGGCTGTAGGTGCGGCTGTCGGCGGGGATCGACACGTGCACGACGTTGGTGTCGCCAAACAGGTTGTGCAGGTCGCCCAGCGTTTCCTGGTACGCGCCGACGAGGAACGCGGCCATGAAGTACGGCTGACCGTTGGGCGCGTGCAGACGCAGCGTCTTCTTCACGTCGCGCAGATCGATGAACGCGTCGACCTTGCCGTCGGAGTCACACGTGAGGTCGGCGAGGATGGCTTCGCGGCCGGGTTCCTCGTCGAGACGGTGGATCGGCATGATCGGGAAGAGCTGATCGACCGCCCAGCTGTCGGGCAACGACTGAAACACCGAGAAGTTGCAGTAGTAGGTGTCCGACAGGTTCTTCTTCAGGTCGACGAGGTCGTCGGGCACGTAGGCCATCTGCTCCGTCGTCTTTTGCACCTTGTCGCAGGTGGCCCAGAACAAGTCTTCGATGCGCGCACGCGTCGTGAGGTCGATGACGCCGGCGGAGTAGAGGGTTTCGGCCTCGTCCTTCAGCGTCATGGCGTCGTTGTACGACTCCTGGAACGTCTTGGCGTTCACCGACATCAACGCCTCGTACATGGCGTGCACGGTCTTGTGCTCGTCGGGCGTGGGCTTGAGGTCATCGCGCACGCGCGGGCTCGTCATCTCGTTGATGCCGAGCACGTTGAACACGAGGATCGCGTGGTGCGCGACGAGGGCGCGGCCTGCTTCGGTGATGATCGTCGGGTGCGGCTGACCCACCTGATCGCAGGCGTCCATGATGCCGTAGACGATGTCGGAGGCGTACTCCTGGTTCGAGTAGTTCTTCGAGCTGTGGAAGTTGGTCTTGCTGCCGTCGTAGTCGACCGCGAGGCCGCCACCGACGTCCATGTAGTTCAGCTCGGTAGCGCCCATGTTGCGCAGGTCATGGTAGACGCGCACGGCTTCGCGCACGGCGTCTTTGACGTTGCGGATGGCGGTGATCTGGCTGCCGATGTGGAAGTGCAGCAGCTGCAGGCAGTCGAGCATGTTGTGGGACTTCAAGATCTCCACAGCGCGCACGACTTCCGACGCCGACAAACCGAACTTGCTGCGGTCGCCCGACGACTCCTGCCACTTGCCCGCACCGCGCGACGACAAACGGAAACGCATGCCGATGTTGGGGCGCACGCCTTCACGCGCCGCAACGTTCAAGATGAGCTCGAGCTCGGCGAAGCGATCGAGGACGAGAAACGGCTTGAGGCCGATGCGCTGCGCGGCGAGTGCGGTCTCGATGTACTCGGAGTCTTTGTAGCCGTTGCAGACCAACAGGCTCTCTTCGTCCTCGAGGAGTGCCGTCGCGACGAGGAGTTCGGCCTTGCTGCCAGCCTCGAGGCCCAGGTGGGTTTTGCGGCCCGCGCGCACGAGTTCTTCGACGACGTGGCGCTGCTGGTTGACCTTGATCGGCATGACGCCGCGGTACGGGCTCTTGTAGCCGTACTCTTTGATCGCCTGTTCGAAACAACCAGCGAGGTCCAACACGCGCGAATCAAGGATCTCATTGAAACGCAGCAGGACTGGCGGATTGATGCCGCGCTTGAGCAGATCGTCGACCAACGCCTTGAGGTCGATGACGCCGGCGCCTTCGGACTCCGACCCGCCGCGCGGGCACACCGAAAGATTGCCGGCTTGATTGACACTGAAGTACGGAGCACCCCAGGCATTCACATGATAGTGTTCGATGCTATCCTGAACACTCCAACGACGATCGAGCGACATGGCAACCTCCGCGCAGCGTCGAGGGTGTCGACGCGAGGCCTCCCGTTTCACAGCGTGGCGAAAAGAAAAGCGGGATCACCGGTGTTTGTCGCGGCACCAACAGACCTGCCGCGACGTCGACGATCTGGCAGCATCGACACATGCGCGTTTGCTACTTCACCGCTGGCAGTCATGGCGCTGGCCACCTCGTGCGCGCGGTGGCGCTGCAGCGAGCACTTGTCCGCGGCGGACACACGAAGATTGAATTCGACGTCGTGGCGCCGGCCTCGGCACTGCTCACGCGCCTGCTTGGCCCGCGCGGTCATGGGGTGACGATCGATGCCGCCGAACTGCGCGATCCGCAGCGCGCCACACACAGCGCGTTGGCGCACACCATCGCCGCCCTGCGCCCCGACGTCGTCGTCATCGACGTGTTCTGGGTGCCCCTCGTGTTCGTGCCCCTGCCCTGCCCCGCGTGGTTGCTGCTGCGTTCGGTGCCGGCGGCGTGGCTCGTTGGTCCGCGCGAAGCGCGCTTCGACCGCAACCGCTACGAGCGCGTCTTTGCGATCGAGCCCGCCCCTGGCCTCGAGGCGTTCGAAGGCGTCGCACCCGTCGTCGCCAGCAGCGCACACGACCGCGTGCCGCGCGCTGTCCTCGCGCAACGACTGGGCCTTGCTGTGAGCGCGCCGCTCAACGTGATCGTGCAAGGTGGCCTTGGCAGCGATGCCGAAGTGCTCGCGGCAGCAGCCCACGACGTCGACACCGGCCCGTGGCACCGCCTCGACATGGGGGCTGCCGATGCACCGTTTCCCGCTGCACCACTCTTGGCCGAAGCCGACCGCGTCGTCGCCGCACCTGGCTACAACACGTTTTGGGAAGCCCAGCTGTTGGGGTTTGCGAAGCGCACGACGTGGGTGCCAATCCGCCGCCAGCTCGACGACGCCGCGTGGCGCGCGAGCCTGCGCGGCGACGAAGCACTCGCGGGCAATGGTGCTGACACCATCGCGTCAGCGCTTGCAGCGTGGGGTGTGGCTACGGGCAGCGGCGGCTGATGTCGTCGACAATCGTGTCGTGGCGGTCGCGCAACTCCGGCAACAACGCCCGCGCTTCGTCGCACCGCTTCGCGCGCAGATCGTCGACGGCGCTGTTGTGCAACATGACCGTCAGGTTCTCGCGCAAGGCGTGGCTCTCGGGCGCATCGCGCAAGCCGCGGCGCAGCTCGTCGACAGCCACCGACCACTGCTTCTTCTTCGCCGCCGCCGACGCGCGTTCGTTGGCACACCACTCGAGCAGCTTGACCGCTTCGACGCCGACGTCGTTGCCCGTGGAGAAGTCGACGGCGCGACGCACGTGGGGGCGCGCATCATCGCAGCGGCCGGCGCGCGCATGGGGCTCGGCAAGCCGGAGTTCGACGACAGCGCGGTTGTGACGCACCTCGGGCGCATCGCCCAAAAACACCGCCGCGCGCGCAAATGCCGCCGCCGCCTCGTCGAGGTTTCCAGCCCGTGCTGCTGCCGCACCTTTGCGCGTGGAGCAGCCCGCCATCACGCGCGACGCATCGAGTGCCGGC
>JBIKRQ010000373.1:0-6294 GCA_044349155.1 Myxococcota bacterium
GGTGCTCTCCGTTTTATGAGCACACCGTCCCAATCGCGGGGCACCTTGTCTCGGTTGGTAAGGTTACGAACCAGGGCCCACGAGTTTCAGGCGCTCAGGGGGCATCGCAATGCGCTGATAGTTGGCGGTGGCATCTTCGCCGGGTGCCTTCCACTTGGCGGTCTCGGGCACGAGCATGGTGTGGGCCAGTGGACGATGCGCAGCGCACCACGCGGCCATCGCCGTGCGCGTATCGGTCTTGAGCTTGCCGAGGTCTCGCAGGAAGTCGTCGTCGTCCTCGTGCTTCTTGTAGAGGCTCGGTCGCCCCATCAGTAGCGAGATTGGCTTTGAGCGGATCGACTTCGTCCATGGGCGTCCGGCACATGCAGCAGCGATCTGCTTCACGTGCGTTGTCGACGATGCAGCGACCCAGCCCTCGTCTGAGGCTTCGCGGCGCGCGAGCACGAGTGCTGCGACCCAGAGAACCATCGTCTTGCTCAGCGCAACAGGCTCGTCGTCGACGAACACCTTGCCGTTGACAAGGTCGACCGTCAGCATCGGTATCGCGACATCGTCAACAGCCTCCTGCCCCGCCGAAAGCGCTGAGGCATACGATGTCAGTGCATCGTTCGTGAGCAGGCCGCGCAGGCGTGGCAGCTTCACATCGACGAGCTTCACGTCGACGTCGCGGGCGACGAACGCTTCGCCCTGGCGCGACGCCAACGACTGCGCGCGTTGTGTTGGAAAGTAGAAACCAGAGCCGCCTTCAGCGCGGCGATCGCTCACGCGCACGTCGAGGCAACGGTCTTGCGCCCGCGCCAGCAACTGAAACGCCATCGTCGACATCGCGGTCATCGTGCGTCGACGACCAGCACACAAACCAAAGACCACAGCCCCATCACCAGCATGCTCAAGCGCCGCGCGCGCGCCGTCCCAGATCGCGGTGTTGTACAGCTCCGCATGCTCAAGGTTGTCGTCGTCGAGCACGACGCCAGCAGGAGCTTCGACGAGACGCACATGCACAGTGAGGTCACAGCCATGTGCACGCAGCTCGTCGAGAACGCCAGCATCGAAGAACTCGCTGCGCAGATAGTCAGCACCCCGCGCATCGACGACCACGAACGCATCGCGAACGACAACGCCGTCTTGTCCGAGCTTCCACACAAGCTCAGCAAGAGGCGCAGGATTCGGCCCGAGCGCCGCAAAGACAGTGGTGGAGCTGGTGGTCACGGTCGCAGTCTTCTTCAAGTTCTGCTTCGGCGGGAATCGAGCCATACCGACCGTGTGGTCGTTCTCGGCGCTCAATCCACGGAAATGTGCAGTTATCGTGGATTAGGCGGGCGATGAAACCGACCGACGGTGCGGTTCAGCGGCGCCTACTTTGTCGCGCTCTACCTCTGCTCGGCTGCGACAACTTCTGTCGCACGTTGGCGTCCGCATCGTTGCATGCTGTTCAACGCAGGTGCACCATCGCCAGCTGGAGGACGGGATGCCCCATCTTGTTGCGACGATCAGGAACGTAGAGATCACTGACGCGCTTGGTGAAATCCTGCAAGTGATTGAATGTATGTCGGCGGCGGCACGCGCGACGTGTGCTGTCCTCGCGACAACTGAGGATGCGCAATGGGGAGCGTTCGCGAAGCGCTCGCACGTGATTTTCCCTGATAGTCGTCCAATCAGCATTGAGAAACCATCCGAGGTGCTGGTCGAAGTCATCAACATGATTGCGACACTCGAACGAATGCATCAGGGGCTCCTTCTTCTCCTCGCACGCTTCCCGTGCGCTCGCGTCGTCGTGCTCCATCCGTCGACGAGCAGCTCCGGGGAAGGACGCAGCGAGACCGACATTGTACTTCGCGACGGCGATACAACGATCCTTGTTGAAGTGTGCGATATCGTTGGCTCGGACCCCGGGCAGAACGGCAAGGAAAAGAAGACGCTTCAGGCACTACGAGTTGGTAGTGAACCGCAAGCGTTGCGCTTCATCGCGACCAGTCGATCATGGGCAGGTGGCTTGATGGCAGCGAACCGGCGAGTTCCGCGCGAGTTGGGCATTGAATACCAGAATGCTGGAGTGCACGGCGATACGGTGCTGGTTGCCGTTCTATACGCATCAGCTCCACGCGAGGAGCCGCCAATGCCCGATCCTGATGGGGCGAAAGTCTTCAACCCGGGCGCGGTCCTTCCGCGATTTCCCTGATCGCCGCGATCGCGGTATCGATTGCTGATCGCGATCATGCTGGCGCAAGTTATTCGGCGAAGTTCGTCAGTTTCGTAACGACAGAAGTGAGCGCCGGCGGTTCGTTTATCTTTGGTTTTCAAGTGGTTATGCAACGAGCTTCCGCGGCTTCACGATCAGCCCAAAAGATCGTTGTTGACAGTTGCCCCCTTCAGGAACATCCGTGGTACGGAATGATGATGTCGACCGATCCAGCACCCGCGAAGAAGAAGAAGGCGCCACCAAAGGTGAAGCCCTCTGGCCGTCCCGCGCGCGTCAAAGCGGTGCGTGTGCTGCGCATCCCGGTCAACGAAGACATCTCCCAGCGCTTTGAAGCTGCTCGCCTGCTGTGCGAGAAAGACAATCCCGCGATCGACGCGAACGATGCCGTTCTCGGTCGCATTCTCATCCTCAAGGGCATCGAGCTCTTGGAGCGCGAGCGTCTCGCTCGCCAGGGTCAACTTTTCTCGGAGTCCGCCACGACAAACTCGTGAACCCCTGAAACAGAAAATCCACCCGGCCAAGGGTGGACTTCCTGCTGAAGACTGAAAGCGATTGAAGCCGCTGCCAGACTCGTGACTGAGTGAACGGTAGCCCACGGACTAGCCCCCCGTCAATCGCCAAAGTCGACAGTGCTGGAGAAACTCGTGCCTGCGTTTTCCCGCAGGTGCTCTGTCGTCGCGTCCTGCTGCGGTGGTGCACCTCCTGGATGACGCCTCGGATCTTCCGTGGTGTCGCTCGAACTGTCTCGGATCCGGCCGCGCAGCAGCGGTCGTGATGCCGTGTCACGCCTGCACTGCTGGCCGTCCAACGACGTGCCCAAGGCCCCCGTGCGCCGTGCCGACGCCCAGCCCCACCGGCCGGTGCGTCTGCCTCGTCGTGGGCGCCAAAGCATGTGCTGGCCGGGCGGGTTTGAGTCCTGGGTCGCCGACGACAACGACCTCGAGGCCGCCTGGGGCATCACCCCGGCCCGCTTCCTCTTCGAGCGCGCGCTGCCGCAACTCGTCGAGTTGCCGTCGTTGTGGACCTCGATCCCGCTGCACAAGCGCGACGCCGACGAACTCCTGCCCGAGCTCCAATCCATCGTCGACGATCACGCCCTGCCCCCGCCCCACCTCGTGGTCGCCGGTCAAGGCCGCGTCGTCGTGCTCTGGCACATTCGCCCCCTGCATTATCCGGCGGCGCTGAAGGCGTCGGCCACGCCCGAGGAGAAGAGCCGGCACGAGCAGCAGACCTTCGCCTTCCGTCGCTGTCTGCGCGACTGGAAGCGCGCGGCGGTCAAGCTGCGCCTCGCGTTCGCGCCGCTGGGGGCCGAGCCGCACACGCCGGCGACCGTCGACGGGCAGCTGCTCGAGCACATCCCCTTCCCCCTCGACCCGTCGCACCCGGCCGCGCGGATTCGCGATCTCACAGACGACCCGCCCGCGTTGTGGAGCCAGTCCGACCACGAGCCGGTCCTCATCAAGGACGTCTCCGTGGCGTTGGCCGCCTACGACCAGGCGATGTGGGCGACGTTCAAGGAGGCCCGTCCCCGTCGGGGGAGTGCAACGACGTGGATGGAGTCCGAGGCCACCAAAGCTGCCCTCGCGATCACCGACGAGGGCAACCGGCATCAGGCCGCGGTCACGATCGTGTGCGCCTGCGTGTGGGACTGCTACAGCGAGGAGCAGGCCCTGCAGGTTCTGCGCGGCTGGGCCGCCCGTTGCAGCGATGACGGCCGCTTCCCGTGGCGGCGCAACAGCGGCGACGAGCTCGAGCATCTGGTCCGCTGGGGGCTGAAGCGGCTCTCGCCGGGCGGTCCAACGCCGCGCGACGGCTCCCACCGCCAGCGCATCAGCGCGTTCGACAAGGCGGCGGCGGCGGTGTTGGCGTGGGTCGCGAGCGAGTCCGGCCCCGACGGGCTGGTGGCCGTAACCCAGCCGGAGCTGCGCCGCGAAGCCTCGCTGCTGTCGAGCACCATCTCGCGGACCACCTTCAAGCGCGTCCTGAACAGCCTGAAGGAGCAGGGCCTGCTCGAGCTGGAGGTCATCCGCGTCGGTCGGACGTGGTGCAGTCGTTTCCGGCTGGTTGCTGAAGATGCCGGAAAGTCGGCACCTGCCGACTTAGCAGCAGTGTCACTTTCACAGGTCCAAAAGGAGGAGAGTCTGTGGGCCCCTGCTCCAGCCAGTTGGAACAATGGAGGGGGTCTGGGGGATGCCTCCCCCAGTGGGAGGGGGGTTCGGGGGGAGGGGCATGTGCATCCAGAGGATGCGGCACCCGAAAGCCCGGCCGACCACGAACACCATCTGCTGCTGGAAACGCAAAAGCCAAAAAACGATCCGATCCAGAACCACAGCCAGACCCAAAGTCGGCGTCGTCAGCGGAATCCGCGTCTGCTGGCCCTGCCCTTTGAAGGCACCGCCGAGGCCCGACACCGTCGGCGGCGCCGCGCCGAAGAAGTGCCGCCGCTGACCGACGCGGTGGTCCTCGAACTCAAAAGCACCTTGATCGACGCCACCGTCAGACCCCACCGGCTCGCCGCAGGGCTTCCGGATGCGCTGGATGACGATGCAGTCCGTGCTGTTCTGCTGCAGGCCCACGCGGCGTTGCGGCCACGACCGAGCCTGAAGGAGCGGTTCGCCGAGTCGTTGCGTCGCCAGGCGCAGCGGATTCTGCGTCTGGAAGCGTTCGCCGAGGTGAGCCGGCAGACCGCCGAAGCCCGTCGGCGCCGCGATCAGGCCCGCGAACTCGAACAGGCGCAGGCGCAGTCGCAAGCCCCGTCGACGACCAATCCGTTCGCCGCGATCTACGCCGCACAGAGTAAACCGCTGCACGAGCTGCATCCGAAAGAGCGGGCGCGTCGATTGGTGGCCCACGAGCTCAGCCTGGTGGTGTTGGCGCCGCGGGCGAAGGAGCCGCCACCGGGTTCAAGTTGGACCGCAGCCCAGGTGATGCGGACGCGCTTGCCGGTGTTGGAACGCCAGCTCGAGGCGCAGGGCGACGAAGCGGGCCTCGCGATCGTGTGCGGGCCGGTGTCGGGAATCGTGGCGGTCGACCTCGACGACGCCGACGCAGTCGCCTGGGCGCAGAAGCACCTGCCGGCGACGCCATGGCGGACGAAGACAGGGCGGGGCGAGCACTGGTTCTACCGGCTGCCCGATGGTTGGGAGCCTCCGACCACCCTGCCCTACAAGGGACAGTTGCAGGCCGCGGGTCGGTACGTGGTGGCGCCGGGCTCGATCCACCCGCAAACAGGCGGCCAGTACGAGGCCGAGGGCGACTGGCAGCAGCCGAAGCAGGCACTGCCCGAGTTCAGGAACGAATGGCTTCTGGACGCGGAGGAATTGCGGCGACGTCGCCAGGCGGTCCTGAAATCAACGACTTGAGGGGGAAGGGCACGGGCAAGGCCGATCGCCGATCGTCGATCCTGATCGATTTTACGAAGCCGACTTTTCGAAACCCTGAAACGATTGCAGCCTTTTCACAAGCAAGGACACACGCGCCCGCGAGCTGCACAGACTTTTGGGCCAATCGTGCTACTATGCAGCGGAACTGCGACGTTGTTGCATTGGGGGCTGTCATGCGGTCAGCAAGAATACTGACTACTACAACGGCGATTATCCTCGCTGTTTCGTGCAGCGATCCTTTGTACCCGACTCATGACGCTGGTCCGGACGAGGCGGGAATCGTCACGATTGACGCTGGACATCCAGGTCCCGATGCAGGGGCCACAGACGTGGGAACAGAGGATGCCGGCACACAAGCACGTCCAGCCTGCCTTCCCTTAGAGAATCCTCCAATACCTTGGGATTGTGAGGATGACGTAGATTGGTGTGATCAGGTCGGCGACGCCGCGTCCGCTTCTTCTGATGTTCTCGCCACGTGGTCATTTTTGGATGGCGACGACATAGTTTACCAGTGGCGCTACCTGGCCATGCCGTTCTGGGACTTCATCGGGCAAAATGTAACTCTGGTTGCCGTAAATTCCGGGCTATCAGGATCAAATGATCCAGTGAATGTGATCGAGTCGCTGAATCCGATGAGTAACTTAATTGGAAATCTAGGGATTGGTATCTCGGAGAGGTCTCTCAACGGTGAGGGGCCAATGGTGTACCCGC
>JBIKRQ010000061.1:0-22915 GCA_044349155.1 Myxococcota bacterium
AGAAGGCAGGAGAAGCAGCGGCAAGCAAGCAGCAGCAGAAGCGCACGAGCAACAAGCAGCAGCAGCAGAAGCGCACGAGCAACAAGCAGGAGCAGCGGCAAGCAAGCAGACAAACACAGCAGAGGGGTTGCAGAATCAGAGACGCTCGACGACGACACCGTGGTGTCACTCGAAGTCGTCAGAGCCGCTACCCGCTTGTACCACCTGGGCCTGAAGCAACAGCGCCCCCTCGACAGCGTCGTCGCGCACTTCCTCGCGAACGACCTGAAAGGCACCCCGCGCCCGATGCGTGGTGCAGTGGCCCACCTCGTTCACGCGATGTGGCGTCGTCGTCGTTTGCTCGAAGCGATCGGCACGGTGCTGCAGGAGCGCTTCGCCCACACGGGCGGCGCTTCGCGCGAAGCCCTCGCCTGCGCCGCACTGATTCTGCAGGCCCGCGACGACGGCGAGCAGGCCATCCTGCCCCTCTCGCGCCCCGACCGCGCCCGCCTCGAAAGCACCATCGACGAGGTGCTCGCCACCTCCCCGCTCGCCGTGCGCGCCTCGCTGCCCGACTGGCTGGCGGCCCGTCTCGTCGAGGTTGGCGGTGACGCGTTGGCGATGTCGTCGACGTCAACGCCGCCGCAAACCCTGCGCACCAACCTGCTCAAAACCACGCGCGAAGGCTTGATCCAGGCCCTGCGCGAAGACGGCATCGTCGTTCAGCCGTGCACCCGCTCCCCGGTCGGCGTCGTCGTCGTCGGCCCGCGCGCCGATGTGTTTCGCACCCGTGCGTTTCACGAGGGCCTCTTCGAGATGCAAGACGAAGGCAGCCAGCTCGTCGCCCTGCATGGCGGTGCCAAACCCGGCGAGCGCGTCGTCGACGGCTGCGCTGGTGCGGGCGGCAAAACCCTCGCGATGGCCGGCGCCATGAACGGCACGGGCACCATCCTCGCCCTCGACGTGCACGCTGGCCGTCTGCGCGCGCTCAAAACCCGCGCAAGCCGTGCAGGGGCCCACAACATCCGCGTCAGCGACCTCGAGGAATCGCCCAAGCTGCTCAAGCGCCTGAAGGCCGGCTGCGACCTCGTCGTCGTCGACGCCCCCTGCTCAGGCACCGGCGTGTTGCGTCGAAACCCCGACACCGGCTGGCGGCTCGTGCCCGAAGACATCGTTCGCCTTGAGGCGTTGCAGAGCGAGTTGCTGGACCGCTACGCCGCGCTCGTTAAACCGGGCGGTCGATTGGTGTATGCGACGTGTTCGCTGCTGCCCGAAGAAAACGATGGCGTCGTGCTCAAATTCCTGGCCGGACATCCGAACTTCACAGCAGATCCGGATGCGCTGCGGCTCACGCCCGCTGCGGATGGCACCGATGGGTTCTTTGCTGCTGCTCTGGTCTGCGCGTGATGTCAGGTCAAGGGTGACCCACCACGAGGCTGTGGTTCGGGTCAGTGCAGGTCAGGTGCACGGGCCCACGCTAGGGTCCGGCGCGAGAGGGGTTTGAACAATGAGCGAGCAACTGCTGCCCATCCTGATTGTCGACGACGAAGCGTCTGTGGCCCGCGCCATGGAACGTCTGCTGTCGGGCCGTGGCTTCCCCACGCGCGTTGAAAACAACCCCGCCGCCGCCATCGACGCCGTGCGCGAAGAGACGTTCGGCGCGGTCATCTCCGACATGAACTTCTCGCCCGAGCGCACCGACGGCGACGAAGGCACCGCGTTGTTCAAGGCGATCCGCGAGCTCGACCCCGAGCTGCCCGTCGTGCTCATGACGGCGTGGGCCAGCCTCGAGCGCGCCGTGGCCCTCGTGCGCGAAGGGGCCGCCGACTACGTCGAGAAACCGTGGGATCCCGACAAGCTGCTGCCCACGCTCAAAAACCTCATCGACCTGCGCGCCACCAAGCTCGAAAACCGCCGGCTGCGCGGCGAGCGCGAACGCGAACGCGACGAGCTGCAGTCGCGCTTCGACCTCGACGGCCTCGTCTACCGCTCCCCCGCCATGCACCGCGCGGTGGCCCTGGCCGCCCAGGTCGCACGCTCAGAAGCGCCCGTGCTCATCACGGGCGAAAACGGTGTCGGCAAAGAAGTCATCGCCGACCTGATCCAGAAGAATTCCACTGTTCGTACGGGACCTTACGTCCGCGTGAACGCGGGCGCTCTGCCCTCGGAGTTGCTCGAAGCCGAGCTCTTTGGTGCCGAAGCCGGTGCGTACACGGGCGCGCAAAAATCGCGTGAGGGCCGCTTCGAAGCGGCCGATGGCGGCACGCTGTTTCTCGACGAGGTCGGCAACCTGTCGGCCCACGGGCAGGCCGCGTTGTTGCGCGTGTTGCAAACGGGCGAGTTCGAGCGCCTCGGCTCCACCAAAACGCGCAAGGTGAAGGTGCGGCTCTTGTCGGCAACGAACACCGACCTGCTTGGTGCGATTGCCCGCGGCCAGTTCCGCGAAGATCTCTACTACCGCCTCAACGTCATCGAGGTGCGACTGCCGCCGCTGCGTCGTCGTCCCGAAGACATCGTGCCGTTGGCCGAACACTTCCTGCGCCACTACAGCGGTGGTCGCACCCTCGCGTTGCAGGACCGGGCGCAAAAGGCACTCGTCGCGCACGCATGGCCCGGCAACGTGCGCGAGCTCAGCAACCGCACGCAGCGCGCGGCGATCGTGTGCAAAGACGACGTCGTCACCGTGCACGATCTCGGCCTCGAAGAGCAGTTCACGGCCCCGCCGCAATCCGTCCTCGACGACAGCGTCATCGACGAAGGCGATGAAGCCAAACGCCTCGAGCGCGTGTTGGCCCGCCACAACGGCGTGGTCGCGCATGCCGCCGCTGAACTCGGGTTGTCGCGGCAGGCGCTGTACCGTCGTCTGCGTCGCCACGGGCTGGAACTCGAGCGTCGCGTCAAGGTCGACGACAGCCACTCGTGAGCATGCCGCGTCGTCGTCTGGGCAGCGATGTGTTCAAGGTGCCGCCCTTTGAAGAGGACGACACCCAACGCACGTCGGCCACGCTGCAGGCGGTGCTGGTCGTCCACGTCGTCGCCGTCATCACGTACGGCCTGGTCGCCTGGCGCTTTCACGGCGTCACCGCCCTCGAGGTCGGCCTCACCGCCGGCTACTGCGCAGCACAACTGTTGTGCGTGGCGCTGGTGCGCGCGGGACGCGTGAAGCTCGGCGGTGGTCTCGCCGTCGGGCTGCAGCTCGCGTCGGCAGCGGTGGGCACACTCATCAGCACGTCGTCGTCGGGGCCGCCGGGCCTGTTCATCGCCGTGTTGCTCGCGGGCCTGGTGTTCGGCTTGCGCGGCACCCTCGTCGTTGGCGGTCTGGCGTCGGCCGTCGTCGGCGTCGTCGCGGTCACGGGGTATCAGCTGGAGTCGCAGCCGTACGACACCGAGCGCATGGCCGCAGGCGTGCTCTCCCACATGGCGACCATGATCGTCTTTGTGGTGATGTCGGGCCGCTCGTCGCTGGCCATGCTGCAACGTCTGCGCGCCGAGCAGCAGCAGCAACGACGGTTGAACAAGGCGCTTGGGCGACGCGTGAAAGACGAAGCGACCCTCGCCGCCCTGGGCCGCCTCCTCGTCGAGAACGACGACGACGCCAACGACTTCACGCCGGCCATCAAGCGCCTCGCTGCCACGTGGGGGCAACCGGTGGCGTTGTTTGTGCGTGGCGAAAAACGCCCCGAGGCCATCGCCGTCGAGGGCATGCGCACCGCCATCCTCGTCGGTGGCGACGATGAAGCCGCCCGCGTGGTGGGCGAAGACAGCGTCTGCAGCGTGACCGTCGTCGATGGCACCCACACCCTCAGCGCGCGCGCGGCGGCGATTCGCACGGGCACAGTTCCCCACGGCGTACTGGTCGCCGTCGTCGACGAAGCCCGCGCAGCAGCTGCCAACGACGACGTCAACGAACTCGACGATGCCACCACTTCGGTCGACCACAGCGTCGACACGTTGTTGCTCGGGGCGGCAGCTCTGTTTGCGGCGGCGTTTGAGTGGCGCGATGCAGCGGGTCGCCTGCGGGCGGCGGAACGTCGACGAGCAGCGCTGGTGCGCACGTCGCCCGACGGCATGTTGATCGTCGACGAGGTGGGCACGATCATCGATGCGAACCCGGCGGCGGTCCGCTTGTTGGGCAACGTCGACGACGACGACGATGGTGCGGCACTCGTGGGTCGATCGTTGTCGTCGCTCGAGCCTGTGGGCGTCGATGGTTTCAAGCGCATCTCGAAAGCCCTCGTTGAGAGCAAGCTTGGTCGTGGCCCCGAGCTGCTGCCGTTGGTGTTGCAGTACGCCGACCAGCGGCGCCCCGCCCACGTCGAGTTGCGTATCGCCTGGGCGACCGAGGATGGCCGTGGGCGCTTCGATATCGCCTTGCGCGATGTGACAGCGCGGGTCGAGGCGGATCGCCAACGGGAGCGCCTTGAGGGCCAGCTGTACGCCGCACGCCGGCTCGAGGCCCTTGGGCAGCTCGCTGGTGGTGTGGCCCACGACTTCAACAACCTGTTGAGCGTCATCCTCACCAACGCGCGTTTGCTCGCCGACAAAAGCGGCTTCGACGCCGTAGCGCGCGAAGATCTCGCCGAGATCGTCGACTGCGGCCGTCGTGCCGCCGACCTCACGGGGCAGCTGCTCACGTTTGCGCGCCAGCAGCGTCGTGAACCAAAGGTCATCGAGATCAATGGCGCCATTCGTGGCGTGGAAAAACTCCTGCGCCGCTTGATGCCCACCGACATCACGCTCACGCTCGAGCTCGCCGACGATCCGTGGCCGGTCGTCGTCGATCCAGCACAGCTCGAGCAGGTGCTGGTCAACCTCGTCGCCAACGCGCGCGATGCGATGGAGGGTGGCGGGCAGTGTCTGGTCATCACGCGCAACCACTTCGCGATCAGCGGCGGCGATGGCCCACCAGAACCGGGCCGCTACGTCGAGCTCGTCGTGCGCGACACCGGCTCGGGCATGGACGACGAAACCCGCGCCCACGTCTTTGAACCCTTCTTCACCACCAAGCCCCTGGGGCGTGGCTCGGGCCTGGGGCTCGCCACGGTCTACGGAATCGTGAAGCAGTCAGGCGGGCACATCAGCGTCGACAGCGCCCCCGGTCAGGGCGCCACGTTCCGCGTGTTTCTGCCCTACGCGATGGTGGCCGACCACGACGAGCACACGCCGGTGTCGGGCGATGCGCTGTCGCTGGGCAAAGAACGCGTGTTGGTCGTCGACGACGACGATGCCGTGCGCCGCGCCACCGAACGCGCGTTGGTCTCGCGTGGCTTCTCGGTGTTGGTGGCCAGAAGTGCCGACGAAGCCCTCGCGTTTCACGGCGAAGCCTACGACGCCGTCATCGCCGACCTGGTGATGCCGGGCCTTGGTGGCGACGCGTTGGTCGAGCACCTGCGCCAACAGCGACGCGACCTGCCTGCCGTACTGCTCACGGGCTACGGACGTCGCAGCGTCGAGCTGGCGCGGCCGTTTCGCCTGTTGCGCAAACCGGCCAGCCCCGAAGAGCTGGCGCGCTCACTGCGTGCGGTGATCGACGAAGCAAGCGTTTCGCACCACACGCGCTGAGGACACCGGGTCAGTTTTCTTGCGCGGTGCACTCAATGCCATCGACGTTCTCGAGGGCGTCCTTGTAGTCGTCGAGCTGTTCGTCGCATTCGCGGCCGAAGTCGTCCTCGACGAAGTCGTCACACTTCAAGCCGGCGCGGCAGGCATCCAGGGCTTCGGTGGCGTTCGCGAGGACCTGGCACTCCTCTTCCTCGTTGGCGCGCAAGGCCGACAGGGCGCCGCTGTAGTTGGCCTGGCACACGCTGGGCGAATCCTCGGCGAGGTCGTCGCCGTTCTCGTCGGCGCACTCGGCCTTTTTCGCGCACAGGTTCTGCGCGGTGCAGCCGCCGAGGCAGGCGATGAAGGCAGCAAGAACAAGGGTCGTGGTGGTGGACTTCATGGTCATCCCTCGTTCTCGGAGCATTCGTCGTCCTTGATCTTGATGAGCGCGTCGTTCATGTCGTCGCGTTCGCTTTCACAATCGTCCTGCAGCACGTCGCAGCCGTCGTCGTTTTCGGCGAAGGCCTGAGCAATGCAGGCCATGTACGCCTCGGTGGCGTCGGCCGCGGCCTGGCAGGCCTTCTCTTCGTTGGCGCGCAACGCCGAGATGAAGGTGTTCTTGTTGGCCGCGCACACCGCCACGCTGTCGTCGGCGTTGCCTGCTTCGTCGGGGATGACGATGCCGATGAATTCAACTTCGCAAGCCGCATGGGCTTCGCAGTATCCCGAGGTGGCAGCAGAGCAGCCCGTCAGACTGGCCAGGGCCAACCCAACAGGTGCAGCGAGAAGACGCCAGTGCTTGATCATGCTGTCGGCGTAGCCGCTCGTTGGCGACGTGTCGAGTGCGACAAACGTGTCAGACCTCGACGTTCAACCGCTGTGTCAGCAATGTGGGTCAGAACGGTTTGACGACGACAAGAATGACCACCGCGAACAGCACCAGCACGGGCAGTTCGTTCATCACGCGGTAGTAGCGGTGGCTCTTGCGGTTCTCGCCGCGCGCGAAGCGACCAACGACCACACCCATCCAGAAGTGGTAGCCGACGAGCAGCGTCACCAACGCGATTTTCACGTGCAGCCAGCGGTGAAAGCCGAAGCCATCTGCGAAGCCGCCTGCGAAAATCAGCCAGATGCCAAAGCCCACGGTGAGCACCATGAACGGCGTCATGAACCGGTAGAGCTTGCCCATCATCAGGTTCAAGCGCGCGCGCGTGGCGTCGTCGTCAACCATCGCCGCGTTCACGAACAGGCGCGGCAGATAGAAGATGCCGGCGAACCAGCAGATGACGAAGATGATGTGCAGCGCCTTGATCCACAACGACGACATGGCCGCTGCTTAGCAACTCTGTTGCGCAACAACAGCGCTCAGCGCTGACGATTGCACCGACGAGCGAGCACGGCCTGGCCGTAGAGCTCTCGATAGGGCTCGCGTATGGTCGCGAAATGCGTGTGCAGGGAACCAGGATGAAAGATGTTGTGGTTGTGGTGGTGGCCGGAGCCATCGGGCTTGTGTCGTCGTGTGCCCCCGCCGAAGTGATCGACGTCCAGTGCGGCGCCGGCACGGTGCTCGAGGACAACCGCTGCGTCGTTGCCGACGTAGAAGACGAAGAAGACGCGCCGTTGCTGACGCGCGTCCCCGTCACCGCGCGGTTGCCGTTTCTGCCAGACACCAGGGTCGAGATCATCCAGGGCGCGCGCGGCGTGTTCAGCCACACGGAGCTGCAGCAACACGCGGTCGACTTCGTTGTCGACGTGGGCACCACGGTGGTCGCCATGCGCCCCGGCATCGTGACCTGGCTGCGGGAAGACTCAAACCGCGGCTGCGCTGATGTGAGCTGTGCGGGCGACGCCAACTTCATGTTGGTCGACCACGGCGACGGCACCGCCGCCCTCTACGGCCACCTCCAACAAGGCGGGGCCCTTGCCGAGCTGTACGACGTCGTCGGCGCTGGCGAGCCCATCGCCCTGTCGGGCAGCACCGGTTTCTCGACCGTGCCGCACCTGCACGTCGAGGTCGACGACGTCTTCTTCGATTCGGTGCCGCTGCTGTTTGAAGAATGCGACGGCCCGTGCGTTGCAACGTTTCCCTACACCTCGACGAACGTTGAGACCGCCCCCCCGGCGGGGCAGGCGCCGAGCGATTGTCCCTTCGACGCGTTTGCCCACGCTGGCGTACTGCTCGACGAGGGTGTGCCGTGTGCGATCGCCGAGGCCGGGCGCCCCTACCAGCTCACAGGCACGGTGATCGCACCCGACGCCGCAGCGGTGAGCTTCGGCTATTTCATGGACGGCCAGTTCGAACGGACCTGCATCGAGCTCGACGACGACCACTTCTCCTTCGAGCTCCGCCTGCCCACAGACCTGCTCGAGGCAACCCAGACCACCATCTCCTTTGCCGCCAGCGTCGACGTCGACTGCGCAACATCTCCAACAACAGAGAGCGTCGCGCTGCGGGTCGTGTCCGCCGTCGCTGAATGAGCTCGTCGACGCAGCCTGTGTCGGCTGCTCGCGCACGCGATGGTGGTGAGTGCTCGATGTTCACGCGCTCACGAGCATTGCTGTAGCGTCGACGTCTCGGTGTTCTTGGTGTTCTCTGTTTCTGGCGCGGGCCGCTTCAGGCGAACTTCGACGGTGTGCGCTCACTTGCAGGAGAAACCATGACCACGATCCTTGCTGGTGCGCTCGCTGGTGCGCTCGGCGCCCTCGTTGGCTCAGGATTGGCCAAAACGCTCAAGGTCGACAGCCGTTTGGCCAATGCGCTGACGACGGTGTGCGTGGTGGGCTTCATCCTGGTCGCCAACGCGACGCACGTCGGCAAACGCCTGGCACGACTCGTGTCTCCGCCGTCGCCGATCGACGAGTTCGGCGAACAGCTTCTTGAGCTCCCTGGGCTGAAGTCCCGGGTCGCAGGCAAGAGTCCCGTAGAGGTGCAGGCCATCACGCAGGCGTTGTCGAAGGCGGGGATGGTCCGGATCAGTGATGAACTCCTCATCACGCGGGCGCGCGTGGTCGCTGAGCTGCTGGCAAAGGTTGACGAAGATCGGTGTGCGCGCTTCGCGGTGGGCACGATGGCCGGCGACGACTTCATCGCACTGCTGGAGGCCCTCCCAAAGCCTTCGCAAGCTTCCTGGATTCGCCTCAGTCGTGCGGCCATCGACGCCGAGCTCGCAGAGGCCATCGCTCCACCGGCTCCGTCAGAGGAAGCGGCGGCCGCGGCCTTCTCGGCAGTCGCTCAGCCTCTGTCCGGTCCTGACAAGCTCCGCCTGGGGACAAACCTGCAAAGCGAGTTGGGTTCGCTTCCGCCTGCAGATGTGTGCTGGACGGTGAGAACACTCTACGCCGGCATCATTGGCGTGGCCTCGCCGCATCAAGCGGTACTCGCACGGCTCGTTGTCCTGCCGTAGGCCCTTGGGTCGGCATTCCGCCAAGGGTTTGAATGTCTTGATGAATTCGGCCGCAAGCGGTCGAATTCATGGGATTGAATTCGGCCGCAAACGGTCGGATTGCCGCCAACCCCATGAATATCAATATGAATTGAGCCTCGAAGAGAAAACCGGCTTTGCGGTTTTGTCGCCGAGGCGAGTCTCTTGAGGGGCGGGCGGGGAAACGTCCCCGCCGAATCAATTCGACCGCAAGCGCCCGAATTCGAGCGACATACCAAGCCGAGCAACCGTCATCGATGCGGCTGAACGAGGCGTGCCAGGTCTGCGCGTCGTCAGTCGACGGTGCCGCGGGCTGCGGCGGCCACCGAAGGCGGCACTGCTGCGCCTGCGGCGGCCATGAAGGCGATGCCGGCTTCGTCGCACCTGGACCGTGAGCGCAGCGCCTGACGGCGAGCGGTGACAACGCGCTCCTGAACCGTGGCCACCCGCAGCGTGTCGACCACCTCGGCTTCGAGCGACCGCGCGACCAGTGCCTGGTTCTCGTCGATGCTGCTGGTCGATGCGGCGTAGAGCTCCACCATCCGCACGAAGCCGGTGAGCTGATCGACGGCCGCGCTCAGCCGCTCCTCGATGTCGCGCTCAACGACCCGACGTTCTGCCGCAAGTCGCGTGTGCTCGAGGGCGATCACGCGGTGCTCCGGCGACAACGGCTCAAAGATGGGGATGGCGATGTCGAGGCGGGCCCGCAGTTCTGGCGTCGTTCCCTGCGTCACGCTGCCCACCTGCAGGCCGTCGACCCAGGGGACGTAGCGCAACCAGGCACGGGCCTCGCGCAGGCGCAGCGCCTCTTCCTGCTGCACCAGGGACTGCAGGCGCGGCGACCGCTGGCGGGCATCTTCCACGAGCTCAGCAAACGGCCGCGCCGGCAACGCACACAACGGCGTCGATGCGGGCACCAACGACAGGGGGAGCTGCTCGGCAAGGAGACGACCGAGACGTTGTTCCGCCCGCATGAGGTCGCTGGTCACATCGGTGAGGTCAGCGAGGGCCGAGAGCAGCTCAAGACGTGTCAGGCCCGTGTCGAGTGACGTCGCCAGCTGCTCGGCGACCCGCCGGGTTTGCAGCGCTGCCACCTGCTCCAGCAACGTCACGCGCTCCTTCGCCAGGGCCGCCTCGGCGCGCAACGACAGGATCCGGGCATGCAGCAGGCGAACCTCGACGGCGACGGCAGCAACGAGGTCGTCGACGTTCTTCAGCACGTTGGCGTCGGCGTTGTGACCGCCGATGGCCTGCCGGAGCCCCAGGTCTTCGAGCTTCGGCACCTGCCACGACACGCCCACCTGGGTGTCGTTGAAGGGGTCGACCTGATCACCCACAGCGTTGAGCGACCGGTGCCCCAGCTGCAGCTGCGGCGACTCCAGTACGACGGCGGTTTCCTCGACGCGGGCAACCTCCACGTTGAGCCAGGCGGCGCGCACCTCGTCGCTGCGCGCCATCGCCCGCGCCACCGCCTCGTCCGGTGTGAGCGCGCTCGAGTCCGACGCCAACGACGGCCATGACGCACACAGAGCGAGAACCACCCCGCACCAGCGCATGTCAGGGCTCCGTCGACGTTGACGTCGGTGTGGTCGCCGGCGTCGACGGAGAGGTGGACGAAAACGCCGCCTCGAAGGTCTGTCCTGGCAGCGGCGACGACGGCGACGGCGACGACGATGACGGCGTCAAATCGATGTAAACGGCTCGGCCAAACGTCGGCTCACCGGGGATCTGGCTGAGGCGGGCGGGGAGTTCGAGGATGCCGCCACCGAGCGCCCGCACCTGCCCGTGCAACGGCTGGCTGCGGCCGTCGACGCTGCGCAAGGTCGCCGTGTCGCCCACCCGCACCCGCCACGCTGCATCCTCGAGCACCCACGCGGTCGCCCGCGTCGGCGCCGTGTCGATGACGGTGAACACGGGTGCTCCTTCGCGAACGACGTCGCCGGCGCCCACGAGCAGCGCGGCCACACGACCAGCGATGGGCGAGCGCAAACGAAGCTGGTCGCGACGAAGCCGCACGTGTTGCACCCGCGCCTCCTGGCTGACGACGCTGGCGACGTCGGGGGCGGTGAGCGCATCCTCGTGCCCGGTGCGTGCGCGCCATTCAGCGAGCCGCTGCTCGGCGGTGCTGCGCAGGCGCGAAGCAGCACGTTGCTCGTCGTCAGCGGCGGCGATGCGTTCGGCGAGGGCGGCCTGTCGGATCTTGAGACTGTCGAGTTCCTGCCCCACAGCGAGCTGCGCCTTCACCAGCTTCTCGTTCTTCTCGACGAGGGTGCTCACGCTGCTGAGTTCGCTGCGGGTTTCTTTCAGCGCCGCACCCAGCGTCGACACGGTGAGGGTCGCCTTGTCGAGGTCGCTTTGCAGACGAAGACCCAGCTCAAAGTCTTGGTCTTTCACCCCGATCTGGCGGGCCCGCACCGTGCTCTTCATGCGTTGCAGCTCGGCCTCGGCGAGGGCCAGCTCGAGATCGAGTTCGGCGCTGTCGAACTCGACGAGCACAGCACCGGCCGCGACCTCAGCACCTTCGCTGACCTGAACGGTGGCGACCCGCGCCGTCAGCGGTGCTGACATCGTCGACAGGCGAACGTCGATGAGGGCCGGTGCCACAACGGTGCCGCCGACGTCGAGGCCGAGCAAGGCGGCGACCGCGGCGACCGCGACCCACAGCAGGGTGCCGGCGTGCCGCCTGAGGAGGCCGACGGGGCCGGGCGACGCGTCAGTCATCGTCGCCACTGCCGTTTTGGGTGTTGGCGCTCTCGAGGCTCATGGCGGCCTCGTGCATCGAGGGGACCGCGGCGAGGGCACGCATCAACGGCGGCTCGTCATCGGGTGCACGAAGGACGACGCGGTAGGTGAGGCGTTCTTCGGCCTTCTCCTTGCCAGGAGCGATGGTGCGGCGCTTGAGGAGGGCGTAGCCGACGGCGTGGGCCTTGAGCACCTCGACAACAGCCTTCTCGGCCACGCTGGGATCGCCACCGAGGCGCACCCGCAGTTCAGCCTCGAGCTGTCCGCTGGTGGCACCGGCCGCGTGGGTGACGCCGATGACAACGGAAAAGATCAGGGTGCCAACGATGCCGGCGCCGATGTTGCCCGCGCCGGCGGCGATGCCTGAGGCGAAGGCGGCGAAGATGAAGATCATGTCGAGGGGGTCACGCAGGTTCGTGCGAAACCGGATCAGCGCCAGCGCGCCGAAGATGCCGACGCCCCGCGCCAAACTGTTGCCAATCGCCAGCATGATCATGGCCCCGACGACGCCGCCGAGCACGAGGGCCTGGGCGAAGCTGCGGGAGTAGTCCTGGCCCCGCCGCATCCATTTGTAGACCGTGCTGATGCTGTGGCCCATCAGGTAGGCGCACAACATCGACAGCGCCACCTGCCGCAGCGGCGCAGAGCCGGCCTGCAAAGCGTGAAGCACGTCGTCCATGGGTCGCGGTTAGGAGGAACCGGGCGCCTTTTCAAGGGCCCAACCCGCATCTGCTGTACGCATCAGTTCCCCACACCGCGCCGACGACACGCCAGCAAAAGCACCGCCAACGCCCAGAGGCCCGACGCCGCCGACGTGCTGCTGCAGCCGCCGGCGCTCGCCTGGTCGACGACGACCACGTCGCTGACGTTGCCGGCGAGATCAACGATCTGCACTTCGACCACGCCGGCGTCGGCGATGGTTCGCACGGTCGGCAGCGGAAACGCGCGCCCATCGACGCGCAACCAGCCCACAGCGTCGTCGACGGTGATCGTCGCCGTGATCGTGGCGCTGTCGACGTGACAAAAATACCAGTCACCAAGCGTGGGCTCGTAGGTGTCCCACACCACGTCGATCGCTGGTGCTGCCGGTGCGTCGGTGTCGAGCACGTCCTCGACGTCGAACTCAACGACCACGTCACCATCGCTGCTCAGGTCGAGGCTGTAGTGGCCAGGCGCCAGGTCACCATCGCGCGGTAAGAGCCAGCCCTCGCTGTCGCGCACCCACGCCGTCGTCGTCGTTGTGCCGAGGGGATCGGTGAGCACCGCCGACGTGCCGTTGAAGATGTCGCCCACCAAGCGCAGCTCGACGTTTTTCGGCACCACCTGCCCGGCAAACGGCGCCTCCGCGGTCGCGAGCGTCGAGATCATGAACGGCTCACAGGCCTGTGCAGGGGCCGTCCACGACGACGCCACAACGGCCGACACGATCAGTGCTTGCTTCAACATCACTTCCCCCCAATGTGGTTGGCGGCTCAACGACGACGACGAACCAACAACAGCAGCGCCAACGCCCACAGCCCCGACGAAGCCGACGTGCTGCTGCAGCCGCCAGCGCCGCGGTCGTCGCTGCCGCTGACAGCACTGCTGACGTTGCCGGCGAAGTCGACCAGCTGCACATCGACGGTGCCTGCCCCCGCCACGCGGATGCGGTCGGCGTAGGCCACGGGCGAGCCGTCGACGAGGGCGTAGGCGACGTCGTCGCCGGCTTCGGCCACGGTGATGTCGACGAAGGAGCCACCGCCGCTGTACCCGCAGTCGGGCACACCGAACAGCCAATCGAGCGGCCCGGGTTGCCGTGCCGGCGTCTCGACGACGTCAACGAGGTCCGGCGCCGCGGGGGCGTCGGTGTCGAGGCGATCGTCGACGACGAACGCGACCGTGCGCAGTCCGGAGCCATTGAAGTCGAGGCTGTACTCGCCCGGCAGCAGGTCGGTGATGTCGAGCCGGACGAGTTGCTCCTCGACGACCCAGGCCACCTCAGCAGCAACACCGTCGGGCCCCGTCAGCACCCCCGCAGCGGGAACGTCGAACGTCGCGCCAATCACGACGAGGTCGGCGTTCGTGGGCACGTGTTGGTTCTCAAACGGCGCCAGGTCGTCGAAGAACGAAGGCAACAGTTGCGAACAGGCCTGCGCAGGCGGCGCCGCAACAGCCACAGCGACGACGACACCAATGCCAACAGCGATCACGTTCCGCATGTATCCCCCGAGGTGCGCGAAGCCAGAGGCTCGCGACGAGGAGGCTACAACCGCGGCGGTGGTGGTGCCATGCGCGGGGCCGACAATTCCTCGCGGCTCCACTCCACCACCTGCTCCACCAGCCTGGTGATGCCGACGAAGATGTCGGCGAGGCGCGCGTGCTCGTCCATGTAGGCCGGCGTGCTGCACACTTTGCGATCGTTGTCGCGCACGACGTCACGAGCACCCGCGTCGACGTGCGTGTGCCCCATCTGTTGAAGGATGCGCGCCACTTCGCGATCGGGCCCCGCGGTGAGCTTCAACTTCGTCGAGCTGCCCCTGGCCACGAGCCCCAACACCACCGGGGCGATGCAGCACGCCCCCACGGGAATGCGCGCGGCGAAGGCGTCGCGGATCACGCGGTTCACGTCTTTGTTGACGGTGGCGGCAGCGCCTGACCGGTTGAAATCACACAGGTTTTTGGCAGCGCCCATCCCACCCGGCAGAATCCAACCTTCGTGCTCGGTGCCACGCACGCGCGCCAGATCTTTCACCTGCCCGCGGGCAATGCGCGCCGACTCGAGCAGCACGTTGCGTGAGGCCCCCGTGGGCTCGCCGGTGAGGTGGTTGACCTCGAGCAGCGGCGTGTCGGGCGCATACACCTGCACATCGGCGCCGGCGTTGCTCAAGGCCAGCAGCACGAGCACGGCCTCCTGAATCTCAGCGCCGTCGAGGTGACCTGCCCCCGAAAGAATGACGCCGATCGACGTGTCGCGCATGCAGCTGCTCCTGGTCCGTTTCTGAACGTGCTGTTCGTAGCTGGGTCAGCGCGGCTGCACATCCGCAGGGTGGCGGCGTCGCAAGCTGTCACACCGACGATGGGCGGATCGACAGTCCGCGCTGCGCGCTCAGCCGGCGTGCTGCACGATGACCGCACGCGCCTGCTGCACGATCAGGTCGGACGGCACGGGCTTTCTGGCCACGAAGGCAGCGCCGTCGCGCGTGGCGGTGGCGGCCTCGTCGTCGGTGTTGGCCAACACGAAGCAGGCGATGCCACGACGCGCACACACCATCACGGCCACGTGGCTGTCGCGCAGGCTGCCATCGATGATGAACAGCTGCGGTGGTTGCTCGGCGAGCTGCACCAACACGGTGGCGATGTCGTCGGCGATGCGCACGCGCGCACCCACCTGGCGGAAGCGATCGCTGAGCTGCTTTTGCGTGGTGAACTCGGGCATGGCGAGCACGACGTCGAGGCCGGCACGCTGACGGGCCACCAGGGCCGCCTCGTGGCGCAAGGTGTCGAGCCGCAGCGGTTTGCTCAAGAAGCGGTCGGCGCCAGCTTCGGCCGAGGCCGGACCCCACTCAGCGCGATCCAGCGCGCTCATCACGATCACCGACAATGCGGGTGTTTGCATCTTGATGGCCCGCACCACCTCGAGGCCGTGGATGTCGGGGAGGTTCAGGTCGCACAGGGCGAGGTCGAACTCTTCGCGCAGCGCCGCCGACAACGCCGACCCGCCCGACGTGCAGGTCACCACGCTGTGGCCTTGCGCCGTGAGCGCTGTGGCACACAGGTGCAGGATCGCTGAATCGTCGTCGACGACCAACACCCTCATGACCTGCTCCGCAACAACCAGCGATCCATGCTGCAAGCACACTAGCGACTGATTTTCGGCGGGGCCTGTTTCCGACCGCTGCACGCTCCTCGAAAATGAGCCCCCACCGACGACAGCGACCTCGATGCCCACCGCATTGGAGCGTCACCGCACGGATGGTCGCATGCGGGTGTGTGAATGTGAGGAGACCTCGCACACCCCATTGCAACGCGGCCCGATGCGGCGGACACAAGGCGGACACATTTCCGGAGTCTCCATGCGCGCCTTTTTGCCCCTCCTGCTTGCGGCTTTGTCCGTCGGCTGCACCACCGAGCTGACCGACGGCGCGAGCCTCGGCATCACCGACAACGACAGCACGGCGGCGGTCACCTATGGCGCGCCCACCACGGTCGCCTCGCAGCGCTTCCACTACGGCGTGAAGAACGACATCTGGGTGGGCGGCAACAAGCCCGCCGCCTTCGGCCACTTCGATATGCAGCCGCGCGGCAAGGTCGACATCACCCTCACGCACACCGACGGCCGCCGCTCGGTCACGGCGAAGATCTACCGCGTCAACCCCACGGGCACGCTGCGCCTGCTGGGCGAAGTGCGTGGTCGTCGCTCGGTCACGGCCCGCGTCGAGAGCACCGCTGGCGGCACCTTCGTCGTCGAGTCCACGGGCACGTGGGGACAAAACCAGGACGTCGGCCTCAACGTCGTCATCGCCTGCACGCGCCGCGATGGCGAGTGCGCCGTCAACCAGCAGCCCGGCGAGCTGTGCGGCACGCGCGGCAGCGGCTCGTGCGACGAAGGCTTGTTCTGCGACTTCATCGACGGCAGCTGCGGCGCCACCGACGCGGGCGGCATCTGCGTGGCCGTCCCCGAAGTCTGCACGCGCATCTGCGGCGAAACCTGCGGCTGCGACGGCCAGACCCACTGCAGCGCCTGCCAGGCGAATGCCGCGGGCGTGAGCGTGGCCCACGAAGGTGCCTGCGACGTCGTCGACCCCGTGTGCGATCCCACCGTGTACACGAAGGTGCCCGACGACCAGCTCAACGTGTTTGTGCACGGCACGTGGCGCTCCAGGGCCACGGTCGACGGCTACGACATCGCTGCTGAGCTTGGCCTGTACGACGGCGACTTCGGCTACCAGCAGACGTGGAATCCGACGTGCCTCACCAACGATCCGCCGTGCCGCGTGGCGAGCCGCTACTTCTGGTCGAGCGGTGGCTGGACCCACACCAACACCGACGTGCAGCTGCTGCTCGACCCCGAGAGCCAGCCCGCCGCGCCTGAGCTCGCGCAGGCCTTCAGCATCGTGCAGAACTGCGAAGGCGACCTGCGCCTGCAGACCACCGAGCTCGGCGAGCAACGCACCTTCGTGCGCGACTGGTGCGCCAACGTGCAGTGCGGCGACAACGAGCACTGCGAAGTGCGCCAGATGATGTGCATCGCCGCCCCCTGCCCGCCGCAGCCCACCTGCGTCGCCGACTGAGCCAGCACCATCGACGATCGTGAAGACGCGCGGCCACCGAGCCGCGCGTTTTCGTTGGGGCAGTGGCGCGAGCCGTGGCGCATGGCAAGGTCACGTCTCGACCGAGGAGTCAGCATGCAGGCGCGCGCGACGATGACGACGGTAGCGACGATGATGATGGGCTTGGCGCTGGCCCTGACGGCCGCTTGCGGGCGCATGGTCAAACCCTCGAGCGCGTTCGCCACCAACGAGATCAGCGCCGACTACCACGTGACCCTCGTCGACGGCGGCGCCCTCGTCAGCGCGCGCCTGTTCAACGTCAGTGACGGTTTCTTCCCAACCACCACGACCCTGTCGCTCGACGACGAAGAATTTGTCGCCGAGTTCAACGGCACCGCCTACCCGCTGTCTGCCGACGACGACGCCGGTTCTGCGGGCAGCGACAGCGACGACGAATGCGACGAGGACGAATACGAACCGCCCACCTCGGTCAGTGCCGTGGTGCCAGGCGTGACGGCGGGCGACGAGGTCGCCGTGGTGCTGCTGCGCAACGCGGCGGTGCTGCGTTCATCCGTCGAGGTGCCCGATGCCGCGATTGGCGGCATTGAAGCCGGCACCACCTATTCGCGCAGCAGCGACGAGATCTCGGTGTCGTACGTGCCGCTCAACAACGGTTCGCTCACGGTCAGCGGCGACTGCATCGAAAACCTCGTCGTCAAGACAACGGCGTTTTCGGCGTGGCCGTTGTTCGGCCGCTTTGCCTCCACCACGATCGCGCGCGGCACCGTGCAGCAACGCGCCAACGCGCCGTCAGCGACGTGCACGGTCACCCTCCGTCAGGCCCGCACCAACAGCGGTGACGTGAGCAACGCCTTTGCCGACGGCTCGATCACCGCCACCGACGTCGACACCATCGACGTCGTCAGCGCTCCCTGAGGCGCATCACGCGTTTGCGGCCTGCCGCAGCGCACGTTGCAACGGGCACGTGGTCTCGACGTCGGCACCGCGGCGGTAGTGGTCGAGCAGGCGGCGCGAGCGATCGGCCAGCATCCGTCGCACCTCGCGGCGCATGCCTTTGACACGCGGGATCTCCATGTCGTCGTAGCCCGTCGTCTGGTGCCGCATCCAGGCAATCACGGCGGCTTCGGCGCGCTCTTCGATCGGAATGCGCTTGGTACGCGCCACCGTCCCACTGCCCACCGGTGTGGCATGGGCCGCCACCAGGCGCGCCACGTGGTTGGCAACGTCGAGGTAGCGCGCATCGAACGCCAAAAATGCGCGCACGCTGTCTTCGAAGCTGCGCTCATAGGCAACCTGCACGCGCTCACGACGGTCGGCGTCGGCGGCCTTGCGCTTCGCGTGGGCGGGGTCGGCGCGCTCGACGAGCAGGTCTTTGGCGACGGCATCAATCCACGCAGAAGGCGCCCACACGCCGCGCGAGAAGACCTTGCGGCCCTTCTTCTCCTGCACGGTCCACGTCGGCCCCATCGCCTTCACACGTCGCGTGAGCGCTGCATCGCCGGGCAACAGCACGCGCCAGCCCGCCGGTGGCGAAAGCAGCTCGCCCGTGGGCGTCAGAAACGTGTTGGCCCGCGGGCCGGGCGCGAGAATGCGGTTTTGCAAAGGCACAGGCCGCCTCGTGAGGTGAAAAAAAAAGCAGCGTCCGAAGACGCTGCCCAATGCCTTGTTCCTGTGGTGGAGCCAGACGGGATCGAACCGTCGACCTCCTGAATGCCATTCAGGCGCTCTCCCAGCTGAGCTATGACCCCGCGGGAACAAGGCAAAAAAAGCAGCGCCCGAAGACGCTGCTTTTGTCCGGTCAAGTGGTGGAGCCAGACGGGATCGAACCGTCGACCTCCTGAATGCCATTCAGGCGCTCTCCCAGCTGAGCTATGACCCCGCTGGACCGGACGCGACGGTTTCTACACCCGCTTCGATTTCTTGGCAAGCGTCTTGTTGCTGCGCCCGCCATTTTCAAGCCGCGGCGCGTTGTGCTGCGCCCAAAGCCCTACTCGTCGTCGGCCTCGGCGGCGGGTGTGCGATCGCTGGCGGGCTTTGGCGGCGCGCTTGTGCGATCGCTGGCGGGCTTTGGCGGCTCGCTTTTGCGATCGCTGCTGGCGCGATCGGCCACCGAAAACAGCTTGTCGGCCTCGGCGCGGGCCTCCTGCAGCTGGGCGTCGATCTGGGCGATCTCGGCGGCCACCGGCGCAGCACCTTCGGGGGCTGCTCCCCCGGCCTGCATTTGCAGCAGCACCAGCTCGCCCAGGCGCGCGAGGGCTTTGTCGCGTTGGCGCTTGAGCAGCTGCACATCGATGGTGGCCTTGCCCGCCTTGCTGTTGTGCACCACCTGCTCGCCCACGTCTTCGAGGGCCGAGACGGCGGCCTTGAAAAACGAGCTGAGTTCCTTGCCAAAGAGGTCGTTGCGCTTGCTGCTCATCAGTCACCCGTGGTTGGGCGAGATGTAGCACGCCGCTGTGCGTCACGCCGGTCGACAGCCGGCCCTCGTCGTATAGGGTGCGCTCGTTCTGGGGGCGCAGCATGTTGGCAACCATCGCGTTGGTCGCGGCCGTATCGTCGTCGACGCCGGGCGTGCCGATCGTCGACCGCGCAGCGATTGATGACGTGCTGCAGTCGGCGCAACCGACCCTTCAAGCCTGCGGCAGCACGCCAGCAACGCTGACGTTTGACCTGTTCGTCAACGATGCCGGCGTCGTCGACGACGTTGTGGCCCCAGCAACAGACCCGGTGACGACGTGCCTCCGGACGCAACTCGCGTGGCTTCGTTTCTCTGCACCAGGCACACCAGTGATCGTCCGCACCGTCGTCGATGTTGGTCCTGTGAGTTCTGCGCGAGCAAACGCGATTGTTGCGCCATTCGGGCCACCGGTGCGGCTCGACACGCAGGACCTTCCCGAGGAGATCGTCGAGGTCGTCGAGCGACAGAACGCTGCGCTCGCCCCGTGCTTTGCCGCTGCGAACAACGTTCGCGGTGACGGCGGTGTTGCGCGCGACACGGGGCTTGACCGCGCCACGCAGCTCGCGGCGTGCGTGCGACGTGTGTTGCGCCGCGAAGTCGGCGAGCAGGCCGCCGAGCTGACGCTCAACTTCAGCTTCGACGAGCGCGTGCCACTTGCAGAATTCGAACGGACAAGCAGACGGCTCCGGCGACCTTTGCGCGCGTGTCATGTGCGCAAGGGCGCACGCCTCGCCGTGACGTTCACCGTCGACGATGCGGGACGGGCCGCAGACACCGACGTCGCCCACGATTCCGGTGCGGTTGGCGACGGCTTCGATGCCGACTGTGTGCGCGCGGTGGTGGAGCGCACGCCGTGGCCAGGAGGTGCTGCGCGCATCAGCCTCCCGCTGCTCGACGAGGGAGTTGAGCCCACCGTGGACGCCGTCTTTGCGGAACAGATGACGCGCCTGATGCCCTGCTACGGCGAAGCGTTGAGCAGGAACTCGCGGCTCGCGGGCACGCTGACGCTGGGCATCATCGTCGATGCCGACGGCCTCGTCGTCGACGTCGAGGTGCTTCCGTCTCCAGCGACCGCTGTGCCGATGGTCGATGCAGCCATGGTGACGTGTGCTGTTGCTGCTGTGCACCAGACCGTGTTTCCGCCGTCGGAGCACGCGCGCACACGGGTGGTCTACTCGGCCACGTTTCGCCGCTGAGTGCTGTCGACGTTCTTCGCCGGAGTGTGTGCATGCTTGCTCTCGTTGTAGCCGTGGCGGTGTGGTCCTCGACCGAGGTACCTGCACCCGTCAACCACGATCGCCTCGACGTCGAAAGCGTCCTGGCAGCGAGCCTGCCCGCATTTGCACAATGTGCGACCGACACTGTCGTGCGCGTCGCCACCTTCGACTTCACGATCACCGCCGAGGGCGCCGTGCGTGACGTGGTGCGCGTCTCCTCAGCCAAGGAACCCGATGCGATGAGCACCGTCGGTCCATGCCTCGTCGAGCGACTGCGAGCGCTGTCGTTCATCGCAAAGACCGCCCAGGTTCGCGCCGCGCTGCATTTTCTGCCGACCGCGAAACTGGGCAACCTCGTCGTCATGACGCCCTCGGTGACCGCTGCTGTTCGGCTGGTGCCGGCGGCGTCTCCCGAGGCCGCAGCGGCGATCGCTCCACACCTTGGCGCACTGGAGCAGTGCTACCGCGACGTGTTGAAGACGAGCCCGAGCGTGGCGGGCACGATCATCGTGCAACACGCCGTGGGTGCAGACGGCGCTGTTGTCGACGACGCGGTGCTGCCCACGCAGAAGCCGGACACGTCGCAGATCCTCCACGTGCCGTTGAACACCTGTGTGCGCAACGTGCTGCGACAGGTGCGCTACCCACCACCTGCGCCGACAGAAGTCACGCTCCCGCTCAGCTTTGTGCATCCAGCGGTTCCCACCACGGCGACGATGCGCAACGCGGTCGCGCAACGATCCTGGGCACTCCTTCAGTGTCACCCGACGGGGTTTCCAACAGCACCACTCGTCCTCGCGTTCACCGTCAACAGCGACGGCGTCGCGTCAGACATTGCGCCGCCCGGCAACCTCGACGGCACGTGCGCTGTTGCGGCCGTCGAGCATGAACCGTGGCCGGCCCCAAGCGACGGCACCGTGCGCGTGCGTGTGAAGATCATGGTCGACGGTCCTTCACGTCAGCAGATCAAACACGTCATCTACGCCGACGCTGCGGGCATCGTGCACTGCGCCGACCTCGGCTTCAGCGACACCCGTTCAGGCCGGCGCGTTCTCACGGTTGGCTACACCATCGCACCTGACGGCACCGTTTTGGACGTCCGCGCCCTCGCGCCCTCGCGCGCTGGCGACGTCGAACTCACCGACCCGCGGGTGGTCGGCTGTGTGCTTGGAATCATCCGTCGCCAGCGCTACCCCGAGGGGAGCGGCGAGGTCCATGTGGTCTACCCGTTTGCCTTCGATCGCTGAGTGGGGACGTGCATGCTGGCACCAGTTCTTTTGGCAGTGCTGCTGTCGTCGTCGCCGCCAGAGTCAGCGCCCGCGAGCCACGACCGTCTCGACGTCGAAGGCGTGTTGAGCGCGAGCCTCCCGACGTTTGCGCACTGCGCGACCGGCACCGTCGCGCGGACAGCGACCTTCGACTTCACGATCACTGCCGCGGGCACCGTGCGTGACGTGGTGCGCGTCTCTGCGGCCGATGAGCCCGATGCGATGAGTTCCGTCGGGCCGTGTGTTGTCGAGCGTCTGCGTGCGCTCACGTTCGCCGCTGGAGACACCGCACACGTTCGAACCGTGTTGCGCTTGACCCAAACGGCAGCCGTGGACGACCTCGTCATTGTCACACCCTCGGTGTCGGCTGCTGTTCGCCTGGCGCCAGCAGTCCCTGCCGAGGTGGCAGCGGCGATCGCTCCACACCTTGACGCCCTGGAGGAGTGCTACGGCAACGTGTTGGCGACGAGCCCGAGCGTGGCGGGCACCATCATCGTGCAACATACCGTTGGTGCCGACGGCGCAGTTGTCGACGACAAGATACTGCCGACGCAGAAGCCCGACATGTCGCAGATCCTCCACGTGCCGTTGAACGCCTGTGTGCGCGTTGCGTTGCGACGGGTGCGCTACCCCACATCACCTGCTGTTGTGACGTTGCCACTGTTGTTTGTGCAGCCAAGGCCACCACCACCGAGTGCGATGCGGTCTGCCTTCACACAACACCTCGGCGCGTTGCTGCGGTGCCTGCCTGCTCGGGTTCCCACCGCAACGCTCCTGGTCGCCTTCACCGTCGATGAGCACGGCGCCGCGACGGACATCGTTGCACCGGGGAGCCTCGAGCTCGCCTGCGCGGTCACCACCGTAGAGGGAGCACTGTGGCCTGCGCCCAGCGATGGCACCGTGCGGGTGAGCGCGAAGTTCAACGCTGGCCACGGTGGTCTGTCGCGCGCGGAAATCCAGCGTGTCGTGTTGACGACGATGCCGCGCATCAAGCACTGCTACGACGTCGAGCTGGCCAGGG
>JBIKRQ010000062.1:0-22822 GCA_044349155.1 Myxococcota bacterium
GTCGTTCGTGCCGGTAAACACCAACGCGGCGCCGCGCAGGTTGTTGGCGACGTGCTGGTGCGACAGGTGTGCGTAGGGACTCTCGGTGAGCGCGTGGCAGGCAACACCTTCGCAATCAACGCGCAGGCCCGCAGGAACAGCAAGCTTGCGGTCTTTGACGACGAGCTCGACGACAAACAACGCCGCGTACACTTCGTCGAGTGCCTGCTGCGCCGTCGCAAACGATGAGCCTGCAGTACCGGCGGTCTGTAACGCGTTCGCGTAGCCGTCGCGCCACGCGGCCTGCAGGGTGATGGCCTTGCTGCGCACATCGTCGGCGACGAGCCAGGCATACGTGGCGCGGCGCGCGCGAATGTCGTCGGCCGAGATTGCTGCCCAGCGTCCATCAGCGTTGATCGATGCGCTCTCGGGGCAGGCGTTGTTGTCGTCGTCACGAAACAGCAGGTACTCGAGCGTGTGCAAGCCGAGCACATTGGGCAGGCGGCCAGCGATGAAGCCGGCGTCGGCAAATCGGTTCTGCACGATCTGCTGGTCGGCCCCGCACGGCGAGGTCTGCGGCCACGAATGGATGCCATCACGCAGGCCAGCACCGCCCGTGAACGTCGTGGGGGCACCGGCGGGACCCAACTGAAGAATCTCGAGCTGCTGCCACGTCTCCTGCAGCGCGACGAGCGCATCACGCGCCGCCGTGCGCGCCGCCGCATCGGTCCCGCCGCTGCGATCGAGCGCGGTCGTGGCGTCGACGAGGGCGGTGGCCCGATCCACCAGGGCTTGCAGGCGCGGCTCAACAAAACCGCTCACCAGGTGTTCGGTGAATTCGCGGCGGATCGATTCACCAGGTGGCGGTGCGGTCGTCGACGGACGGCACGCGCTCAAGGTCGCCAGCACAACAACAGCAGCAGCTACGCGCAGCATTCGGCACCTTCAGGGGTTTGCGATCGAGGCGGTCAACTTCGGGCAACAGCGAAGTGGCACCGACAGCAGTGTCGGTGCCACACAAGAACTCACCAGGCGGCCGCGTCTTCTTCGCTGAACCCGTAGGTGGTCCGCAGCAGTTCACGCGCGTCGTCGAGGTCGGCGATGGCCGCAGCGAAGTTCGCGCGCTCCACCACCGGCACCGCACCCACCAGCGCATGCAGCTCGCGCAACGTGGCCGCGTCGTTGGCCAGCACCGGCGAGCGCGGGTTGAACTGCACCGCCAGCAACACACCCTTCAACTCCGACCACACCTTGGCGTGCTCGGCGAACGAGTAGTCGACGACGTCACCTTCCAGCTCGGCGACGATCACGTTGATGTAGCGGATCGCTGTTGCAGCGATGGCCTTCTCCCAGTTCTGCTCGGCGGTGTTGCGCAGGGTGCGCAGTTCATCGAGCTGCTCGGGGGTCAACGCACCCGCCGCCTGCGTGATGAGCGCGCGTCCGGCGAGATACGCGGCAAACGCCGACTGACCAAACGTCGTCGACGAAACGCTGGTCGCATCACGCTGGGCGGCCAGGCGGGCATGACCGTAGTTGACCTCGGTGAGCCAGTCGGCCGTGACGGGCTCGACGCCGTCGGCGTTGACGAAGCCAGCGACGTTCTGCTCGAGGGTCTGGGTGCCGTAGGCGCGGGCGGCGCCGAAGTAGCCGAAGCCTTCATCCCAGCCGTGTTCAAGGGCGGTGTAGTTCTTGTCGGTGACCTGCACGACGTTGTCGGCCAAAATGCCTTCGCCCTCGGTTTCGTCGTCGAGGTAGTCGTCGCAGTTCTGCGAAAACGCCACCGCGCCCACGAGGTATTTCTCGATGAGCTGCTGGTGGTCGATGCCTTCGGGCGACACGTAGGCAGCCTCGATTGGCGTCGTGGTGCCCGGTACCGAGGGAACCGTTGTTTGTCGCGCAACGATGGTGTCAGCGAGGCTGTCGAACAGGTCGGTGACGACTTCGCTGGCGGTGAGCGTGTCGTCGGCCCAGCCGATCACGGCCGTGTCGTCGAGCAAGCCCGTTTCGATGTCGCGCACTTTGTCGCGCAGGCTGGCCACACCGACTTGACCGATCTCGGTCTGCTGCAGGGGCGTGCCGAACGCCGCGACGGAGATGGGTTCTTCCGGGGTGCCGCCGTTTGCGGCCTTGAAGTCGTAGAGGAAGTTGAAGCGGGCGATCAGCTGCTCTTTTGAGCGACCTTCGGCGACTTCATCGGTGGTCGCGCCGATGCGTGCCTTCAACTCGGCGATCAACAAGTGCCGTGCTGCCTGACCGCTGTAGGCCACCGAGCTCTCGCCAGGCACGAACCGCGATTCGAAAGCGTAGACGCCTTCGCCTTCGCCTTCGCCCTCGCCCTCGCCCTCGCCTTCGCCTTCGCCTTCGCCCTCGCCTTCGCCTTCGCCCTCGCCTTCGCCTTCGCCCGCTGGGGGCGTCTCAGGACAGGCGCTCAGTGCCAACACAACGAACCACATGCCGCCACAGCGACCAACGAAACGCTTCACAGGAGCACCTTTCGCGGGCGCTCACGGCGCTCATATTTGGTTTTGAGAATCATTCTCATGATGAAGTGCTACCAAGTGTGTCTGCCTCGTCAAGCGAGCACTGAAGCGCTGCCGCAAAGCGTCACTCCGTTCGCGCAAACAGGTGTTGCTTCGTCGTCGTCAACGCGCCTAGCACGCGCCCATATGGCGTACGCACCGACCACCCTGACGCTTTCCAAGACCGTGAAGACGGGCCCCATCAAGAAGGTCCTCGTGGCCAACCGCGGCGAGATCGCCGTGCGGGTCATGCGAACCTGTCGTGAGATGGGCATCCAGACGGTGGCGGTCTTTTCCGACCCCGACCGCGATGCGTTGCACACGCGCTACGCGACGGAGGCCTTCCACATCGGCAAGGCTGCTCCCCGCGAGTCGTACCTCAACATGGACAAGATCATCGCCGTCGCCAAGAAGGCCGGTGCTGACGCCATCCACCCCGGCTACGGCTTCTTGTCGGAAAACGCCGAGTTCGTGCAGCGCGTGATGGACGCGGGCTTGATCTTCATTGGTCCGCCGCCCCACGCCGTCGACGTCATGGGTCCAAAGACCACCGCGCGCCAGATCATGGAAGCCGCGGGCGTGCCCGTGGTGCCAGGCCTCACCGAAGCGGTCGCCGACGAAGCCGAAGCCCTGGCGCACGCCAAGCGCATCGGCTTCCCCGTCATGCTCAAGGCCGCAGCGGGCGGTGGCGGCAAAGGCATGCGCAAGGTCGACGACGCTGAAGGCTTTGCCTCGGCGTGGCGTTCGGCCCGCAGCGAAGCGAAAAACTCCTTCGGCGACGACAGCGTCTACATCGAAAAATTCCTCGTGAAGCCGCGCCACATCGAGGTGCAGGTCTTCGCCGACACCCACGGCAACGTGCACGCCTTGTTCGAGCGCGAATGCTCGGTGCAACGTCGTCACCAAAAGGTGATCGAAGAAGCGCCGTCGCCGTTTGTGAACGCCGAGATGCGCAAAAAGATGGGCGAAGTCGCCTGCCAGGCCGCGCGCGCCGTGGGCTACGTCGGTGCCGGCACCATCGAATTCCTCGCCGACGCCAACCGCGACTTCTTCTTCATGGAGATGAACACGCGCTTGCAGGTCGAGCATCCGGTCACCGAGATGATCACCGGCTTCGACCTCGTCGAGGGCCAGCTCAAGGTGGCCATGGGGCAGAAGATGCCGTGGGGCGAGCAGCCGGCGCATCCGCGCGGTTGGGCCATGGAAGCCCGCGTGTGCGCTGAAGACGCCAACGCCAACTTCGTGCCGGTGCCGGGCCGCATCAACCACATGCGTGCGCCTGGTGGCCCCAACGTTCGCCTCGACACGGGCATCTACCCCGGCTTCGCGATCACCACCGACTACGACCCGATGATCGCCAAGGTCATCGCCTGGGGCAAAGACCGCGAAACCGCGCGCATGCGCCTCGACCGCGCCCTCGCCGAGCTCACCATCAAGGGCACGACGACGAACACGATGTTTTTGCGCCAGATGCTCAACTACGAAGAGTTCGCGAGCGGTACGTACGACACCGGCGTCATCGAGCGCTTCCAGCAGCAGAACCCACCGTGGGTCACCGACGAGCACAAGACCGTGGCGTTGTTGGCCGCGGCGTTCTTCAAGTACGAAGAAGAGCTCGAAGCCCACACCCGCGTCGTCGTCGGCGCTGGCACCGGCAAGACCGGCAAGTACGTCAACGCGTGGAAGCGCGGCGTGCCTCCGCGTGCTGTGAACCGCTGGTGAGCTGAGCGCAGGTTCGCCTGCCTCGCAACGAAACGACCTCGTCAGGCCAGGTGCTCGACGAGGCCGTTTGCTTTGGCGGGGATGTTCCGCGGCGGAGCCTTGTGCGGGCGCGCGTAGGGGTCAGGGCTTTTTGGGGAGCTGCACCGCAAAGCGCGCACCGGGACCTGCCGGGACCGTGCCCACGGGCCGTGCGCCGCCGAGCACCTTTGTGGTGGCGTCCTGGCCCGTGACGTTTTTCAGCTTGGCCGCGAAGGCATCGCGCTGTGCATCACTCAAGCTCGTTTTCTCGACGACAGCGAGGAACACGCCGGTGAGGGCTGCCAACGCTGGTGCGGCGGGGCTGCGACCGTGCACGAACTCGATCGCCATCGACAACCCGTGCTTCGCCGCTCAGTGCGGCGAGGGCGCGCGCCAGGGTGGTGACCGCACCGTCGGCGAGGGTCAGGGCACCGCTCGCGTCGGCGAGCAGGGTGTCGACGACGATGGTGAAGATGTCGCGCGCGGGGTCGCTCACGACGCGCTCGTCTGTCCGAATGCTGCGTTGACCGCCTGGCGCGCACTCAGGAAGTCAGCCTGCATCTCGTTTCGGTAGATCCACATGTCGTGGGAGAAGTGAAACGGCAGCAGCACGTCGGGGTTCTTCTGCTGCCAGGCCTGCAACGCGTTCGCCCGCTCCATGGGCTGCTGCGGCCGTTCCAGCGCTTGTGCCAGCTCCTCCAGCGCGCGTTTCGTGCCGGGCTGAAACAGCATGACGGTTGCTTGCTTGAGCGCGCGTACGTCGCGGCCGGCGGCGAACTGCACGTAGCCCTCGGTGTGGGCTTTGCGGGTGACCGTGTCGAGCGCTGTCTGCTGGCCTGGGGTGGACGGCGCAAACGCGCGCGCGGCCTCGTTGGCGGCGGCCACCAGCTGCTCGGCCTGGCCACGGCCGCTGGCGATGTTCTGCAACGCTTCGCGCGTGCCCTTGCGCATCGAGCCAAAGACCTGAGGGTTGTTGGCGATCCAGCCGTCGAGCTTGCCGTGGCGTTCGGCAATCGTGCCGCCCGAGTTGCCCGAGAGAATGCGGACCAGTTCGTCGACGGCGCCGCGGGTCGACGACGACACGAGCATGCGCAACGCGAGCATCGGCTCCTTCATGGAGTCGCCGCGCAGGCCGCCCCAGAACTGCTCGGCCGCACTGCGGATCGAGGCGTCGTGGCGACCAACGGCCTGGTGGGTCTGCTCGAGGCGCTGGAGGGAGCCCGCTTTGGAATCACCAATCTTCACGAGGCGAGGCTAGCTCGCCCGCTGCGCTTGAACATGCCCCTGGCTGTGTTTGTGTCACGCGTCGAAGCGGCGCGGGCGGCTTCGTGGTCAGGCGATGCCGTTCCCGTTTGCGTTCGGCGTTTCCGCACCGATGCACGTCGGTCGATCCCCGCTTGTCGACGACACCGCCGTGACGATCTCTCTGACAACGACTGCCACGAGCAGCACAGCAGGAGTTGCTCGTGGCCGACTTGAAAGCCCTGTTTGGGCACGTTGTTGCACCGTTGTTGTTCTCGAGCGCCGACATCGTCGCCGTCGATGTGCTCACGCCCCGTTTTGTGCGGCTGCGCCTCGCCGGCGCCGACATCGCCAAAGCCACGTTTCGCGCTGGCGACAAAGTGCAGGTGCTGCTGCCCGACGCGATGCGCACGTACACGCCATTCGACGTCGACGGCGACCAGCTCTCGCTGTTGTTGTTCGCCCACGGCGACACGCCGGCGTCGCGGTTCGCGCTCACGGCAACACCTGGACAGCGTGTCCAGTTTCTGGGGCCGCAGTCGTCGCTGCCGTTGTCGTCGACGAACGGGCCCGCCGTGCTCGTGGGCGACGAGAGCTGCCTCGCGGTGGCGCGCACGCTGCAAACCTGGCGCGCGGGCAGCAACGATGCGCGCTTCGTCTTCGAGGTCGGCGACATCGACGAGAGCGGCGCGGTGGCGCAAGCCATCGGGTTGTTGCCCTGCACCACGTTTGTGCCGCGCAGAGCCGGTGGTGCACATGTGCCTGCGCTGAGCGAAGCAGTGGTCGCCGCGTCGTCGTCGTCGTCGTTGATCTATCTCGCGGGCTGCGCGGGCACGATCCAGCAGTTGCGCAAAGACCTGAAGGCCCGCGGCCGCAGTGTGGCGAAGAACAAAGCCTACTGGGCTGTGGGCAAGCGCGGCCTCGACTGACGTCGTCTCGCGTTTCCGATCGACGCCCGCTTCTGGTGCGACATCCGATCTGCTGGCTACCGCAACGCGTACCCGCGCCCACGCTGCACGAGCGAGCCGTCGGCAGCGCTGGAGGCTGCGGTGTACGCCGCGTGCAGCATCGACGACGACGGCAACACCAGCGACTTGATTGGCGGGGAGGTTTCCCCGCCCACCCCTCAAGAGACTCGCCTCGGCGACAAACCCCAAAGCGGGTTTCTCTTCGAGGCTCAAGTTCAAACACTTGGCGCTTCGCCAAGTGTTTGAATAATCAATACTATTCGGGCGCGGAGCGCCCGAATTCGACCCCTGGAAGTTGCTCGCGTTTGTGCAGCGCGGCGGTTCGTTGGGTGTTGCGCTCAACGCACCAGCGCGCGCCACGTGACGATGTAGTCGATGGCGCCGCGGCACTCGCTCATCTCTCGCTGCTCGACGAGGCGGAACCCCTTGCCGTCCCAGGCGAATGATTGCTGCACACCGCAATCACCGATGCCGCGGCCCTTCGAGAACGTCGACAACTCGCGTCGCTTTGGGTCGTACGACGCGTTCACGAGGCTGGGATCGCCCTCGTCACCCATGCCGGTCGGCGCATCGAAGCTGGCTTTGCTGGCTGCGCCGGCATTGGTCGCGATGAGTGCTGTGGAAAAGAAGTTGTAGGCACCGTTGCCGCAGATCGACGGCACCAACACCAACGTGTGCGTGGCGTCGAGGCGAAACGCTTCGGGCGCGAAGTTGGCTGCATCGGCGCCGCAGTCGTTGTCGCCAGCAAAGCCAGCGGTGTCGGCGGACTTCAACGAGGCCGGCGCGGCAGCACTCGCGGGCGGCACCTTGATCACGGGCAGGGCAGGCGGTGCGGGCACGCGGATGTCTGGACCACGGGCCACCATCGCTGTCGTCGTACCGGCTCGTTGTTGTTGGGCGTCGATGAAGCGCAGTGCCGCACTCGCCCCCGCAACCGCGACCACCGCCACGGGCTTGTCACTGGGCCCAAGCACCAGCGCCTGCTTCGCTTTTGCCAGCGCCGCGACGAGCTCGAGCGGTGTTGCCCCAACGAGCTCGTCGAGGCCACCACGCACCTGCAACGCATACCGCACGCCGTCGATCTTCACCGCGACCGCCGCGGTGTCGTTGCGCAGCAACAGGTGAGGCGTGTCATTCGCGGCGCCACCGCGCTCAACCACCATGGTGGCGTACTCCAGCACACCATCGACGGGACCGGCCTCGTCGGCGAGGGAGACCGCCATACACGCGCGGCCGTTGTCGCAGCCGACACTCCACGACTTGAATGTCTTCAGCTCACCAGGAGCGGGCGCAGCGGCACAGAGTGCAAATGCAAGCAGCAGCATGCGGCATCGTGAACGCACCGTGTCGACGACGCAAGTCGCTGGCGGCACGCCTTGAACCGGGCATGATGTGGTGATGAGGATTCCGACCTTCCGCTCTGCTGCTGCCTTGCTCATCGCGGCGCATGGCGCCATCGGCTGCCATGTCGACGTCGACGTCGATGTCACCGATGACAAGACACAAGACGGCGGCGTGCTCGCTGACGCAGGCGTTGTCGATGCTTGCCCCGATGATGTCTGCGCCGAAGGCTGCGCCGGCGAGCTCCACGGCCTCTGCTTGCCGGCCCGCATCGACGTCGACACGCCCTTTGAGGTGACCACCACCAACGATGATTGCGTTGGCAGCACGTGCACCCTCGTGTTTGCGTCGGTGTGCTCGGTCAACATCGCCGACAACCGTGTCGTCGTCGACGGCAACGTGTGCGCCCAGCACGATCCGAGCACGGGTGGGTGCAGCGAAGATTGCGGCGGCAGAAGCGGTGGCACCTGTGAGCTGCCCGGCCTGGCGGCTGGCACGTGGACGATCGTCGTCGGCGAACTCGAGCGCACGATCACCGTGCCCTTTGTGCGCGAACCGAGCAGCGCGGACTGTCTGCGCTGATCGGCGCAGCTCACCCCGCCAACACCACATCGACGTCGACGGGGCCCTTGCGCACGTCGATCACGCGCCGCTCGGTGGTGCCGTTGTGCTCGACCACCACCGTCGTGCGACCACCGCGTGGCCGAAACCGCACCGTGCGTCCATCGCGCGGACGCGTGGTCCAGCGTTCACCTTCGCGCAGCGGTTGCTCGGCGATCCACACCACTGCTTCAACGGGCGCACCCGCCGCATCAAGCACGCGCACGCGCACCTGCGGACCATCAGCAGCGGTGGCCAGCAGGCGTTGCCACAGCGGGCGCGCACCGACGACGTTTCGGTCGCGGCTTTCGCCAAACGGCGGGTTGTGTTGTGGGGCTTCCACCAGCAGCGCCACGGTGCCGAAGGTGAAGCGAAACCAGTCCTGGGCCGTCCCGTCGACGGGGTACAGGTTGCGCACCACGGTGTAGCGCTTGCGGCTCGCCTGCTTTGGCAGACCCGCAATGAGTGCTTCAGCAATCGCCCACGCCTCGTTGTCGGCGGGGTTCTTCATCGACGGATCGGTGTAGGGCACCAGCACCTTCGTACTCGCGGTGTGAAAGTCGATGCTCGCGGCAAAGCGTTCGCGCTGCGCCAACTGCATCATCGCGACGATCTCGGGCTCCGACGCTGCGGCCGCTCCGCGGTAGCGGTAGTGGTAGGGCCAACTGCGCGACCCCACCTCGCCGAGCTGCCCCCAACGCACGGGATATTGGCGATACAAGTCGACGCCATCCCAGCCATCAAGGCGGCCGTTGTTGTCGATGTCGGCGCTGTTTTTGCGGTCGTAGTCGCGCGACTCGTGGATGTAGCGGTGGTTGCCGTCGACATTCACCAGCGGCACGCACCAGATGGCCAACGCATCCACCGCGCGCGTCATCGCCACGTCGGTGCCGTAGCCCAGCAGCAAACGCTCGATCGCATCCAACACAATCTCGGTGCTGATCAACTCACCACCATGGTGCGCGCCATCGAGGAGCACGGCGGGTTCGCCTTCGTCGACGTCAGCGTCGTTGGCGTGATCGCTGATCACCAACGCGAGGATCGGCCGACCTTCACGGCTGCGACCAATTTCTTCTACGCGCGCGAGTGTCGGATAGCGCTCGGCAAACGCGCGCACGATCGCTTCGACCATCGCGGCATCCTTGTAGCTCTCGTCGAGCCGAGGCCCCGTTGGCGTCATCGTTGGCGGCTGGCCCACGTGCGCGCGCAGGGCACTGCTCATGTATTTGTAGGGCAGCTGCGTGCGGTGCTCGAGCAGCGGCACACCAAGGCGCAGCACCTGCTCCACGCCGACGAGATCGGTGACCACCACCGCTTCATCGCCTTCGACCATCGCACCCCGTCGAAGCGCTGCGGGCAGGCGTGCCACGTCGGCGGCGGCCACGCGCAACACGCGCTCGGCACCAGCACCAGTGCCCGCACCATCCATCGTGAGATCGGGCGTTGTCGTCGACGACCACGCCGCCGTGCTCGACATCGCCGCCACGCTCAGCAGTTGCAGACTGCTGGCCTCGTCCTGCTGTCGCGCCATGCGCACGCCCACCGCACCGACGACAAAGCCACGGTCGACGGCCTCGACGTGCGCCAACGGCTTCATGCTCGCCCCGTCGTACACGGTGACCGACAGCCACGGCCCCACCACGAGGGCCGCCACTTCCACGACGCTGCCAGCAGCAGGCTTGGTCGACAGCGTCGCTTCAACACCAAGCAGGCGATCCATGCGGTGCTCGGTGCGGCGCAGACGCAGCACGCTGCCGTCGAGTTCAATGCCGTAGCCGCCGTCGAGCTCGTCGATCGCATCGGTCGCATCGGTCGTCGTGGTCGTCGTCGTTGATGTGAGCGCATCGGCGCGGGCGCGCACCAGCACGGTGCTCTTCAGGTGCTTGCCCACCACGAAGCGCGCGCGCACCAGACCATCGGCCATGCGCACGTCGGGCCACAACATGACGTTGTCGCTGCGCGGTGTAGCTGGCAGATATAAACCGCGGTTGTCGTCGACGAAGGTGCCGCGCGCCACGCCCGCGGGGTGCGGGCCCGGGCGGTACAGCACCACTTCGCGCGGGTCGGCACCGAGCACGCCGGGCGAGGCAGACACAACAGCAGCAGCGACGAGCGCAAGCACCAGCATCGCTCAAGTGTCGCAGTGCACGTCGCTGGATTCAACGCATACACTGCTGCGATGGACATCTGCGCCACGTTGCTGCGACGCCACACCCAAATGCTTCTCTGCGCCTTCGCCTGCGCGACGACGTCGTGCACCAACGCGACCGCACCACAAGCGCTGGTCTACAGCGGCCCGGCGGGGTGCGATGGCTGCTCTGAGGCGCTCGGGGCAGTACTCACCACGGCGGGTTTCGACGTCGTCATCGCCACGGTCGACGAGATCACCGCCGACACGTTGGCGCGCACCGCGTTGTACGCGCAGCCCGGTGGCGGGCAGGACTTGCTCGCTGCACGCGCTGCGTTCCCCGACGACACCTGGGCCCGGCTGGAGCAGTGGGTGAGCAGCGGCGGCCACTACCTCGGCATGTGCATGGGCGCGTATCTGGCGGGGAGGTCCCTCGACGACGACGGCGTTGTCCCGGGGCTGTCGCTGTTCCCGGGCGATACCGACAGCGAGTTCCCCAGCGACGCTGCTCAGATCGCCACCGTGACGTGGCGTGGCTCGCCGCGCGCGATGTACGCGCAAGACCCGCCGCAGTTCATTCTCGACGACGATGCAGCCGGTGTCGTCGTCGAAGCCACGTTTGCGAGTGGGCATCCAGCCGCACTCATCGCCGAGCACGGTGCTGGTGCTGCAGGTCTGGTGGGCCCGCACCCCGAGGCGAACGACAGTTGGTACGACGAGGACGGCCTGCGCGATCCCGATGGCCTCGACGCCGACCTGCTCGTTGGCTTCGTGAACCGGTTGATGGCGACGACGCCGTAAACGTGCCCAGCGTGCTACGCCTCGGCCATGGTGTTTCTGCCTCTCCTGGCTGCTCTGGCGCTCGCCGCGCCCCCGACGTCGCCGACGCCGACGCCGACGCCGAGCGCGTCAGACGCTGCGCCGTCAACTGAAGTTGCTTCACCAGCGCCACTGTCTGCGGCCAAAGAGCGCGCCTTGCTGCTGGTGCTCGACGTCGACGCTGCACACCTGCCGCCCGTCGACCGTGACGGTCTGGGCGAAGCGTTGACGTTGGCGCTCACGCGGCGTCTCGACCTCGACGTGCAGTCGATGCGGGCGCTGGCGGCGCGGGCGCAGTTGGGGGCCGAGCAGCAGGCCGCAGGGTGCGACACCTCGTCGTGCCTGGCCGAGATCGCCAACGCGATGGGGGCCCGCTATGTCGCCTACAGCCGCGTGGTGCGCCTGGGCGACAACCAGCTGATGCGTCTCGATGTCTTCGACAACAACAGCGGTCGCACGGTGGCGCTCGCGTCGCAGCAGGGCTCGTTGTCGACGTTGTTCGACGGTACCGATCACCTCGTCGACGCCTTGCTTGCCGAAGCCGCGGGCGCGTTGCCGTTGCGCACCTCGTCTGCCGCTGGCGCAACGCCGTCGTCGGGCGGTGCTGTTGACGTGCCAGGCATCATCGTGACGGGCGGTGGCGTGGTCGGCGTTGCGGTTGGTGTCGTGTTTGGTGTCATCGCCTCGAGCAACCTCACCGCTCTCACCACGGCGAGCGACGCGTGGGTGGCACAGCCGACAGCACAGAATGCCCACGCGGTGATCGACGCCCGTGCAGCGGCCGACAGTGCTGTGCCCATGTTTGTGGTTGGCGGTGTGATCGGCGTTGCCGGCATCGCGGCTGCAGTGCTGGGAGCAACCATGCTTGCCGATGGAGGTCCATGATGCGCGGCCACTTGATGTTCCTCGCGTTGCTCACGTCGTGCACGCCAGAACGTGTCGGCCAATTCTGTAGCGGCGCTGAAGACTGCATCGCTGGGCAGCAATGCGTGATCGTCAACCAGAGCGACACCGTCTGCCTGCCCACGACCGACAGGCGCGAGCCGCAATCCTGCGACGAGCGCGAGGACTGCACCAACAGCGCCGACACCGCCTGGCCGATCGACGTCGCCTGCACCGATGGGCTGTGTCGTTGCCCCACGAGCCTCGGTTCGTGCCTCGACGAGGTCGACCACGTGTTCGAAGAAGAAACCTGCAGCTGCGTTCTGCGTGGCAACGCCGGTGCGCCATGCCTCAGCTCGTTCACATGCGGCTTCGGCCTCGCGTGCGATACGACGACGAAGCAGTGCCTCCCCGGCGAGGGAGCTGGCACCGTGTGCCGGGCCGACAACGACTGCCCCGGTTCAGACTGCCAGCGCCGCGATGAGGGGGCGCTGCTGGGCGTTTGCAGGTCGGAGTGACAAGCTCCTGCCCATGCGTGTTGTGTTGACTGTGGCAGTCATGTTGGCGTGCGCTGGTTGCGAGCAGCCACCAGTCGATCCCGACGACGACGACGTCGACCAACCGCAGCCCGAGCCCGAGGAAGGCTTCACGCTGTTGCCCCTGCACGCCGACATCACCGAGGTGCAACCGCAGACCGGCATCGTGTTGTGGGACGGCACCTACGACGACGACGACGTCAAACGCGACGGCACCATTGCGCTTGAATACGCCTACATGAAGCCATCTGACGTCGTGACCGGGCCCGATCCGTCGACGTGGGATTGGTCGGGTGTTGATGCCTTGCTCGATCGCGTGGCAGCCCGCGGCCACCAGAGCATCGTCCGCTTCTATTACGTGTATCCCGGGTTTCCCACCGCGGTTCCGCAGTACATCAAAGACCGCAGCGACTACCACGAGACCACCGCCGACAGCGAAGGCCAACCCACCGGCTTTCCCGATTGGGGCAACGCCGAGCTGCAGCGCTTTCATCTCGAGTTCTACAGCGAAGTGGCCACCCGCTACGACGACGATCTGCGTCTGGCGTTCCTGCAGGTCGGCTTCGGCTTGTGGGACGAGTACCACATCTACGACGCCCCCCATGAGTTGGGCGTGCAGTTCCCCACCAAAGCGTTTCAGCAGGATTTCTTCGCTCACATGAACGAACAGTTCCATACATTGAAATGGAGCGTGTCGATCGACGCGGCCGACGACGAGTATTCGCCCCTCGCTGCTACACCCTCGATGCTGGCGCTTGGCTTTGGCTTGTTCGACGACTCGTTCATGAGCGAGGAGCACGCCGCCTACAACGCCGTGAACTGGGCCACGCTGCAGGTCGACGATCGTTTCAAGCAAGCTCCCCACGGCGGTGAGCTCAGCTACTACAGCGACTTCGATCAGCAGCACGCCCTCGACGTCGACGGCCTGTACGGCCGCACCTTCGAGCAGCTCTCGTCGCAGTTTCACATCAGCTACATGATTGGTGCTGACCAGCCCGAGTACCAGTCGGCCGCGCGCATCAAGCAAGCGGGGCTGTCGCTGGGCTACGCGTTTCAGATCGTCGGCTATTCGTCGTCGTCGACCACCACCCGCATCGACGTCGAAAACACCGGCATCGCCCCGCCGTACTACGACGCGTTCGTCGTGGTCGACGGGGTCAGCAGCACCACATCCCTGCTTGGCTTGCTGCCCGGCGAGGTGCGCCGCATCGAGGTGCCCACAGCGGCCACAACGTCGTCGGTGGTGGGCATCAGCGGTGGCCGTGTGGTGAGCGGCCAGACCATCCAGTTTCGTGCACGCCTTGCCGACACCGTGGCTTCACCATGACGACCACAACGAGAACTTCGATGAACTCGATGAAGCAGCTTCCCTCTCTCGTCGCCGCTGTGGCCCTTGTGGGCAGCGGGTGCACCACCTTCAACAACGCGCGACCGCTCAAGCCGGGCGAGCACGCGGCGGCGGTGACCGTCGGTGGCGCGTTGACCGACGTGCCGGGGGTGGCCACCATCCCGTTGCCCAACATCACCGTCGAAGGCCGCCATGGCTTCATCGAGCACCTCGACGTCAACTACGGCGTGCACCTGCTGCCGACGTTGTTTGGTGCTGCGGGCGGCCACGTGGGCACCACGTTTCAGTTCTACGACGCGCCACACCCGCTGGTCCCCGTCGTCTCCGTCGGCGAGCGCTTGTTCTTCTTCACCAACATCTTCGACACGCGCAAAGTCGACAAAGACGCGTGGGCGATGTCGCAAACCGATCTCACCGCGAGCTGGGAGGTCTACGGCTCCCTCGTGTACGGCGGTGTCACGGCCTACGTGCCGATCGACGTCGAGGACCGCACGCTCAAGCTCGCGCCGTTTGCCGGGCTTGAAGTTCATCCGGGTGTGGATTGGTTGCGCCTGCAGGTCGAGGGCCGTTGGCTGTCGCCCACCACCGACACGCGCTACGCCGTCGTCAACTACGTCGGCCCGAACGACAACGGCGCCTTCGCGCTCAACGCCGGCATCGCGGTGGAGTTCACCGACTTGTTTGCGGCGATCGTCAACGGCGGCAAAGAACCACCGTCCGAAGTGAACGAAGACCCAACGACGACGACGACGACGACGACCGAAGCAGGAGCCCAGCCATGAACACCACCCACACACGCGCTCTGCTGTTGGCCCTTGCCACGTCCACGCTGACGTCGGGCTGCTTCGACCTCGACTCGTTTGTGCTCAACGGCAAGCCCTGCGCGGCGGGCTACGACGACGAGATCTGCGACGACAAGAACATGTGCAGTGCTTGCGACGACGACTTCGACTTCGCGAAGTTCGGCTTGCCCGCAGGCAGCGCGCACCATCCGATTCCGCTGAGTGACGGCGAGACCAACGACGCGGTGTTCGTGCCTGGCGGCAACGGCCCGCTCGCCAACAGCGACGGCACCGGGGCGTTCACGATCGTGTTTTCCCACGGCAACTTCGGCGGCATCGAGCACTACCTCAACCGCGTGGCCTTGCTCGCGAAGACGGGCGCCAACGTCATCGCCGTCGACTACCGCAGCTTCGGCAAGAGCACCGACACCAAAGAGCCCGCCGAAGCGCTGTTCATGAGCGATGCCGACGCGGCGTTGGCCTTCGTCCCCGAGATCCTCGCCGCCGAGGGCCTCGACCCCGAGCAGCCTCTCGCGCTGTACGGGTACTCGGCGGGGGCCTTGTCGGCCGTCGAGATGGCGGTGCAGGCCCCACCGTGCACGCTCATGCTGGAGGCACCCTGGCCCAGCGTTGAGGCCTTCACCGCCGACAGCACCTTCACCGGCGTGCCGGGCTCGTTTGTGACCAGCGGTGGTTGGGACAACATCAGCAAGCTCACCACGTACCGCGGGCCGTTGCTGCAGTTGCACGGGACGTTGGATTTCACGGTGCAGATCGAGCTCGGCCGCCAGGTCTTTGCCGCCGCTGACAGCGCCGACAAAACCATGCTCGAGGTCGAGGGTGCCGCCCACGGCAACTGGCTGCGCGAGGGCGAAGAGGCCGACGTGCCCCACACCATCGGCGAGTCGGCCTACGTCGATCTGCTCGTGGAACACCTGACCGGACGCTGCCGCTGAGCCGCACTCCGAAGGCACTGCAACGCGCCGCGTTGGTGTCGGTGTGTGTCCGCCCTGATGTGGGCAAACATTTTCACGCCCACCGTCGGCCAAAGTGCAGGCCTGCCCGGTAGACTCCGCACACGCCATCACGGCAGGAGCAGCGAATGTCGCCACCCATCGGCCCCAAAGGACCCGCAGACACGACCACCGGTCGCGTGCTGCCGTTCCGTCGGCCCGAGGTGGCACCCGCAGCGCCAACCACCGCTGCAGCGCCGGTAGCGCCTTCTGAGCCTGCTTCGGCCGCAACGCCCGCTTCCACCCAGCAAGCCGCCACGTTCGACGCTGTCGCCGGTTCTGCGCTGTCGTTGGCCGCTCCGGTCGAGGGGGCAGCCCTCAGCCAGCTGGTCGCGCGGTTGCGGGCCACGGCCTCGCCTGAGCGGGCAGCACCGGTTGGTCCGGTCGTCGTCAAAACCGCCGAAGGCCCGGTGCTGTCGGGCTCGGTCACCATCGAAACCCGTGCCGCCTTGCATCAGCTCGACGGTGTGGTGCGCGTGGGTGGCAGCCTCGCCATCGAGGGCACGATCAAAAACGCCGATCTGCTGGCGTTGCGCGACCTCAAGACCGTCGAGGGCCGCTTGACGTTCGAGAGCCTCAAGAGCCATTGAGGGTCCATGCCCCTCACGCTTGACCAAGCCACAGCCCTCGAACACGTCGGCGACACGCTGTACATCGGCTTCAACGACGACCTCGAGCGCATCTGCTTTCCCAGGCTGCAGACCGTCGGCGGGGCGCTGATCATCGAGCACAACGGGGCGCTCAAAGAGATCGTGCTGCCAGCCCTCGTGCGGCTCACGAAGTACCTGCACATTCACAGCAACGCGGGGCTCACCCTCGTCGAGCTGCCGAAGTTGCGTGACGTCGGTGGTGCCTTCAGCCTGCTCGACAACCCGAACCTGCACACCGTGAAGGTGTCGGTGGGCTCAGCACCGGTGAAGGTGCAAAAGCTCGAGGTCAACGGCTGCGGCAAGCCCATCTATCCGTCGATGCACGTGCGCGCCTGATCCCGATGTCTCCATGATCTTCGATCACGGAGACATCGGGATGTGCTCTTTCGGGGGCTGATGCAGCCCCCGCCCCACGAAGCGTGGGGCCCCACCCCAACTCCGCTCCGCAGGTTATCCCGAATGACCTCAATGGTCGGTGTTCAATGGTCATTCGGGATGAGCCGCAACGCCTACAACTCGACAGGGCCAGGCACATTGGGCGGCGGCAGCCCACGACGCACCATCTTCCTCGCCGTTTTGGCGGGCCACGCCATCCAGATAGCGACGCAGCACATCGACCACGCCGTCGTTGGCTTCGAAGGCCACGCCCATGCCGGCCGGGCGGCCAAAGCGATCGCGCTCGCGCACCACATGCACCACGCGCGCAACGACGGCGATGTAGGCATCGGGCAGGCTGATGCGCAGGCGAATTTGCGCGCCTTGTCGAGGTGGCGTGCGGTCGACAATGCGCGCGCCCCCAAGCGACAGATCAACCACAGTGGCCGACCGGTACGACGTCGCATCGACCAGATCGATCACGAGCTGCACCCGATGCCGAGGGAAACGTTGAACGCGTTCGTGCCCCATAAGCCGATCGTGCCATGACCATTTTGCCACGACGACCGCGGGACACACCGACCTGCACCCACACGCTTGAGTCAGTCGAACTCAGCGAGTCTGCTGCGCCAGTGTCCTGGAGCTCGTCGTTCGTGCGTGACGGCAAAGACGCGCAGGAGGTCATCGCCATCGCGACCAACGAAGAGGATCGTGTAGGGCCAACGCCCGACGGGCACCCACCACAAGTCCTTGCGTGCTTCGAAGAACAGCCGACGAGGGTGGCGAGCGCCCAACGTTGACAGGGTAGCGTCAACGCTCTCGAGAAACCGCTCACCCAGGCCAGCACGCTCGCTCTCGTACCAGGTGACTGCAGCGACGATGTCGAGCTCAGCTCGTGCTGACAGCACGGCGCGCTTCACCAGCCGAACCTCGAACGGATGTCTGCGATGGCCTGTGCCGCAGGCTTGAAGGTCTCAGAGCCGTCGTCGATCGCTGAAAGACGGTGAGCGATCTCGGCACGCCACTCGGGGTGCAGGTTGTCCTGCGACGCGAGCCGCTCCTCGTTGACGATCGCCTCAGCGGCAAGCTCGCTGACGACCTCGTCGACAGGACGGCCATCGCGCTCGGCCAGCGTTCTGGCGCGCTCCAGCGTTTCAAGATCGACGTTGATGGTGATGGCAACCATGCGTCAACTGTAGCCATGCCATCGTCGCGAAGCCAGCGGGCCGGTGCATCGACGACGGTGCGCTGCTACGACGGCGGCCATGACCGCGCTGCTCACTCCACTCACCTTCCCCTGCGGCACCACCGTCAAAAACCGCGCGGTGCTCGCCCCGCTCACCAACGGCCAAAGCCACGACGACGGCACCCTCTCGCTCGACGAGCAGCGTTGGCTGGTGCGCCGTGCTGCTGGCGGCTTCGGCACCGTTGAAACCTGTGCGGTGTATGTGCAGCCGCGCGGCAAAACCTTCGACGGTCAACTCGGTCTGTGCACCGATGCCCACGAGGACAGCGTGCGTCCGTTGGCGGCGGCCATCGCTGCGACTGGTGCCCTCGGCATCGTGCAGTTGCAGCACGGCGGCGTGCGTTCGCCGTCGAGGTTGACGGGCCACGTGCCGCAGGCACCGTCGGTGTTTGTCGAAGAAGGCACCAAAGACTTCGAAACACCCGAAGCCCTCAGCGTCGACGAGATCGAGGCCACCATCGCCGCGTTTGTGAGCAGTGCGGTGCGTGCGGAGCGCGCGGGCTTTGGCGGTGTCGAGCTGCACGCGGCCCACGGCTATTTGCTGTGTCAGTTCCTGTCGCGCTTTCACAACACGCGGACCGACGCCTTCGGTGGCGACGTGCAGCGTCGAGCTTTCGTGCTGCGCACCATCACGCAGCGCATTCGCCAACAGGTGCAGCCGGGCTTTGTTGTCGGCGTGAGGTTTTCGGCCGAAGACCGCGGTCATGCGCGCGGCATGGACCTCGACGACGTGCTGCAGACCGCGCAGTGGTTGGTGGAAGACGGCATCGACTTCGTGCACCTGTCGTTGTGGACGGGGGCAAAGAACAGCGCGAAGTACCCCGAGCAGCACACCGCCACGATCTTTCGCCAGGCCTTGTCGTCGTCGGTGCCGATCATCGCGGCGGGCGGCGTGTGGACGAAGGCCGAAGCCTTTGCCCTTGAAGCAAAGGGTGCTGAACTCGTGTGCGTGGGCCGTGCGGCCATCCTCGATCCCGACTGGGTGCAGCACGTCCTCGTCGAGGGGCAGGGGCCGATCGTGGCCCCGCGCACGCCGGAGCAGTTGGCGGCCGTCGACGTGAGCCCGAGCTTCGTGCGCTACCTGCAGCGCTTCCCCGGGCTCGTGACGGGCTCGTGACGCTCTCGTCGGCGCACTGTGGATGTAGGTTGCCCTCATGAACCGCGTGAACCGCGCCGCACCTTCTTCGACCACCACGTCCACCGCGACGCGCGCGACCGCGCTCGTGCTCACGCTGGCCGCCGTCGTCGTGATCTGGCCCCTGTGGGCGCCCCTCGTGCTCGCAGCGTGGACCGCCATGATCGCTCGACCGCTGCTGGCCCGCACCACGCGACTGCTGCGTGGCCACGAGCGTCCCGCGGCGGCGCTGTTGTGTTTTGCGTTGATGCTCGCGCTGGCCGGTCCACTCACCGTCCTCGTCGTCGCCGTCGTGTCGGGCGCACAAGAACTCACCGCGTCGTTGCTGGTTGCGCCGTCGGCGCAGGGGGCTCTGCAGGAACTCTCGGGCGGTGCGCTTGGTGTTGGCGAGCATTTTCGCTTGCCCACGAACATGAGTGACGCCGTCGAACTCGCGCGCCAGTACGGCGCACAAGCGTGGGCGCTGGGCACCAGCATCGCGGGAGCCACGTCGCTCGCGTTGCTGTCGGTGCTGGTCTACTTCGCCGCCGTCTACACGTTCCTCGTCGACGGCAAGGTGGTGTGGCAGTGGCTGCAAGAGCACGCGCCGTTGCCGCTGAGCCTCACCCATCGGCTCTCTGCGGCGTTTCACGAAACGGGTCGAGGCCTGCTGCTGGGCGTGGGGCTAACCACAGCCCTGCAGGGGCTCGTCGCCACCATCGTGTACCTGCTGCTGGGCGTGCCACGCGCGTGGGTGCTGGGGCCGATCACGGGCATCGCTTCGGTGATCCCCGTCGTCGGCAGCGCGTTGGTGTGGCTGCCGCTATCGATCTCGTTTTTCCTCACCAACCACGTGGTGAAGGGCATCGTGATGATTGTGCTTGGCGTGGGCGTCATCAGCGTCGTCGACAACGTCGCGCGTCCCCTGTTCACGCGCCTTGGTGCGCTGAAGATGCCGCTGTTGCTGCTGTTCATCGCGCTGCTCGGCGGACTCACCGTCTTTGGCACCTGGGGCGCCATCCTTGGGCCTCTGGTCGTGCGCTTGGCCATGGAAGCCCTCGCCGTGCGCAAAGAAGCGCAGGCATAAAGCAACGACGACCGCTCGAGACGACGACGTGGCGATCGACAACCGCTGCACGCGCGTGAAAGCATCACGACGCTCCTTGCGAGGCTTGCATGTCGTCGAACACTCCGCCGTGGCGCCACAAGACACTTCCCCGTCGACGCGTGCTGCAAGGCGGTGGTGCCCTGGTTGGCGCAGCCTTGAGTGGCTGTGCGGCACCCTCGACCACTGGCGTGTGTGACGACGCCCTCGATGTCGCGCTCGCCTCGACGCCCGACTTCACGCTCGACCTGACGGGACTGCCCTACCGGCAAGACGACCCGCAGTGGAGCAGCGACTTGATGTGGGATCGCGACCAGGTGTTGCGCGCCGCCATCGAGCTCAACGGCGAGACGCCCGAAGATGCTGCGGCACTCATGCGCGCGTATCCCGAGGGCAACACCATCGGCAACGAAGGGTGCCAACTGACGTGTTTGGCGATGGCACTGCGTTTGTTGATGCCTGACGTCGACGAGCCGTGGACGCCGCGCGTGCTGAACCAGCTCGCTCACGCGTTTTACTACTACACGTTGTCGGGACTCTCGCTGACGACGCTGTACGGCGATCTCGTCTCCGACGCGAGCGAGGGACTCGTGCAGTTGGCGCTGAAGGAGGAATGGCTGCCGGGGATAGCACCGTGGCCGCGCGTGACATCGTCGCTGTCGCCGTTGCTGCGCGCGTACCGGCGTCTGCCGCCAGCCAAACGTGCGCGGTTTGTCGTGATGCTGAAGACCGGCACCTACGACGACACCGTTGCGTCGCACTACGCCCTGCTCCATCCGCTCGACGACGCAGGCCCCGGCGATGACGACGCGCTGCTTCTCGATCCCGCTCAGCCGCTCGACAGCGATGCGCCCTGGCGCTTGAGCGATTCGGCGGCACAAGTCACGAGCGATCCAGCCATCCTCGACGCCTGGACCGCCGCGGGGATCGAACCAACACAGCTCGGTGGCGTTTGGGTGTTCGTTCGCTGGAACGACGCGCGCGACCGCTCGCTGTTGAGCCCGCTCGTGCAGGCGTGGGCGCAGGAACTCGCGCGCAGCGGTTGACGCCATTGAGAATCACGCGCACCCGCATGCGAGATCGGTGCATATTTCATGTGTTCTGGGTTGCGGGAAGTGAATGCGAGTTCGACCACTCGGGTCGAATTCATGTTGATATTCATGGGATTGGCGGCACGCTAGCTCCATGAATTAGAATGCCTGTTGCATCGACAAGTGCTCGAATACCAGCATGAATTCGATCTGAAATGGTCGAATCATTCAACATGAGAAGCGAGTGAATGCGGTTCAGGTGCTTCACATGGAAGCCATGTTGGTCATCCCGAGGGCATCTACCGCAGGCGGTCCCGCGCTTACCGTTTCCGAGATCAAGTCGGCTATACCCCGAGCATGTCCTCTGCACGTCTGCCCCTTGCTCTCCTCGTGTGTGGCCTGCTGTCGACGTCGGCGCTGGCGCAAAAGGCGTCGTCTCGGCGCACCACTGCCGAGGCGGTGAAGCTCAAGGGCTTCGAGATGGTGAAGTTCGCCGACATCGACGTCGACGGTGACACCCGCCGTGAGCTGCTTGTGATCGCCAAAGGCGACCGCGGTCTGCGCCTGCTCGTCGTCGGCGAGAACAAAGAGGGGGCGGTGGTCACCCAGGTGCTCGAGCCTGTCGGCGGCAAAGACCTCGTCACCTTCAAGGGCGTGCAGGTCTCCACGTCGTCACCCGCCCAGCAGGTGATCGTCGAGGTGGTGGATGAAACCCCCGACGAGAAGGTCAAACGCGTGCGCGTGTATGGCCACAAAGACGGCAAGCTCGTGCAGACGTTCACGTCGGTGCTCAACCGCAGCAAGAAGGTCGACGAGCGCGACGAGTGGGAACGCGACGACAGCATCGTCAAATACGGCGACCCGCGCGGCGGCTGGTACTTCGCCGACCTCGAGGAAGATGGCGCCACCGAGATCCTCGTGCGCCGCAAAGCACAGATCTTGAGCATCCCCGGCGAAGACAAAGACAAGCCCGTGAAGGTGCTCACCGGCGTGCGCGAGCAGGTGTGGCGCTTCGACGACAGCACCTTCGCGTTCACCGAGCGTGGCGAGCGCCTCAACGACTTCATGCACATCCTGCCGGTGGCAAAAGTCACCGCGTCGTCGGCGTGGATCGAGCCCAACGAGCTGAAGGAACTCAAGCGCAACGCGTTGAGCGAAGCGCTGATGAAGAACAACAAGCCCAGCGAAGGGGCGATGGGCGGCGAGTTCGACTTCGCGCTCGAGGACCTCGAGGCCCCGCCGCCGAAAAAGGTCGACAAGCCGAAGGTGGAAAAGAAGCCCAAGGCCGACAAGCCGAAGGTGGAAAAGAAGCCAAAGGCCGACAAGAAGCCCGAGCCCGAGCCCGAGCCCGACGTCGAGATCGATCGCACGCCGTACATGGCGCGTGCCGCCGACCGCAACCTC
>JBIKRQ010000374.1:0-6219 GCA_044349155.1 Myxococcota bacterium
TCGACGACATCGTCGTGTCGAAACGCTCGCTCGCGGTGTCGACGAGGCCGTCGATCGCATCGAGCGGGAGCCACTCGCCAAGGCCGGTGGTGCAGCGCACCGACACGAGCGGCAGGCCAGCGTCGATGGCGAACTTGACCTTGATCGTCGACGACGAACGCGCTGCCGACGTGGCACTCACCTTCGGTGCCTGGTGGCTCACCACGAACGGTGCGGACACCTGCGAGTCAGACAACAAGCGCACGGGCCCATTGGTGGGGCTGTCGTCGACGTCGATCTTGACCTGGTAGTCGCCGTCGGCGAGGCGGCTGGCTTCGAACGAGGCGAAGGGCTGCTCCGACCAGTCTTTCAACAGCTGCCACGACGACGGGGCGGCCCCCTTTTGCGCACGAGCCAGCCAGAAGCGGTAGCGAAGCGCGTCTTTGTCGGCGTCTTCGGCGTAGGCGTAGACGCTGCGGTAGCCGACGTCGAAGGACTGCTTGCCGTAGCCGCGTTCTTCCGACGTGGGGTTCTGTCCGCCACGGCGATCGAGGAACTTCGCAAATGGCTTTTCGCCAAAGGTGACCGAGCGGCTTTCGGGGGCATCACGCGGGTTCGCGATCAGCTTCCAGCCCGGAGCGAGCACGTCGATGTTGGCGATCTCGGGCGCGCGGTTGTCGACGAGGTAGGCCAGGTGCACGGCGGAGACTTCGCTATCGGCACCGAGCTCAACGCGAACCTGCGCGTAGGCTGCTGGGGTGGCGGCAAGTGTTGCGCCAGCTGCAGAAGCCGGCTGTGCTGACGACCACGCACTCCAACTGTCGTCGACGGTTTTGGTGTTGCCGGTGCGCACCTGCACACGAGCGCTGCCACGTTCAAGCCGCACCCGAAGTGCACCGAGCCGTGCGCGACCATCTGCGTCGAGCACCGGGCTCAACCACGCCGTCGAAGCACGGGTGCTGTTGCCGACAAAGAGGACGCTGCCGGAGTGGCTCGTGCCAGCGATGATGCCGGCCTTGTCGACGAAGAGGGCCGTGATTTCATCGGTGCCCTCTTTGCGGGTCAGCACGCCAGGCCGCGCACTGCCGTCGGCGGCGATGTCGAGCAGGCGACCTTCGGGGCCCGTGCCCACCAGCACGCGCTTGCCGGTGGCGTCGACAGCGAGGGCGTAGGGCCCGTGGGTCTTGCTCTGAAACAGCAGGCGCACGCCGCCGTCGGCCGCAATCCGCCAGACTTCGCCGCCGCGCACCTTGCGGGCCTTGGGCGCCTTCTTGGCACCCTTCTCGTCGTCGTCGGCATCTTCGCGCACTTTGGCGCTGGCCTGCTTCGAGAGCTTGCCGTCGCCGTCGGTCATGCCAGCAAACACGACACCGTCAGGCGAGATCGCCAACGCCGTGACTTCGCCAGGGGCAGCGTCGAGCAGCGCGCGCACCCTGGTGCCGTCGACGACGGAGACCACGCCCTCGTCGCCGCCGCCAACGACGATCATGACCTTGCCGTTGACCTTGCGCGCGGCAATCGAGCGCAGCGGCTCCTTCGTGGTCGCGATGGTTTCAAAGGCCTTCGCGCCGGGGGCCAGCTTGAGCACGACACCGCCGTCGTCGCCGCCACCAACGGCGTACACCACGTCGTCGACGACAGCGCCTGCCAGCAACAGCTTCACGGGTGAAGCAACGCGGGTGTGCTTCTTCGTCGCGAGCTCGATGACCTCAGCCCCCGCGTCGGGAGCCAACAGCGCCACCAGCGTGCCCTTGCCGACGGGCAAGAGGGCCGTGACGAGGGGTTTGTCGGCGACATAGACGTCTTCGGCCTTGCCGCTCTCGACGCGCACCACTTTCCCAGGCGCCGCGGTGGCCGCGTACAGCTGGCCATCGCCAGCGCGCGTGACAGCGAGAACAGCACCGCTCAGGCCTTCGGCAATCACCTTCGTGTCGGGTCCGCTTTTGATGCGGAAGTCGCCACCGATGCTCGCGCCTTCGAGCTCACCGGAGAACAGCTCGCTGCCCTCGACGGCGTGAATCTGGGTCTGACTCGCCGACACCGGAGCCGCAGCCACGGCCAGAGCGAGGGCCATCAACACCTGCCCGCACGAACGACTCTTCACACAACCTCCAAAAACGAGAACCAAAACTGCAAAAATGCGACGTGAAAGCGACGAGCTATTCGACGACGACAAGGCGGGCGCTGGCCTCGCCAATGATCACGCCGTCATCGGCCACGCGAGCGAGGCGCGAAGCACGCTCTTCGAACGCGCCCACACCGAGTGACCCGCCCGTGCCGCCCACGAGTTCCAACATCGACGACGGCAGGCCCTGCACGGGCTGCCCCTGCAACCGCGGGCTCGACTCATCGCGCACCAGGTACGCCGACAACGACCCCGGCGGCGGACGCCCCGTGAGCAACGCCACCTCGTCGGCAAACGACGTGGGCACCGCCACGAGCCCTCCTTCACGCTCGATGCGCGACGCCGCCACATCGCCTGCGACGACGACGACGTAGGTACCTGGCGCCAAATTGCGCGGCACCTTCAACGGCACACGTCGCTCAACCGCACCAGCGCGCCACTGCTGCAGGCGCACCACGACGTCGACAGCCTCGCCAGCGTGCGCCGACGACGACACCGCCGCCGACACGATCTTCATGCGGTCGACATCGCTGCGGCCGCGCACCTTGACATCAACCGCGCGGAGCTTCGCCTCGACGAAGTCGCTGTCGGTGAGCGTGGTGAGGGCGGCGAGCACCGCAAACGCGGTGGGCAGTGCTGGGTCGGCGGTTTCGTCGGCGATGCGTGCGGTGAGCGGCACCACATTCCCCGTCGACAGCGTGACCGAAATGGCGACGTCGAACGTGCCGCCCTTTTCGACGCTGATGCGGTTCTGCAGCGCGTTGGCGATCGCAATCGCCGAGAACAGCGGCGTGTCGGTGGGGTGGTCCATCACCGAAAAGTGCAGCGCCGTACGCGCGTCGTCGGCTTTGCGCGGGCCGGGCACGTCAAACGACAACGTCACGGGCACCGTCGGCGGCGCATCGCCCATGGTGCCAGCGATGGCATGCAGGCGGTCGTCGGTGAGGCGGCCGACAGCACCGGTGGCCTGGCCCATCTTCCACGAGCCCGCCTCCGACGCCACCGTCGTGACGATCTCGGCGTTGCTGATGGGCATGGCCGAAGCCCCTGTGCCCAAAAACGGATGGCCAAAGGCGAGGAACCGGTTGCCCTTCACCCACGTCACCGTGCCGATGCCAGCCATCTTGATGTCCCCGTCGACCATCAAGCCGGCGATGGGGCCCGAGGCGTACAAGCGCACCGGAGCCGCATCGGTCGACGACGTCGAAGCACCCGCGGCAACCAGCGGGCCGTAGCCACGTTCGGCCAACAGCGGCGCAAACGCCTGGGCCACCGACGGGTCGAGGCCGCTGACGCTGATGGGCACAGCAATGGGCTCAGCACGTCCCCACGGCGTGTCGGCAAACACGGGCTTGCGCAGCGCCGTTGACGACGTGGTGGGCAACGGTGCCGCGGTCATCATGCGCTCGATGGGCGTGATGCCGGCGATGGCGTCTTTGGTGAACTGACCGAAGCGATAGCCCACCGCCCCGACGAGCTTGCCGTCGATGTAGGCGGGGCTGCCCGACATGCCCGCGATAACACCCGTGCGCTCAATCTGCTCGCCGATCAAGCGCGCGATGATCAAGTCCTCGCCGGGGCCGAGGTAGCCGCGCATGACGCCGAGGACCTCGAACGAGAACGGCTCAGGTCCACGCTGCGACGAAAACACCGTGTGGCCGCTGCCGCGCAAGCCGGGCTTGATGTCTTTGAGCGGAAACACCGGTGGCGCTTCGACGTCGACGGCGGCGATGGCGAGCGGGTCTTTGGGCAACGGGGAAGCGGTGGCAGCACCGACAGCGACGGCCAGATTCAGGAGCGAGGCAAACAGCACAGAAGCGCCTCCGACGAAGTGGCGCACCCTAACAGCGTCCTGCCCGCGGTGCGCAACCGCCGCGACGGCGCGTCACGTGTCTGCTTCCGACTGGGCCAAACGCCAGCAGAGATCGAGCAGAGATCAGGAGAAATTTCAGCGCGCGGCTCGCGTGGACCTGAAGAGGTTCACATGATGTCAGCCGCTCACCTCGATGCCTCGGAAAACCTTGAGGATTTCGTTTCGCCGCTGGTCATTCTGCAGCGCCGACCCGTGGCAGCAGCACCACTGAGCCCATTTGAGCAGTACGTGCTCGACAACATCGATGGCGTGCGGTCCGTGCACGAAATCCGCTACGCGCTGCGTCTGTCAGAGGCCGACATGCAGATCGCCGTCGCGCTCCTCGCCGAAAAGCATGCCGTCGAACGCGCTGCGCCCTGAGTGCCCGGCGACGGACGCAACCGAGCAACGGTTGATTCCTGGGTCGCGACCTTTGCCATCGAGCCTGTGCCTTTGTTAGGACTGCCGCGTCGTGGGCACGCCGCTCGTCGACGGTTTGGACCGCCCCGCGCGGGCGCAGCAGCAGGAGCCGCAATGCCTATCTGGATGAACGACGACGACGATGGCGACGAGGCCGCCCCGGGCAAGAAGAAGAAAGAGCCCGCGCTCAACGACAAGCTGCTCGACGCCCGCACGCTGATCATCGCCGAAGAAGTGAGCGACGCGCTGTACCGCAAGGTCGCCACCATGATCACGCTCCTCGAGCGCCGCGACGCGAGCAAGCCGATCACGGCCTTCATCAACTCGCCGGGTGGCAGTGCCGACAGCGGCTTCGCGATCTACGACCTGTTTCGCTTCTCGCCGTGCCCGATCATCACGATCGCCAATGGTGTTGTGGCGTCGTCGGCGGTGCTCATCTACCTCGGCGGGGCCGAGGGCAAGCGTTTGAGCATGGCCAACGCCCGCTTCCTGCTGCACCAGCCCTCAACGGCGACGCGTGGTCAGGCCAGCGACATCGACATCACGGCCCGCGAAATCAGCAAGATTCGTCGTCGCTACAACGAGATCGTTGCCGAGGCCACTGGCCGCAACCTCGATCTCGTCGAGAAAGACTCCGACCGCGACTTCTGGCTCTCGGCCAAAGAAGCCGTCGACTACAAGTTGGCGAACCGCGTGATCAGCCGCCGCAGCGAGCTGGACGACCTCACCGGCAAGTGAACCGTCCAGTCACGAAGCAACGAACTGCGGCACCTTTTGGGTGCCGTTTTTCGTGTTCGTTTTCGTATTCGTGTCGGGCAGGTCATGGCTCTGTCACCGTCGTTGCTTCGCTCCCCGAATTGATCGGCGGGGAAGTTTCCCCGCCCGCCCCTCAAGAGACTCGCCTCGGCGACAAACCCCAAAGCGGGTTTCTCTTCGAGGCTCAAATCGACATGTGACCACGCACACATATTCGGGACTGACGTAGGCTCAGGTCGTTCTCAGGAGCCGCCATGACCCACTCCATGCCGAAGCATCACCAGCAAGCCACGTCCGACGTCGCGCCATTGCCCCTCGACCCCGCCGACATTGGCCTCGTTCCGATCGACCCGTTCGCCAACGTGCCCGACAGCAACCTGCCGCGCGCGCAACCGCTAGCGTCGACGAAGCGCATGGATGTGCCGTTCGAGTTGATCGCGAAATCAATGGACAGCGAAGCCACGCCGGCGCTGAGCCCGTTTTCCGACGGCGCGGGCGACTCGTTTCTGGGCCCCGACCCCTTCGCCACCACCGACCAGTTCAGCATGGATGCGCTGCTCGGCACGCAAACAGCACTCGTGCTGGGCGACCCGACGAACATCGTCGAGAGCGTGAAGCTCAAGATCCGCATGCTCGACATGGACCTCAACAGCTCCGACCTCGAAGACAGCGATGAAGGCGTCGCTGTCGGCGAGAAGCAGCTGTTCATCGGTGCTGACGTCGAGCGGCTGCTCACGCCGTTGATGGTGCTCGAGCGCCGTCCGACCGCGGCCGACCTCTCGGTGCTGAGCCCCTTTGAGCGCTTCGTCCTCGACCAGATCGACGGCAAGCGCACCATGCACGACATCCAGTTTGCGATGGGCCTCTCCGAAGGCGACCTGCGCATCGCGGTGGCGCTGCTCGCCGACAAGCATCTCGTTCAGATGGCCCCCACCGACGTCCCCACGACGATGCGCGCTGCGCCGCCGCCGGCACCCGCACCCGTCAAAGCAGCGCCCGTCGCACCGCCGCGTGCAGCACCGCCACCGCCTCCCGCCCCCAAGCCAGTCCCGGGCCCGGTATCGGTGCCGACGACGCTGACCGCGCG
>JBIKRQ010000375.1:0-6208 GCA_044349155.1 Myxococcota bacterium
CGTCGGCGGCACCGCACATCACGCCGACGCCCGCGCCGTGGGCCTCGCCGCCGACGACTTCGGTGGCGACATTGGTGCTGCCACCTACCGCGATCGCGTCACGTACGACACGCGCTGCGACCCCGACGGTGTGGCCGCTGCCTTCACGCTGTTGGCCGACATGTTGGGTGCGCCGCGCTTTGAAGGCATGGCCACCGAGCTTGGCATCATCGAAGAAGAACTCGCCGAGATCTACGACGACGACGGCCAGGAAATCGACATCGACAACGCCGCATTTCGGCAGCTGTTCGCCGAGCACCCGTTGTCGCGCTCGATCGAGGGCACGCCCGCCGTGCTCAAGAAGATCACGCCAGCGCTCGTCGAGAAGTTTCACAAGCAGTGGTACCGCGGCAGCAACATCGTGATCAGCGTGGCGGGCCCGGTGGAGCACGCCGTCGTCGTCGCGGCGGCTGCTGCGGCCTTTGGTGCGTTGCCGACGGGTGAGTCGCCCGCGTTCGGTACGCCGCCCACGTTGCAGCAGCACCAGACGAAGGATGTCGTCGTCATCAAGACCGACGATGCGCAAACGTCGGTGCGCCTCACGTTCAAAACGCCGGGCTTTACCGCCGATGACGCGGTGGTCTACGCGATGCTGGGTCGCGTGCTCGACGACGGCCCCGCTTCGCGCTTGCAGCAAGAGGTGATCGATCGCGACGGCCTCGCCTACAGCGCCTGGGCGATGTCGGACCTGTACGAGGCCCACGGCATGATCGAACTCGCGGGTGCCGTGCGCCACGACCGCGTCGCAGCGTTGGTGAAAGCGTTCGCGCAACAGATGCAGGCATTGGTGCTGCAGCCGCCGTCGTCGTCGGAGTTGGAGCGGATCGTCAAGCGCGTGTGGCGCGACACCCGTGATCTGCTCGAAGATCCAGGCAGCGTCGCCGACGCGATCGGCAAAGGAGCGTTGTTTGGTCAGCCGTTTTCAGCAGCGTTGCAGGTCGCGCGTTTTGCCTCGGTCACACCCGAAGCCGTGCAAGCCGCTGCGCGGCGCGCTGCTCAACAGCCTCGCCTCGTCCTCGTGGGGTTGCCGCGCAAGCAGGATGTAGCCGCCGCACGCACACACATCGCGCACCTCGTCGCGGGTACGTCGGTGTAGGTGAGGCAGGATCCGGTCGAATAGTTGACGCTCCGCTTGACCCGGAGTCTCATCACGCCGTTCGGGGCATTCCCCCGGTGTACGAAGTTGTTGCGGAGGACTTACATGCGCGTCCCATCGTTCACAGTGCTGCGGGTCTTCACCGCACTTTGCTTGCTGCCGGCGGTGGCCTGCCAGGAGCCTCCGCCCGACAACGAGATCAGTGCGGCGCTGTTCGTCTCCGTCGACGACAAAACCGTCGCCGTGGGTGCATCGACGACCATCAGCGTCAACAGCGTGAAGGCTGGCGGCGGTGCCGGTGCGAACGACATCACGGCGAGCGTGGCGCAGGTCGGCAACGCAGACATCGGGTTCATCTCGCTCAACCCCGACGTGATTGACGGGACGACCGCAACCGCACCCCCCGAAGCTGGACGCGCGACCTTCCATCTCAAGTGCGAAGCTGAGGGCGAGGCGGTCGTCACCTTCGAGACGGCGTCTGGTTCCGCTGTCGTCACGGCAACGGCAAAGGTCACCTGCTTTGCCGCAACGGCTGGGCGTGCGGTGCGGATTGACCTCGGCCAGTGTGGTGCACTGCAGGCCGACGGTGCTTCGACGTGTGCGGCGGTCGCCTCGCTCACGAGCACCGACAACAACGTTGCCGACATTCCCCTGACGATCAGCGTCAAGAGCGCGCTCGATCGCTCGACTGCGCAGCCAGCGCCGACGGCAGCGACCCAGATCCTGCAGAAGGTCGACGCGCCGGCGAAGCTCGCGACGATCACCGTCACCACGGGTGCTGATGGCACCGCGCCCTTCTTCATCGCCTCGGGCACCACGGCGCTCGACGTCGTTCTCAACGCCAAAGACGACGAGGGAAACACGGTCGACGGCAACCTCACGATCATCGAACCCGTCAACAAGAGTGCGGTCACCCTCAGCCAGACTTCCACCTCGGTCGGCCAGGGGGCGACCACGCGGGTCACCGTCGCGGCGCTCAATGGCGACGGCACGCTCGCGGCGGGCAAGATCGCCACGATCACGGTGACCAACGGCGAGCTCGTTGCGGCCGGCTGCCTCGCCGCTGATGGCCAGGCGACCCTCGACGCGGCGGGTAGCTGTGCGTTCGACGTCACAGGTGGCGTGCCGACCACGCCGACGATGACCGTCGAAGCGGCGTTCACGGCCGACGGCTTTAGCGAAGAGCGCACTGCTCGCGTGTCCTACGAAGTGTCGGCACTCGGGGTGATGACCCTCGACGTGACGCCAACCCTCGTTACGATCTCCGCCGACGGCACAGCCAGCGATGTTGTTATTGCGCCCCTGGAATCGGAGATCGTCATCAAGGCGAAGAAGCCATTGCAAGGCAACCCGGATGGGCGCGCAACGTCCAACAGCTTCACCGTGCTGATCCCGTCGGCGAGCCAGAGTCTGGTTGCCTTCTCGAGGGCAACTGTCGGTGCAGCTGGTACCGACATCACGGCAGGGGTCACGCCGACGTCGATCACGCTCAGCGACGTGACCGATGGCGAGCTTCATGTCTTCGTCAAGGCTGAGAATGCCAGCGCACTTGGCACAGCAAGAATCATCGTCTCGGCGACCGACAACGACGCGGAAAGCCCAGCGGTCGCGACGAAGACGCAGGATGTCAGCGTTGGTGTTGACCGCGCGCTCGCCATCCAGTCGCTCATCTTCGTCGCGTCAGACCCAGCCGACAGCGTCATCGGTGTGGTTGGTTCAACGTCGCGATCCTCGTCGATTGCTGTGACGTTCCGTTTGCTGAACGAGCGCAACGAGCCCGTGGCCAGCAAGAACATCGCCTTCGACGCCAGCAGCTCTGCCCAGGACACCGTCTCGGTGATTGGCTCAGGCACCACCAACGCTGCGGGCGAAGTCACCACCGTCGTGAGTGCCGGCCGCGTCGCTGCGTCGATCACGGTCACCGCGACCGTGATTGAAAAGCCCGAGCTGAGCACGGCTTCGGCAGCGATCAGCGTCGTGGGTGGCTTGCCGAATTCGGCGCTCAGCTCGTTTCAGTGCGACGCGAAGGCGGCATTCGACCCGTTCACCACCAGCTGCATCGCGGCGCTTGCCGACCGCTTCACCAACACGCTCGACAAAGACCTCAACGTCCAGTTCCGCGCCGAGGGTGGCAACATCACGCCGTTCTCGGCGACCGGTGAGGCTGAGTTCGTCTTCTCCGAGCCAGGCCCCGGCAGCGCCGACCTGTTGCAGTGGTCGTACTCGTCGGTGAGCCCGACGCTGCCAACGTCGAACCTGCTTGCGGCGTTCCCCGGTTGCTTCGACCGCACCACGCGCAGCACCTGCGACCTCGTGGCGTTGTGTGAGTCGGCCGATCGCCGTGTGAGCGCCTTCTGCCCGCTTCGCCCCTCGGCGGAGAATCCCGACGCCGCCACCTGCGAAAGCGACATCAGCCCGTTGGCGTTCGACGCCCTCGAGCTCGGCGGCTCGATCGACACAGCGGCGGACTGGCACTTCGACGTCTTCGAGCTGGATGACGCGACGGCGCGCGCGCAGTTCACTGCCTACGTCAACGACCACCGCGCCTGCGGCCTGCCGCTGTCGTGCTTGACGGGCGAAAGCGCGGGCTTGTTGGCTGACTTCAGCGACGACTGCCCGATCAACCCCGGTTGCCTCGACTTCAGCGCCGCCACGGAATGTCCGCAGGACGGCCTGCTTGATGTGCTGGCGTCGGTGCGTGGCGAAGAAGCGTTCGACGACGAAAACGAAAACGGCGACCGTGACGAAGGCGAGAGCTTCATCGACTACCCCGAGCCCTTCCTCGATAAAAACTCGTCGTGCTCCTACGACTCGCTCAACGACCTGGAGCGCTTGCCAGCCAACGAGAAGGTTCGTTTGTCGGACATCTTCGTCGACGGCGACAACGGCGAGTTCGGCTTCGGTGACGACAACCTTGAGACCAACGGCGAGTACGACCTCAACACGGACATCACCCTCAAGACGACCATTGTGCACCTGGCAGGCAGCCCGCAGCTCGACTTCGGCGAGTTCCTCGGCAACGTCAGCGCCTGTGGCACAGCCGGTACGACGGCGGTGCGCTGCCAGCAGTCCGCGACGGGGTCCGCGATCAACGTGACGAGCGGTTGCACCGAGAACGCCCGCACGGCCTTTGGTGGTGGTGCGTTGCTTGAGAGCTGCTTGCCGCTCGCATCGACGTTCCGTGATGGCGATACCGTCAGCCTCGCCTTCCGCTGGAAGGATGCCAACGGCAACTGCCCGACCGCAGACTTCGCGGGCACGCCGACAGTGGCGATCGAAGGACCTGCGAAGGTGCTGTCGAACGATGCCTCCTACACCCAGGGCCAGTGTGGTGCTGTGCCTGGGGCGATCAACGCGTCGAACATCGAGCGTCCGTGGTGCGAAGAGCACGCCGAGATGGGCGCGCCGATCCGCACGTTTGCCCTCGAGGCTGACTGCGCCGCCGACGACGTCGGTCCAAAGACCGTCAAGATCACCTTCGCGCTCGATGGCACGACGGTGGTTCGCACGGTGGTCGTGGGCTGCCCGGTGTGTGGCGACAACGTTCGTGAAGGCGACGAAGAGTGCGACGACGGCGACAACACGCCAGGCGACGGCTGCGACGCCACCTGCGTCGTCGAGACCTGAGCGACCTGATCTCGCAACAGTGATTCGAGCGCACACGGCAGATGCCGTGTGCGTTTTTTTTTGCCATGACGACGACATGCCACGCGTCGTCACACCTCCTGGAAAAACCATCGGCATTCTTGGCGGCGGTCAGCTCGGGCGCATGTTCGCCATCGCGGCGCGCCGCATGGGCTATCGCGTGCACTCGCTCGACCCGGCTCCTGATTGCCCTGCAGGGCAGGTGGCCGACGTCGAATGGTCGGCCGAGTACGACAACATCGAAGAAGCGGTTCGCTTCGCGCGCTCTGTCGACGTCGTCTCGTTCGAGTTCGAGAACATCCCCTACGAGACGCTGCAGAAGGTCGCCGAGATTGTGCCCGTGTTTCCGGCACCGCTGGTGCTCGACACCACACGCCACCGGCTCCGCGAAAAGACCTTTTTGTCGACGCACGGGTTTCCGGTGGCGCCGTACCGGTCGGTGTCGTCGGTGGAGGAGCTGCGCGCTGCTGTCGTCGCCCTCGGCACGCCATGCATCCTGAAGACCGCCACGTTCGGCTACGACGGCAAGGGCCAAACGAAGATCACACACATCGACCAGGTCGAGGCGGCATGGGCGCAACTGGGGCAGCCGCTCGGCGTGCTCGAAGGGTTCGTCGACTTCCGCTGCGAACTCAGCGTGATTGTGGCGCGCGGGCAAAACGGTGCGATTGCTACCTACGACGTCGCCGAGAACATCCACCGACACCACATCCTCGACGTCACGATCGTGCCGGCGCGCGTTTCCGACGAGACGAAAGCGGCGGCCGTGGCGCTGTCGGTTGCGGTCGCCAAGAGCCTCGACCTGGTGGGCTTGCTCGCCGTGGAGCTGTTTCTCGTCGACGACGGGACGGCGGCGGGCAAGATCGTGGTGAACGAGCTGGCGCCGCGCCCGCACAACTCGGGCCATTTCTCGTTCGACGCGTGCCGCACCAGCCAGTTTGAGCAGCAGTTGCGGGCGGTGTGCGGGCTGCCGTTGGGCGACGTGACGCTGATGACGCCGGTGGCGATGGCCAACCTGCTGGGCGAAGTGTGGGACAACGGGCCGCCGGATTTTGCTGCTGCGCTGGCGGTGCCTGGCGTGAACCTCCACCTCTACGGCAAGAACGAGCCGCGCCACGGACGAAAGATGGGGCACCTCACGGCGATGGCGGAGACGGTGGAGTTGGCTGAGCAGCGCGTGCTCGAGGCGCGCCGTCGGATGCGTCGCGAATAGGTCCGCGAAGCTCAGATTGAGGCAGGCTCAAGCCGCAGCTCGCCCCTTGGGCCCTCCCGACGGGCGAAGTGTCAAACGTCTGCCCTCCCCCACAGACGTACCAGACACGGCTTGCGCCGCGCCGGTTCCACCAAACCACCCCGGGCCCGCAGGGGTCTTCCTGCGCCGGGCACGCCAACCATGCATGCGCCGGTCTGAAAGTAGGCCAGCCGCCG
>JBIKRQ010000376.1:0-6202 GCA_044349155.1 Myxococcota bacterium
TACATCTACGCCGAGGCCACCAACGCGCTCACCACGACCGTGAACGCGAAGATCACCGCGAACGGCATTGAAACACCGCTCGGTGTGCTGACCGTCGGCCAGATCGAAAAAGGCGAGGAGGTTCTCGGCGAGATCCACAGCCTGATCGGCACCAAGAAGGGCACACAGGCAAAGCTCGAGCAGCTCTCAGGCGAGTTCTACACCGCCGTCCCGCACCGCATTGGTCGCACGCGCGAGGCGATCGCGTCGGCGGTGATCACCGACCTCACCAACATCGCGGCGAAGCAGGAAACGCTGCAGCTGATGAAGGACATGCTCGCCGTCAACGGCGACGGCGCCAGCGGTGGCGGCAACGTGCTCTTCAACGAAGTCGTCGACGACCAGTACCACGCGCTGGGTGCCGAACTCGTCGCCCTCGAGCCGGGCTCCACCGAGTGGAAGACCTGGGCCGACCACGTCGTGAACAGCCAGGTGAAGAGCAAGAACATCAAGGTCGAAAACGTTTACAAGGTGAAACGCAACACCGAGTGGGACGCCTTCGATACAAAAGTTGGCAACGACAAGATGCTGTTTCACGGCAGCCGTATCCAAAACTGGGTTGGTCTGCTCACGCGCGGCATCTTGATGCCGAAGCTGGTGGTGTCGCTGGGCGTGAACCGCACCGATGCCGGCTGGTTGGGCAACGGCATCTACTTCGGCGACGCCTCGTGCACGTCGGCGTTCTACACGACGCCAGGCAAGAAGAAGACGCGCTTCATGGCCATCGCCCGCGTGGGCCTGGGCAAGAAGGCCGAGTTCACCAAGATCACCTACGGGCTGAACGAACCGCCGAAAGGGTTCGACTCCTGCCACGGCCTGCGCAACGACAAGAAAAACAACTCGCAGTTCGAGGACGACGAATACGTTATCTATCGGCAGAACCAGCAACGTCTGGAATATCTTGTTGAGTTCAAAGTCTGAAGCCGACCAACGCCGCGGCGCGCGCTCTGCTCGCCGCGGTTGCCGCCAACGCTTGTTCACTCTGGAGCAGCCATGCTCGTCCGCGTAAAGCTTGTCGACGTCAATCCGAAGATGATCGCCGCCTGGCGAGAGTCGTTTGAAGGCAACCCCGAAGTCGAAATCATCCAGGGCTCGATGCTCGAGCAAAACGTCTCGGCGTGGGTGACACCGACGAACGCGAAAGCGTCGATGGATGGTGGTCTCGACGGCGTCATCAAGCGCCAGCTCGGCCCCGCCATCGAGAAGAAGGTCCAGGGTGAAGTGAAGCGCCTGTACGGCGGCAGCATGCCCGTGGGCACCGCCACGTGCGTCGACACGGGTGCCGACACGCCGCGTTTTTTGATCTCGACGCCGACGATGGTGGGCAGCAGCGACGACATCAGCGCGTCGTTGAACGTCGCCCTCGCCTGCTGTGCTGCGTTTCAGATGGTGCACATGCACAACACCGAGCACGGCGGGCAGATTCGCTCGATTGCCCTGCCCGGTTTGGGCGCTGCCACGGGGCGCACTCCCGTCGAGATTTGCGCTGACCTGATGTGGACGGCGTACAACCTGTTTCGCGAAAAAGAGTTCGCCACGTTTGCCGAAATGCGCAGCGCGCTCGAGGAGATCCTCGGCGACCTCGGCACCTTCGGCAGCAAGATGAAGACCGCCTCGGGCAAGGCCGCCGTCGTGGCCGCCACCGCCGCCGTGGCAGCACCAGCGCCGAAGGAACTCGACGACGACGCCGACGACTTCGACGACGATGATGATGACGAAGACGACGACAGCGATGACTTCGACGATGATGACGAAGACGACGAAGACGACGCGCCCGCAAAGAAAAAGCCTGACGATGACGACGATGATGACGACGACGACGACGATTTCTGAGGTGTGAGATGACGGTGCGGCTCTTTCATCCCGAGTTGGTAGCGCTGCGTTTGGCGGTCGTGGCGATCCAGCCGCACGTCGACGGTCAGGTGCATGTCGCCGTTGCGCGCGGCCCTTCGCGGTTGAGCCTCACCGATCATCGCTTGTACGGGCCGTTCAGCACGGCAGAGGGTACTGCCCGCCTCATCGACGTCGTCGCGGCCTTGCGGCAGGACGGCTACGTCGACGGCGGGCTCGCCTCGCTCATCGCGACGATCGCCACATCAAAGAGTCCGAAGGCCCGTGCGCACGCTGCGGAACGTCTGGGCTGGCGTCGTGACACCGCCGCTGTCGATGCGCTTCGCCTGCGCGCTGCACAACCCAAAGACGACATCACCTCGGTGGTCACAGCGCTCGGCCGCATCGGCGCGTCGTCGTCGATCGACGTTGTTGTTGCCGAGGCCCAACGCAAGTTGCTGTCGCGTCGGCGCGCAGGTGGCGAAGCGGTGCGTTTGCTGGGCGATGCTGCGGCCCTCGCTGGCGTCGTTGCTGCAGCCCGCGAACGCCTGCCCGACGGCGTGCGCACGGCAGCACTCGGCACCGATCCCGCAGCCATTGCAACGGCCGTGCTGGCTTTGCCAAAGACCGACCAGGGCGCCTGCCTCGACGCGCTCTACGACGTCGGCAGCGAGGCCTGCGTGGTTGCCGTGCAGCGTTTGCTGCTGACCCTCGACATCACAAAGCCGGGCACGTGGCGGTTTGCCAAGAGTGTGCTCAAGCGCGCGATGGTGCGCCTCGATGGTGCGACGGCCGGCCAACTCCTGCACACCATCGAACAGAAGGGGCGCACGGCGAAGGGCGGCACGATCACGTCGCTGAAGAGCGGTCTCGACGGAGAAACGCGACCGACGCGCGTGTTCAGTCAGCGTACGGCCGAGTGGCTCGCGAAGGCGGCGTGGCGGTGGCTCACGCGGATCGCGCGCTATCGCCCCGAGCAGTACGCGGCGTGTGCTGCTGCTTGCCTCGCCCCGTACGTCGACGCCAACGACGTCGTGCCCAAACACCGCCTCGGTGCGCAGGGCCGAAACTTCCTGCTGATGCGCATTGTGTGCGGCTCAAGCACGCGCTTCGAGGTCGATCACCACCGCGCGATTGTGCGGACGAAGAAGGCGAAGCAGCCACCGTCGACGTCAGCCGTGCGCGAAGAGGCATTTGCCCACCTGTGGGACACCCCTGCTGCCCTGCCCGCCATCCGCACGCTGCTGGTGAAGGCACAGCACCGCTCCGTGCTGGCGTTCGCGGTGCGCCTCGCAACGCTTCACCCCGAAGCGATCGATGGCGCCAGCGTTGCTGAGCTTGCGGCCATGGTGCGGCTCAGCGGCACCGTTGTCGCCGAGCGCGCGTTGAGCGTGTTGCAGTCGCGGTTGCGCGGCAGCTTCAACCTGGCGTTGCTGTGTGAGCTTGCCGCCGTCGACGACGAACTCGTGCAGCGCCTTGCCGTCACAGCGCTTACCGACCACGCCCATGTGTGGAGCCGCAACATCGACGACGTGCTCGCGGTGCTGGTGGCACCGACGGCGTTACGCGAAGCGGGCACGCGTCTGCTGCTGCTGGCAATCCCTGCGTGGCCCGAAGCGCTGCGACGCACACTCGCCCAACGGATCGTCGCAGCGGTCGACGTCGACACCAACGACGACGACGGACGCTTCGATGCCTACGTTGAACTCGTTGATGTGTTGGCCGCGTCGTTCGTTGCGACGTGCACCATCGATGATGCGTTGCGCTTGATCAGCCGCAACACCACGGCGGCCGCGATCGCCGCCGTCGTCGTCGCCGCAACGCCTGGCAGTTCCGGCCAACTCGGCACCGAGCTGTTGTTGGTGCTGGCGGCACAACCTGCTGCATCGCGCCGTGCCGTCGTGTGCAGCGCCCTGCGCGTGGATGCGCTGGTCCTGCGTGAGCAGCTCGGGCTGCTGCTCGAACTCGCCGAGGGTGAGTGGGACGACGTTCGCGGCGCCGCTGTCGAGGTGCTCGACCAATTCGAACCCGACCAGCTCGACATTGAACGCGTCACGGCGATCATCGACAGCACCTGGCCCGTCGTACAGGGCGTGGGCATGCGCCAGGTCGCAAACCTCATCGCTGCGGGCCGCGACCTTCCCGATTTGCTCCCGCGCCTCGCTCAACATCCGCACCGCCACCTGCGCCGCTTTGTGCTCGATTTGACGTCGTCACACCTGCGTTCGGGCTTGCTGGGCCTGATGCGGCTTGAGCCCATGCTGCGCGCGATCGTGTTCGACCTGCGGCCCGATGTCGCCGTTCGTCGCGATGCGTTTGGCCTCATGCTGCGTCGCGGTTTGCAGGACGAAGCGCAGGCAGAATTCATCATCACGCTGTGTCGTGACGTCGTCAGCAGCCGCACACACGCACTGCGCGATGCCGCACTGCAAGTGATCTCAGCGCTCGTGACCGCGTGGCCAGCACTCGCGAGCGTCGCCGCCGAAGCCAACATCGTCGTCGACACCGGGGTGGCCGCATGAACTTCGACGTCGCCTACAGCGGAACGAGCGGTGTTGGTGGCGTCGGTGTCGACGGCAGCCAGCTCGGGCTCGCCACCAACACGCTGCGCCCGCAAGGCTATCTGCGTGGTGTGCTCGCCCACAGCGAGCGCGTGCGCGATGTGCTCGGCACCCTGCACGGTGTCGTCGTCAGCGACCTGCGCAAGAAGGTGCGCGATCGCAGCGCGTGGCAGGCGTGGTTGGCGCAGAAGGACCGCGAATTCCTGCTGGGTGTGCAGTCGAATGGCGCCACCGCGCGCGAATCTCTCGAGCGCATCGAGCACCGCCTCGACGAGCTCAATTCTCGACGAGAGCAGCGCCGCGCGCCGTTTTACGAGGCCCGCCAGCGCTACGCGAGCTACGTCGTCAAGCACAGCAGCGAACTGCTGTGGTTGTACGACCCCGTCGTCACCGTGCACCCCGACGAGGTCTTCTTCGAGGCCTTCTCGAAAGATGAGTCCTCGTACGCGCGCGTCGGCGTAGACCGTTCGCTGTTGCGCGACGAAGGCGACGTCGTGCTCGGCACCACCAACATCGACTTCTCGCCCGGGCTTGCGCGCCACCTCGAGCGTTTGCGCGGCTACCGCACCACGACGTTGGCCATCGGCCCTGGTGGTGTCGACGTCGGCATCGCCCAAAAGGGCCTGGGCGAGAAGGTGCACCGCGAAGCAAAGATCCCGCTGCCCGAGAGCTGGGTGAACGGCTTTTTGCAGGTGCAGGCGACGATGACGCTGGGGCTCACGTCGCTCACGCTGCGGCCGATCGACCTCGCCAACGTGCTTCGCGTGCTCGTGCAGAAAAAGGCGCGCACGTCGCCGAAGGCGCTGCGGTTTGAGTTGGTGCCCGGCAAGCGTGTGAAAATGGTGCTCGAGCCGTGGGAACTCCCCGTCGAGACCACGACGATCTACCGAGGCGACAGCCCGCAGGTCATTCGCCTGTGGGGCCGCGATCGCTTGAAGTTGCTCGCGCGTTTGCTGCCTCACGCAAACGAAGTGCGCGTCGAGCTTGCGGGGTTTGGTCTGCCAAGCTTCTGGGTCGTCGACCTCGGCGGGGTCAGCTTCACCCTCGGTTTGTCGGGGTGGACCGACAACGATTGGACCGGCGAGGCGCAGAAGTCGAAGGGCAACGCCGACGCGCGCTTCGAGCTGCTCACCCGCCGTGTCGACGCCAAACCCGAAGAAGTCATGCGCGTGTACGAAGCACTTCGGAACGTGCGCGTCGCCGACAATGCCGCGTTGGTCGGCTCCACGGGGCTTGGGCTCGAGACGGTCCGCGGTGCGTTGTCGACGTTGGCGCAGGCTGGTCGTGCCACGTTCGACCTGCGCTTGCGCCAGTACCGCCACCGCGATTTGTTTGCCGACGCCTTCACGCTTGCGGACGCCAAGCGCGTCACCAAAGCGCGCATCGTCGAGGACGCGTCGCCCGCAGCGAAGAACGCTCGGCTGATTTTTGAGAGCGATGGCGTGCGCGTGATTGCGACCCGCCCGGTCGACGCGGGCTACAAGGTCTCGGGATCGGTACGTGGCCTTGATGGTCGTCAGCTGCGGCCGCTGTTGCACGTCGACGGCGAAGGCCTGGTGCTCGGCGGCACGTGCACCTGCCCGTTCTTCAACAACCACCAGATGACGCGTGGCCCATGTGAGCATTTGCTCGCGTTGCGACTCGCGCACATGTCACGCGTGCAGTAGCGTCGCGCGCACAAGCAACAACGAAAGGAGGCACCGAGAGACACGACGACGACGGCGGCCAAGCGATGAGCAATCTGTGCGGTGTTCCGCCGTACCTGCCTGCCT
>JBIKRQ010000377.1:0-6168 GCA_044349155.1 Myxococcota bacterium
GCTTGTCTTTCAGCAGTTCCTGCAGCAGCTCGGTGTGGTGCTGGATGTTGTAGTCAACACCAAATTCGCCGTATTCGTTCTTGAGTGAGTTAAAGCAGTGCGGGCAGCTCGTGAAGATCTTCTTGAACTTGTACTGCTTCATCGTCTCGATGTTTTCCTGGGCGAGCTGATTGAACAGCATCTCGTTGCCCAGGCGGCGGGCCGGGTCGCCCGTGCACTTCTCTTCACAGCCGAGCACCGCGAAGTCGACCTTGCTGGCCTTCAGGATGCGCACCAGGGCCTGCTGCACCTTCTTGGCGTTGTCGTCGGTGCTGCCAGCACAGCCGACCCAGAAGAGGTACTCGACCTCGCGCTCGGGGTCTTCAGCGGCGACCTCGGCGAAGGTCGGCACGTCGAGGCCCTCGGCCCAGTCCATGCGCTTGTCTTGACCTATGCCCCACGGGTTTCCGCGGCGCTCGATGTTCTTCATCGTGTTGGTGACTTCCGACGACATGTCGCCTTCGGTCATCACGAGGAACTGGCGGATGCCGATCATCGTGCCGGGCACGGAGTCGATGAGCACCGGGCACACTTCAGCGCAGGCGCCGCAGGTGGTGCAGCCCCAAGCTTCGTCGACGTGGATGCTGCCGTCGACCTGCAGGTACTCGCCGTCGCTCTGGCGCACCTGGAGCTCGTCGTCGTGGTCGATCTCGCTGCGGTTGATGAGCGGGAAGAAGTCGAGGGCTGCTTCGGCTTCCTTGTTCGCCTCGATGGGGCGGCCGAACAGGTCGCGCTGCTGCATGAGCAGCGGGCCGTTTTTCTGCAGCAGGTGCCGCTTGATGTCGCGCACGACCTTCTTTGGCTTCAGCGGCTTGCCCGTGAGATGTGCTGGGCACACGTTGTTGCAGCGGCCGCACTCGGTGCAGGCCACGCCGTTGAGCAGCGTTTGCACCGGCAGCTGGTTCAAGCGCGAGATGCCGTATTCCTCGGCGGTCTCGAAGTCGATTTTCGGCGGCAACGCCTTGGCGCGGGCCCGCTGCTCGGGCTTCTTCGCCTTTTCGCCGGCCACCACTTCGGGCTGGCGCCACGCGTAGGGGCCCTTCTTGAACATGAAGGTGTTCGGGCCGGCGAAGATCAAATGCATGTGCTTGGAGTGCGGGATGTAGCTACCAAACATGCAGAAGGCGACCACGTGGGCCCACCAGCCAAAGAAGTACCAGAAGGCCACGGTGGGCGGGCTTGCCATGAACGTCCACGGGTACGAAGCGAGCGACGTAAATGGCTGCGACCAATCGAAGTGCCACACCATGCCATGGCGAATGAGGTGGTCCGTGCCGTTGAAAATGAAGTAGGTGAGTTCGAGGGTGGCCTCGAACATCAAGATGATTTCGGCGTCGGTCGAGCGCGGCTGCAGGCGCGGAATACGGCCCGACAAACGGCGGTACAGCGCACCGGTGACCGCCACCAGCGTCAGGGCGGCGAAGACGTCCTGGCTGATGTGGTAGACCTGAATGATGGGGTGGTCGTGCGACAACCCGGGGATCCGCTCAAACAGGAATGGCTCATGGCCAAAGGCTTTCAAGAAATAAGTGGCGCCTTCGATCACGATTTCAACGTGACCGATGGAAAGCACCAAAAAGCCGTACATGAAAAAGATGTGCAGAATGCCGATCACGCGGTCTTCGAGCACTTTTGACTGCCCGAACACCACCGACAGCACCATGTTGATGCGGCTGGCGAGGAAGTCGGTGAACGGCTCGTCACGCACGCCGGTGTTCACCATGGTGACGATGCGCAGCAGCTTGAAGGCCATGTACGTCATGGCCGTGCCGATGATCGAGGCGGCGATCAGCGAGAACAGGATGGGGAAAAACATCAGCGCTCCTCGGCGTCCGTCGTCGTCACGCCCCGCATTGACATAGATGTCAAACACTGGCGCGCCGTGTCATAGGCGTTGCCCGCGACGATGGCAACGTCCTGCTTTCGACGCGTTCGATGTCGCCTGGACGGCGCGCGTGTCAGATCTCCTCGACGAGGTCGGCCAATGCTCGTGCGAGCACCGCCAACGTCGTCGAGTGACGTTGTGCATCCGATGCCTACTCGCAGGCCCCGGCCGTCGTGGTGCAAATCCAACTGCCCACAGGGCACGTGCCGGTGGGGTGGGCCGTCGCCGTCGTCGTCGCGCCGCCGGCAATGGTGGCGACGTTCCAGAACGTGTTGGGCGCGAGGGTTTGCGTGAAGCTCGTGACCAGGCGCGTGCCCGCAAACACCTGCACGGTCGCCGTCGTCGTCGGGTTCGTGGACGGAGGCTGCGAGAACACGCCCACCACGTAGCGGGCGCCCGCAGCACCGCGCGCCAGACGCACCACTTCGGGGCCGCTGCCGAAGGTGTCGTCGACGAGGACCGGATCGCCAACACTGCGGTCGAAGCTGTCGTCGAAGTCGGCGCGCGTGGGATCGGTGCAGTTGCCGAAGTAGCAGCCGTACACCGAGCAGGTCTCTTCGCCTTCGAGGCTGAAGTGCAGGTCGAGGTCGCCGCGTGTGCTGTCCCAGGTCAACACGACGCAGACGTCGTCGTCGTCGAGGCAGCCAAAGGCAGCGCCTTCACCTTCACCTTCGCCCTCTCCTTCACCTTCGCCCTCTCCTTCACCTTCGCCCTCTCCTTCACCTTCGCCCTCTCCTTCACCTTCGCCCTCTCCTTCACCTTCACCTTCACCTTCACCTTCACCTTCACCTTCGCCCTCTCCTTCACCTTCTCCTTCTCCCTCGCCCTCCTCGCCTTCTCCTTCGCCTTCCTCGCCTTCTCCTTCGCCTTCCTCGCCTTCTCCTTCGCCTTCCTCGCCTTCACCTTCACCTTCACCTTCGTCGGCGTTGGGCTTCTCGGGGCACGAACAGTGGGCGACGAACAGGAGCGACAACAGCAACGTCAGGCGCAGCATCACAGCGACCTCAAGACACAAAAGGGCACTGTGCGCGGACACACAGTGCGAAAACAGCTGAGAAACCGGGCAGATAGCCCGGCATTCAGGTCAGTTGTCGGTCGACAGCAGGTAGTCGCGATCGAGGATGCGTGCTGTGCCGGTCAAGCGCGCGCCAATGATCTTCTCGTCGTTGAACGACGGATTCTCGAGGACGGCACCCTGGAGCGTGATGTGATCGTTCACGCCGGCGGAGAACTGCTTGGCCTCCGCCGCTGGCACCTTCACGCGGTACTTCACGTTCTGCGTGTTGATGCCCTGCTGGTACTGCACCTCGTACTGCTGCACGACGACGACGTCGACGAAGCCGTCGCTGCGATCGTGGCTGGAGATCGACACATCGGCATCGCCCAACGAGGTCGCCACCAACACGCCCTTCACGCTCACGCCGCCCACCAACAACGTGACCGCACCCGTCGCCGCTTCGGCCGCGCGATCGCCCGTGACCGACGTCGACTCGGTGAGACCGGGGGCCATCATCTGCACCGACGCGCGCGTTCTGCGGGCATCGAGTACGTCGACGCGGAACGAGGCCCGTGCAGGGAACGGAAACTCAATCGCAAAGCGGCCCTGGTCGTCGGCGCGCACCTCGACGTTGACCGTGGTGCCGTCGGGGCGCTTGCCCTCGATGATGATGGTGCTGTTGGGTTCAACGCCGAAGTCTGCCGACGTGAGCCGCCAGAACGGTCCGCCATCGCGTACAGCACCTTTCTCGTCGAACGACGTGTTGGCCAGGCTGAAGTGCGACGGCGACAACAACGGCGCGCGCTCATCACGAAACTGCTGCACGCCGATGGGGGCTGCCGACGACATGTTCGCGCCATCCCACTGGTACGCGTCGGTGGGCACCACGCTCATGCGGCTTCGCTGCTTGCCGTCGCGGCTCGTCGACATCACGCCAAACTGGTCGCCCATCGCCCCCTGACCCGTTGTCACAAGCTCGTAGCGGCCATCGGGTTGCACCAACGCTTCGCCGAGCAGGTGCCGCGCGCCGACGGAGACGTTGTAGACCTGCACGACGTCACCAGGCGTGCCACGGCCACGCACCACCACCGGTGAGCTCGCGACGTTGTTTTGTCCGTTGCGCAGCACCGCGGCCTGATCAACGCGCGGCGGGGTCATGCCACCCGTCGACGGCGGTGGCAGCTTCTGCTCCATGCGACCAAGGGCCGCCTGGCGTGCTTCGATCAACGACATTGTGCTCGTGCGCTTGCCGGTGACGTCGGCGAGAGGCTGCTTTTGCGCATCTGGCGGCACGAGGTCGCGCGCAAACAGTTCGAAGTTGAAGTCGGCAGGCAACGCATTGACCGCCACCTGCTTCGCCTCGGCACTCAGCGTGGGGTTCGCCACGACGAAGCGATCGAGCACGTACATCAGCGTTTTCGCCGTCGACATCGCGCGGTCGTACACGAGGTCGCCCGGCTCTTTGCCTTGATCGTAGGCAGCAGCGAGGAGGGCGTAGGCGGCCTTCAGCCCCTGCTCGATCTGCGGCAGGTTCGCCTGCGTGAGCGGTGTGGAAAACGAGCCGCCGTTCACGTTGCCGACGACGTAGTCAACACCAACGGTGCACACGCGCTGCATGCCGTGTTGCGGGTTTCCCGCCGTGATGGCGATGACCTGCGTGCCGTTGCTCTCGGTCACAGCAATCGAGACCGCTGGGCTCGTGCCGAACTTCTGCGCGAGGGCAGCGGGCAGCTGCTCGATGATCTGCTGCGGCGGCGCATCGGGTGACGTCGTCACCGGCCTGCCGACCTGCGCACCAAACACGAGCGGGCTGTAGTGCAGCTTGAACGATGTCTCCGTCGGCGGATTTGCCTGCGCGCCCACCGTGAACGGTTGCACCCACGCGTGCTCGACGTTGAGCTTGCCGCTGCCCACGAGTTCAACGCAGTTCTTCAGCGCGCGCGCCTCTGAGGGCGTGTTGATGTTGACGTCGGTGAGCTTGGTGCGCGTGCTCGACGACGGCACTTCGTAGCCGACCACACCTTCGCCGAAGCGACGACCCGCCGCATCGAGCACGCGGAAGTCGAGGCGGTCGCCGCCGTTCACGCCGCGCAGATAGCCTTTGACCACACCGTCTTTGTCGGCGCGCAAGGTCTGCGTGACGACGCCATCGCGCACCACGGCAATCTGACCAAACGGCGGCAAACCCTTCACCGCAGGCAACGCGAGGAACGGGCCGCGGGTGTCTTTGACCTCGCTGCTGCCGCGCTTGATGAACAGGTCGTGGGGCGGGCCTTCAATGCTCTCGAGGAGCTTTTGCAGGTTGTGGCCCAGGTTCGTCTTGAGCTGTTCGACGGGAACGAGCAGCTGGCCGTAGGCAACCTTCTCGGGGACGATCACCATCGTCGACGTGGACGGCGAGAAATTCCCGTTCGCATCGCGCGTCGCAATCTGCAGCACGTCGAACTCAGAGATGCCGCCCACCGCGGCGCTGATGCTGCCTTTGTCGTCGGCGGTCAGCTCGAACACATCACCGGTGGTGGTATTTTTCACGACGACAGCGCCGAAGGGGACCGTGACGTCGGTGGCCTTCATCGCGATGAACGGACCATCAGCACCACCGTTGGGGCCCACCACTTCGCGCATGCCTGTGGGCGGCGTGAGCGATGGGGCGACGGTGACGCTGCCAGCAATGCGCGGTTGGTTGAAGGCGACGTTGGGTGCGACGAGCGGGAGGTCGACGCCTTTGCCGTTGACGTCGCGCACCTGCAGCTTGAGGCGCTGACCGGGCGTGAAGCCCGCGAGCTTGAGCGCAAACGTGCCGTCGTCAGCCGCCTTCGTCGAAAACGTTTCGCTGCCGATCTGCACCGAGATGGTGCTGTTGGGCTCGACGGCGTCGTCAGCCCCCGTGATCTGCAACGTCCACGGCTCGCCTGCGGCCTTCGGCTCAGACGCGACCTTCTTCACGAGGGCGTCTTGATAAAACGGCGCGCGGTCGTCGGTGTTGGGTGACAGCGCCTGCATCGACGACGTCACGTCGGTGCGCGTGATGGGGCCACCGTTCCACGAGCGGAAGTTCGTGGTGAGGTTTGTGACCATGAACGGTTCGGTGGGCACGATCAGCGGCCGGCTGCTTTTGCCGCCATTGTCCTTCGACACCACACCCATCTGGTCGCCGAAGAGGAATTTCGTCTCGTCGGTGAGCTCGACGCGGAAGCTGCCCGTGGCATCGGCGGTGACGGTGGCAATCACCGGGCGGCCGGGCTGC
>JBIKRQ010000378.1:0-6167 GCA_044349155.1 Myxococcota bacterium
TCACGCGTTTCGGCTTCGTCGGCTTTTTCTGCATGACCCCGGCTATGCCACTGCAGGCGAGGGCGCCTCGATCGTTCGCCCGATCGACGTCGTCAGCTGCGCATGCTCAGGAGCTGATCTGCACCCAGGAGAACTGCGCCGAACACGAGCGACGCGATCGCAAACCGAGGCATCGCGTGACGCTACAGTCACGCATGCTCCTCGACAACGTGGCCGAAATGCGACGAGCGACCGTTCATACCGCGTAGGTCCCGCTGGACGGACGAAGACACGATCACCGTCACGATCACAGTCACGATCACGCTCGCGCGCGGGCGTAGACGTCGAGGTAGCGGCCCACGCGGTGCTTCCAGCCCAGCGGCAGGTCCATGCCGTTTCGCTGCAGCCGCTCCCATGTCGCGCGGTCTTTTCCGACGCCTGTGCCGTACACTGAAAATGCCGACTTCATCGCCCAGCTCAGACCACCTTTATCAAAGTGTTCGAAGGCGAATCCATTGCCGTGTGTTCGGCCATCCCATGTCCACACGGTGTCGGCCAACCCCCCGGTTTTGTGTACGATTGGCACCGTACCGTAGCGCAGACTGTACATCTGATTCAGCCCACATGGTTCGTACCGCGATGGCATCAAGAACATGTCGCAGCCCGCTTCTGTCAGGTGAGCGCGCGGCTCGTTGAACGCTGAACTGTAGCTGACGCGGTGGGGCCAGGCGCGGGCCAGCAGGCGGAAGAAATCTTCGTACTTCGGCTCGCCTTTGCCGAGCACCACGAGCTGAAAGCGGTGTTGCTCGAGCAGCGATGGCAGCACCTCCATGACGAGGTCGAGCCCCTTTTGCCACACGAGCCGCGACACCAAACCCACGACGGGAACTTCGCGCTTGTAGGGCAGGTGCACGCTCTCAAGCAGCGCCTGCTTGCACAGCTCTTTGCCCGCGAGTGACGACGACGAAAACGACGTGGGCAGGTGCGGATCGGCCAGCGGATTCCACTCATCGTCGTCGATGCCGTTGAGAATTCCCGTGAGCACCGAGCGCCGCTGACGAAGAACGCCGTCGAGGCCGATGCCCTGCTCGGGCGTTTGAATCTCGCGCGCGTAGGTGGGGCTCACCGTCGTGATGTGATCCGCATACAGCAGGCCCGTCATCAAGAAGCTGACGTAGCCGGCCTTCAACTGCTCCTGATGAAACAGGTGTGGTGACGACGACAACCCCGTGTCGCCCAGGATGTGCGACGAGAACGTTCCCTGGTGCCCCATGTTGTGCAGCGTGAGCACCGTCTTCGTGTTGGCGAACAAGCGGTCCCAGCCGAAATGCGTGCGCATGACGAGGGGGAGCAGGCCCGTTTGCCAGTCGTTGATGTGGGCGATGTCGGGAGCGAAGCCGGCGTGCTGACAGGCCTTGAGCGCGCCGTAGGTGAGCACGATGAAGCGCAGGTGCTCGTCGGGACCGTTGCCGTACAGCGACGGGCGGTGAAACAACGCGGGGCAGTCGACGAAGTACACCGGCATGGTGGTGCCGGGCATCAACGACGACAAAAGCGCGACGCGTACCGTTTTGTCACCAAGCGTGATCGGCACGTCTTTGGCGACAACGCTGAACTCCCGGCCCGGCACGCGCACGCGCGCATACAGGGGCATCACGATGCGCACGTCGTGGCCAAGGGCGAACAGCTGCCGCGGCAACGCCCCCGACACGTCCCCCAGGCCGCCACTCTTCGCGAACGGGATGACCTCGGAGGAGACAAACAGAATCTTCATGCACCGTCCTGCGCGCAGGGCTGTGGGTCGTGGCGTCGTCGCGGCTGTCGTCGTCAGTGTGGTCGAAGCGCGCGTCACTTCTCAAGCCGTGCGCACACCGGAGCAGACCGGGCAGGTGTCGGTCGTGTTTCAAGACGGCAACAGCAGGGGCAACCACGGGGCAAGACTGTGAGACACAACGCGCAAACATTTACGGCTGCGTCGCCACGCTTCAGGCTGCCGACGCCATGCCGATCGACGTCATCTTCATTGAGCCCAGCTTCCCCCACAACCAGCGCGAGTTCGTGCGCGCCCTTCATGCGGTGGGTGCGCGCATCACCGGCATCGGTGAGCGGCCCACGTCGGCCCTGCCCGACGACGTGAAGCACTGGCTCTCGCACTACGTGCAGGTCAAAAACGTCACCGACGAAGGCGAGCTCGAACGCGCCGTGCGGCAGGTGCAAAGCAAGGTGCACGTCGACCGGCTCGAGGCCGTCGTCGAGGCCCACATGATGCCTGCGGCCCGCGTGCGCGAACGCTGCGGCATTGCTGGCACCAGCGTGAACACCACGTTTTTGTGTCGCGACAAGCCCTCGATGAAAGAAGCGTTGCGGCAGGCGGGTGTGGCCTGTGCGCAGTCGATCGGCAGCGACAACGTCGACGAGATCCGGGAGTTCGCCTCCCGCGTGGGCTTCCCGCTGATCGTCAAGCCGCGCGATGGCGCTGGGGCCAGTGGCACCTCCCGGGTCAACTCCGAGCAGGAACTCCTGACCGCCCTTTTGCAGTCGGGGGTGGGCCACGGCAGGAGTGTGGCGGTCGAGGAGTTTGTCGAAGGCCACGAGGGCTTCTGCGACACCATCAGCATCAACGGTGTCGTCGTTCACGACTTCGTCACGCACTACTACCCAAACGTGCTCGAGGCGATGCGCACGCGCTGGATCTCGCCGCGCTTCATCACCACCAACCGCATCGACTCGGCCCCCTGGTATCGGGAGGTACGCGAGATGGCGCAGAAGGTGGTCACCGCCCTGGGCATTGGCACCTCCGCTACGCACATGGAGTGGTTCTTTGGGCCGAAGGGTCTGAAGTTCTCCGAGGTGGGCTGCCGACCTCCCGGCGTGCGCACCTGGGACCTGTATGCGGCGGCCAACGACGTCGACATCTACAAGGAATGGGCGATGGCGGTGGTGCACGGCAAGCCGTCGGCCCCGCTGTCGCGCCGGTACGCCGCGGGCATGATTGCGATTCGCCCCGAGTGCGACGGCACCATCGTTGGCTACGACGGGATCGAGGAAGTGCACCGCCGCTTCGGCCAGCACTTCATCGACGAGTACCTGCCACCTCCCGGCACGCGCACGCAGCCTGTTGAAGCGGGCTACATGGCCAACGCCTGGATGCGGCTGAAGCACCACGACTACGACGCCTTGTTGGGTATTCTCGACGTCATCGGCCAAACCGTACGGGTGCGCGCACGATGAGCCAGGCCGTTGCTGTTCTGCTGGGTGCACAGCGTTTCGATCCCACCCTGGGCAACACCGTCGCGATGCAGGGCATTGCCGGTCGCTTCGCCATGATCACCGCCGGGTGGCAGGAGCGCGAAGACGAAGACGAAGAACTCGGCGCACACCTTGGCGGCGACGTCGTCAACCTTCGTCTACACGCGCGCAGCGTTGAGCTGTTTCAGCGTGACCCGGAGTTGTCGAACCTGCACCGCGAGCGCCAGGCGCTGCTGCGTCACCTGCAGGAGGTCTACCGGATTCGCCTGAACCACGCCCAGGAGGCCGAGCGGGAGTTGCTGCAGTACGACATGCCCGAGCGCATGCGTGACGAGGTCAACACCATCTCGGTGGAGTCGCTCAAGAGCATTGACACCTGGCATCTCGAGAAGTGCGCGCAGGTCCGGGAGGAGTTCGACGAGAAACTCCGCCTCAACTCCCGACCAGAGGTGATGCGCCACCGCGATGAGATCCAACAAGCCCTCGAGGGTTGCGTCGCCATCGCCATTGCCGGTGGCCACGTCGCTGTGCTCATGAACCGCCTGATGATGTTTGGTCTGCGCGACTTCATCGGCAACCGCACGGTGTTTGCGTGGTCGGCAGGCGCGATGGCCATCACCGATCGCATCGTGCTGTTTCACGATTCCCCGCCACAGGGCACGACGGCGCTGCAGGTGCTCGACGTGGGCCTGGGGCTTGTGCCAAAGACGGTGGTGTTTCCCACACCGCAGCGGCGGCTCGACCTCGAGGCCACCGAGCGCTTGTCGTCGATGTCGCGGCGCTTTGAGCCTGCCACCTGCCTGGTGTTGCAGGACCGCTCGTGGGTGACCTGGACGGGGACGAACTACGGTCGCGCGAGCGGGGTGTTGCGCGTGACCGACACCGGCAAGAGCGTTTCGTTTGCGCCACTGCGAGGCATGACGTGAAGGCACGCCCCATCGATGGACTGATTTCGGCCTGGCACCAAAACCCCGACGCCGTTCGCCACTTCATCAGCACGCACAAGTTCCCGCTGGTCGACGGCAGCCACGTCACCTTCGTCTGGCTCGGCCACGCCGACAGCGTGAACGTGCGCCACTGGGTGTATGGGCTCGAGTCGAGCACGAATCTCGAGCGCATCCACAACACCGACATCTGGGTGCTCACGCTGGAAATCCCCCCGAACTCCCGGGTGGAATACAAGTTCGAGGTGCACCGCCGTGGTCGCGGCGAGTGGGTGGAAGACCCGCTCAATCCCGCCCGCGCGCGCGACCCCTTCGGCGCCAACTCCGTCCTGCAGGGTGAAGGCTACGTCACCCCCGACTGGACCGTGCGCGACCCGTTGGCACGCACAGGAACGCTCGAGCCGTTCGCGGTCGACAGCAAGGAGTTTGGTCGACGTGAGGGGCTGGTGTACCTCCCGGCGCGCTTTCGGCGCTCGCGGCAGTACCCGCTGCTCGTGGTGCACGACGGGCTCGACTACATCAAGTACGCGGGCATCGACGTGGTGCTCGACAACCTCATCCACCGACTCGAGATCCCCGACCTCGTGGTGGCGTTGTTCAACTCCCCCGACCGCATCACCGAGTACGCCGCCGATGAACGCCACGCGCGCTTCATCAACCAGGAACTCCTGCCGCAGCTGGCGGCGAAATACCCGCTCACCGATCGGCCGCAGGAGCGGTGCCTGATGGGCGCGAGCTTTGGTGGTGTTGCAAGTTTGTCGACGGCGATTGCGGCTCCCGGCCTGTGGGGTCGGCTGCTGTTGCAGTCGGGAAGTTTCGCCTTCACCGACATCGGTCGGCAAAACCGCCGTGGCCCGCGCTTCGATCGCGTGGTGGAGTTCGTGAACACCTGGCGCTCGGAGCCGTTTGCCATGAGCCAGAAGGTGTTTCTGAGCTGCGGTGTGTACGAGTCGCTCATCTACGAGAACCGCTCGATGCTGCCGCTGATGTCGGGCACCGGCATGCAGGTCCGCTTCGTCGAGGCCCGCGATGGCCACAACTGGCAGAACTGGCGCGATCGCCTGCGCGAGGGCCTGAGCTGGTTGTTCCCGGGGCCGCTCTTGTTTGTCTACGAGTAGGTCGGGAGTTCCCTGCACCTCCCGGTGGCCGGGAGTTCCTGTTCCTGCCTGGTTCCTGCTGTGAATTCTTCGTTCGATTGCTGTGTGTGAGGGAGTCGTTTCATGGGTGACGTGGTTCGCAAGATCGGCCTCAGCCTCGGTGCAGACATCTGCTGGCCGTTGTGCTTCGAGCACATGATGAAGCGCCTCGATTTGCAGCTCCCGATCGACGGCGACACGGTGCGCTTCGAGGTGGAGCGCGTGACCATCGAGCCGTTCAACCTGCGCCAGCCCTGCAAGTACGACCTCGTGGTCGACCGACTCACCCACTGGCTGCACCTCAGCCGCGAGTGGATCAAAAAGTCGATTTTGATGGACGACCTGTACGTCTTCAACAATCCATGGAGCATTCAGGCCAACGAGAAGCACACCAGCTACGCAGCGATGATGGCGCTGGGCATGCCCGTCCCCGAGACGTGGATGTTGCCGCAGAAGTCGTACGCACCGGCGGCCGACCTGAAGGTCACGCTGAACCGCTACGCGCAGCTGTTCGACGTCGCCAAAGTGGGCGAGCAGGTGGGCTACCCGCTGTTCATGAAGCCGTTTGACGGCGGCGGCTGGCGCAACGTCACGCGGGTGAAAGACCAGGCGGCGATGAAGAAGGCCTACGAAGAGAGCGACACGTGCTTGATGCACGCGCAGGCCTCGGTCGAGAACTACGATCGCTTCGTTCGCTGTATTGGCTTTGGCCCGCAGGCGCGCGTTGTGCTGTACGATGCGTCGGCGCCACTGCATGACCGCTACACCATGCAGACCAACTTCATGCCCGACAAAGACGTGGAGCACCTGCGCAAGGTGACCATGACCATCAACGCGTTTTTCGGCTGGGACTTCAACT
>JBIKRQ010000063.1:0-22512 GCA_044349155.1 Myxococcota bacterium
GCGGAGACAGTTGCGCAGCGGTCCGTCGGTGAGCTCCTGCGCAATCTTTGACGACACCAGCCTGCTGCGAATTACAGTACCATCAGTACCGACAGCAACGCGAATCGACACAACACCACGCGCATCAGGGACGCGCTTGACGAGCTCGTCATAGCAGCGATCGACCTCCGGCGAAGCGTCAATGGCTGCAGCGACGTCGTTGGTCGCCGGTGAACCTGGCGAGTCATACATCCGAAATACCAACGGATAGTTGACGATGACCTTTCCGCCGCCAGTGGGCTTCGGGAACGTCCAGCTGCGAAGATCAGCGCTGACGCACGTTCCCACCCGTGGCGACAACGTCTGCTGCGTCTCCTTTGGCGCAGCCTCCGTGACGTGGCCCGTGCCATCGATAACCCATCTGACGATGACCTTGCCAAAGCCGCGCTCATCGACGGGAACGACCTCATAGCAGGCGCGGATCGCGGCGGCGTGCCCACGCACCACGTCGCGAATCGCTTCGGGCGCCAGCGTTCCAAACGGCGTGCTCGGTGGTGTGGCGGCGGGAGCGGCGCCCAACGTCATGGTCAGCGCGAACAGGAAGGGCAGGGCCATCGGCAGAACCTGCCACAGTCGGCGGCACAGGTGCAGGAACCAAGCGCGACGAAGCGGCTCGTGCAGGCGTGCTCCGTGTCTGCACGGAGCACGGTGTCCCAGGCCGCTGAAGAGTCACTGCGAGCGGTGATCACTGCTCGATGAAATCCTCGCCATCGATCGACGACCATACCTTCTCGACATCGCTTGCCGCGTATTCGGCAAGTGCTTCGGCCATCCACCGTCGGCGTCGCTCGGGACGCGACTCAGGCTCAGAATGCAGCGAACCGAGATCGCTGCCTTGCACCAGTTCGTCGGTCATCTCGGAGAGCTTCTTCATCGTCATCGTCACCTTCAGGCAGAAAAGTCTGAAGTCATTGCAGGCTTTTGCTTCGTCGAGTCGAGGGATTGCTCAGACGTCGGCAGTGTCACCGAAAGTCTGAAGTCGTTGCAGACTTTGCGGTCGGATTCGCTGGTAACGTCTGCTTGATTAAGAGACCGTTCTGGGAAACGATCTGTTCTTTGCAGGCCGCCTTGGTAACGCCAGCTTTCCCAGCCTCCGGCCCTGGTCAAGCGGCCGTTCCCACGGAGCCGACATGCCCAAGCGAACCACCGGACGATACGAGCGGACCACCATGGGCGGGGAGGAGGTCGCAGCCTTCGTCCCGCACGCGCTCCCGCCCGTCGACCCGCCCATCGCTGTGGAGGCCCTGGCCGAGCGCCTCCGCGCAGCTGAGCAGGCGCTCGTTCGCCTCGAGCTGGCTGGCGAGATGGTCCCGTCGCTCGACTGGTTCATCTACGCGTTCGTCCGCAAAGAGGCCGTGCTCTCGTCGCAGATCGAAGGGACGCAGGCGACCCTCGTCGACCTGCTCACGTTCGAGGCCCAAAGCACCGACCCCGCGCCCAACGCCGACGTCGAGGAGGTCTGCAATTACCTCGACGCGCTCACCTACTCGCGCGCGCAGCTCGCCGACCCGAGGGGCTTGCCGCTTTCGATGCGCCTGTTGAGTGAGACGCACGCGCGCCTGATGCGCGGCGTCCGCGGTGCCGACAAGCAGCCCGGCGAGGTGCGTCACAGCCAGAACTGGATCGGCGGAAGCCGGCCCGGCAACGCGAAGTACGTGCCGCCCCCTCCGCACGCCCTCGGCGAGGTGCTCGGCGCGCTCGACGCCTATGTGCACGCCGACGACGCGCTGCCGCCGCTCATGCGAGCGGGGCTCCTGCACGTGCAGTTCGAGACCATCCACCCGTACCTCGACGGCAACGGCCGCATCTGGCGCCTGCTCGTGACGTTGCTGCTCGAGCACTGGAAGCTGCTGACCAAACCGCTGCTCTACCTGAGCCTGTTCTTCAAGCGGCACCGCGAGGAGTACTACCGGCGCCTCAACGCCGTCCGCATCGACGGCGACTGGGAGGGCTGGCTCGACTTCTTCCTCGACGGCGTCGCGACCATCGCAGACGAAGCGGTCGCCTCGGCTCGGGAACTGTTCGCCGTCGTGGCCGCGGACCGCGCGCGGGTGCTCGCGCACGAAGGGATGTCGGTCATCGCGGTGCGGCTGTTTGAGCTGTTGCCGCGGCACCCGGTCGTGAGCGTCGCCTCCGTGATGACGCTCGTAGACACCACCAAGCCCACCGCTGGGCGGGCAATCGAGCTGCTTGTGGCCGCCGGCGTGCTCGTCGAGACGACCGGCAAGAAGCGAGACCGCTCCTTCGTCTACCGGGCCTACCTCGATCGCCTCCGCGTCGGCACCGAGCTCTGAGCGAAAGTCTGAAGTGATTGCAGACTTTCACGAACTCACCGAACAGCGCCGGTGCGTTCTTGGCGCCATGAACGCCCAAGCGAACTCGTGCGACCGTAGTGGATCAACGCCGCCAGCCGATCGTGCGTGCACGATGCCTCCGTGGCATCATCGAAACAATCGAAGAGTAGGGGTTGAGATGCATGCTGGCGATCTTCTCGCGGAACACCCAGCGTTATCTCGGCCTGGATACCGGACCGAACCATGATCGCTTGAAGAGGTTCTACATCCCTTGGCTTCGCACAGGGCCGCTGATGCCGTTGGGTTCAAGGCTGAGGAGGACGCATGGCTCACTGGGACGCTGAGCGGTTTTCGCGTTGGGTCGCCGTCTTGGAGAGCGAAATCGACGAGCGACCGGAGGCGATCCGCCTTGTGTTGCTTGCCCTCTGCGCCAATACACATGTGCTGCTGCTTGGCCCGCCGGGCACCGGCAAGTCAATGCTCGCCCGCGCCGCTACGAGGACCGTCGACGGCACGCTCTTCCAGACCTTGCTGACCCGGTTCTCCGTCCCCGAAGACCTCCTCGGTCCGCTGTCGATCGAAGCCCTAGACCAGGGTCGCTACGAGCGGCTCATCGAGGGCTACCTGCCGGCGGCCGACGTCGCCTTCGTCGACGAGGTCTACAAGGCCAACGCGGCGATCCTGAATTCCCTGCTCTCGATCCTGAACGAGAGGAGCTTCTTCGACGGGTCGAAGGTCCGGACCGTCCCGCTGCGCTCGATGATTGCAGCATCGAACGAGGTCCCTGCCGAGGATGCGGGCCTCGACGCGCTCGATGACCGCCTGTTGCTGCGCATTGAGGTGAAAGGCCTAAGCGACCGAGCCCTCTTCGACCGCATCCGGGGCAAGCGAGCCACCAACCCCCAGGAGCCGCCTCGGCTCGACCCGAGGTGGCTCGAGACGCTCCGCGACCGCGCCTCGAAGGTTCGCGTGGGCGAAGGGGTAACGCAGCTGATTCTCGGCGTCCTGCGGGACGTCCGGGGCAAGACCATCGCCGTCTCTGATCGTCGCATCCTCGCCACCGTCGAGGTGCTCAAGGTGATGGCAGTGCTCGCTGGCGAGGATGAGGTCCTGCCCTCAATGCTCGGCGTGCTGCGCTACTCCCTGTGGCGGAACCCGGAGCACGCCAGCATCGTGGACGACGCGATGGAGCAGCAGCTTGGACACAGCGAACCGCTCACCAAGGCGAGTGCCTACATCAACGAGGTCGTCCAACAGCTCGAGACCAGGCAGAGAGGCTACTACAGTCGGTCCCAACTGGGGCCGGACGAGATCCGCGAGTTCCAACGCAAGATTGCGACCTTCGACGGCGACGTGGCGAAGGCCCGCGAGTTCGTCCGGCAACGCGAGCTGGGCCGGTCGCCCCTGTGGGCACCGCTGCTGCCGCTGCGACACGCCGACTTCGACGCACTTGCCGCGAAGCGTGCCCAGCTCATCGAGATCATCAAGGCGACGAATCCGGACTTCGCTGTGGCCCAAAGCCGATGAAGGAGGACACGCGCGCGGCGAGGCCGACCGCGATGTCGGCGTTCGTCCTCGACCCCTATGATCACTGGCACTTCGAGCGCCTCGGCGCAGTCGACCAGAAGCTGGCCGAGCGCATAGAACGCCATCCCGAGATGCGGGCTCAGGCGCTCGACGCGTTCGCAGTGCTGTACAAGCCAGTTCCCACGCTGCGTGAGGACGTGCCCCTCGAGCGCAAGGCCTTCGCCCGCGCGCTGCTGGAGAGCCCGAAGCTCGAGGGCCTTCGGCGACGAACCTGCGTCGACGAAGTCGCCGCGCTCACGGCACTCCGCGCCCTCCTCGAGAGCCTGTTAAAGCAGCGCGGGCGCGGGCAGGGGCCTGGGACACAGAGCCAGGGTCAGGCGCTCCTCGATGCAGCGCGGCGCGTCATGCGTGACGCCTCCGGCTCGGACGGCACCCACAAAACCCTCGGCTCGAAGTCGCTCTCGTCGACACAGGAGGCTGCGCTCCAGACGATGGCTGAAGCACGTGACACGCTCGACCCGGCGACGGTCACGCGCCCCCTCGTCGACAAAGCGCTGCACGAACTCTTCACTGGCTATGAGGGGGCGCTTCAGGAACTCGCTACCTTCGATCGGCAACATGCGATCCACGACCGACGACCCGCGCCCGGCGAACATCCGCCCCGACCGCTTCACTTCAAGCGGCGTGGTGGAGCACGAGAGCCACCGTCGAAGTATGTCGGCGTCCCAAGGGAGACAGAGGTAGAGCGAGAGCCTCTCGTCTCGCGCGTTCGCCATCTTCGACGGGCTTTCGAGGGGGCGCAGGAGGCACTGACGCAGGAGCGGGGGAACCACGACAGCCGCATCATCCGGGCCGCCATCGACGCGGCGTCGGAGGCCGTCACCCGCCAGCTCGATGTCGTCGATGATGTGCTGCAACTGTTCGGGGTCGCCCTCGGCTGGAGTCGCGAAGGCGGACAGGGGCACCGATTGCCGCTGCAGGAGCTCACCAGGCTCGCGGATATGCTTCAGCGACACCCCGATGTGCGCCGCATCGCCGACCTCGCCGGGCGCATCGTCGAGGGCACCGACGCGGAGAAGAAGACAAAGAGCACGCTCGCGAAAGACGAAATCGTTGGCGTGACTCGCGGCGGCAGTCTCCACGACGTGCTCCCGGCGCAGCTTGTGGGCCTGCGCCATCCCCGACTGCGACGCCTCACGCTTGCCCGTCTCGTCGAGCGAACGCTGTTGAGCCGGCAGCTGGAAGGGATCGACACAAAGACACAAGGTCCAGTTATCTGCGTAGTCGACACGTCTGGCTCGATGTCGGGCCCGAGGGTGGTCTTTGCCAAGGCGGTGGCACTGGCCCTGGCACTAAGGGCACAACGACGTCGACGAACGTTCTACCTGCTCACCTTCGGTGGGCCGGGAGAGATCATTGAGCGGGCGATGCCGCGGCAGCTGGAGGCATGGCCCCGGTTTCAGCAGGTCGTCGAGATCGCCTTCGGCGGCGGCACCGACTTCGACGGTCCCCTCCGGCGAGTCGCGAAGCTCGCCACGGAGCGGGAGTGGCGTCAGGCCGACGCGGTCTTCATCACCGACGGCGACTGCAGCGTCGACGCCACGACGCGCGGTCTGCTGGCGAAGGCCCATGAGGCAACCGACCTGCAGCTCATCGAGATCAACGTCGGCGGTGCCGCAGGCCTCCGCGGCGTCGCGGACCTCACCTTCGATGTCGATCCGCAGCGGACGACCGCGGCCCCAGCCAGGCTCCAGGAGGTGCTGCGGGGACGGCTCTAACCCAGGCGCGACGACGGTGGCCGCCGCGATTCATGCCATCACCACAAGCCCGGCACCCTGGAAATCAATGCATGGCGGCGGCGTGTTCGAGACGACCGGCAAGAAGCCCGCGGAACGCCGCACCGCTCCGACGTCGTGAACAAGCTCGGCGTGGCACCGAGCTGGGTAACAGGTCCCAGGTCGCTGAAAGGTCACTCTTCGGTGTTCGTCGTGTCGAGTGCCGCGAAGAAGCGCTCGAAGGCGCTGGCGACGTTTGCCGGCAATGTCTTCGTCTCGAAGCCGTGGGCGAGGGTTGCGTCGGCGAGGACCTTGAGGGCCATGGTGATGGCCATCGCGCGTTCCTCGAGCGACCGCGTGTCGTACGTGGTGTCGGGGTGCGGCAGGCGCTTGAACGTTGGATGCGTGAACCTCTTGCCGTCACGCCACATCTCGATCGTGTTGAGGCCGACGTTGTCGCACTTGTAGCGAATCGCGAGGTGGATGCATTTCGCGATGGAACTGCCCGGAACGTTCTGCTTCATCGTCTCGCCCCACGTGTTCAGAGCGACGAGGGTGCGCTGATGAATGAACAGTTTCGTCGGCGTCGTCGAGTCGTACTCATAGCGCTTGACGCGCGGATAGACGAAGTCGGCAACGTTGGGCCACGCCGCGACAGCGGCACGGAGCTGCTTGTTGGTCGCCTTGCGCAACACGTAGTGCGCTGTCGTCGACGAGCGGAGCCGGCCGTTCATGGCTTCGACCAGCTCGCGGATGTCGTCGAGCGAGGCACGAACGGCATCCTCAGTCGTCATCGTCTCAGGAACCGGCATGTCAGCCGCTGGCTTCGACCTCGGCAGCAAGGCGAGGTGAGTCATGTGCTCACAGACAGCGTCCTCGCCGACGCGGGAGAAGACACCGCCGTGAAACATGTCCGCGAGGGCAGCCGTCGCGATATGGAGGTCTTCAGGGAGTCGGTACGTCTTCGGAACCGGTCGGCGTCCAGGCGTGAGCGAGCGTTCATGAGCCATAGGGTACACGTGTAGCCTGTTTGGCTTCGGCAGGAAACGAGCCTCGTTCTATTGCGGGTTCGCTCTTGGTTGGGTTCTGTCGAGACGCGCCCAGAGGTCCGGGCGGTAGTCGAGGACCGCTGCGGTCAGCCAATATGGGAAAGCGCCAGGGTTCCGGTGCTCGCGAAACGAGCGCATCAGAGCGCGGTACTGGGGGCCTTTGTACGTGAAAGCGCCCGTCTTGTAGTGGACCCTGGTTCCGTCGTCAGCCGGCCGGAGAATGACCGGGATTATCGGCTGTCCTCCGACACGCAGCGGCAGATCTTCGAGCTGTTTTCGTTGTGACCGCCGGGGCGACAACACGACCACGAGCCGAAGGTCCATCGGCGCTGACGTCGGGCCTCTCCAGGCTGCCGAGTAGGGCAGTTCTGGCCCTTCGACCTCCAGTTCTGCAGCTCTGCGACGCGCCAGGGCGGCAAGCATCCGCTCTGTGTCCTCGGGCTGCGGCTGCTGCAGAAGCCAGCTTCGAATGGCGCAGCGTGCGTCGTTGCCGCGATTGACGGTGTAGCCGTCAGTGAGCAGCGCAGCGTCGAGCATCGACCACTGCAGACCGTGGATGAGGGTCTGCTCGCTGATCTTGTGGCGCGAACGCACGATGGCGACGTGGTCGCCGACAGGCATTCGTGTGCAGCCAACTGCGTCGATGGCGGTCGCCGCCACGCGGCGGAGATGGCGGTCGCTGACCTGCGCCCTCGCCTTGCCAAGCAATGGCAAGACATCCTGCAGCCGGACCGCCTGGTAGCGGTCGATGAGCGCTCCGAGCTGGGCGAGGGGCATCTTGAGAGGATCGAGACCGATGCTGCTCATGGGTGGCTGCCTTCGTTTCGTTCGAAAAACCGCAGGCATCCCTCTTGGGACGGCCTGTGGTTCGCATTGATTTGTCCATTGCCAGCCACGCCCGGCCAACGACGCACTTGCGTCGACGCACCTATGTGCGTGGCCGGCCGCTACGTTGCTCTTGCAACGACGCACCTCTGTGCGTGCGAGCCAACTCGACATTTGTCGAGAAATCCAGCGGACCGCTTTGGGGACGATGGATTTGGGCGTGGCTGGCAAATTGCTGGGATAGACCTGTCATCGCAATTTCAACCACTTGAAATAGACCCCTCGTGGCCATTGCGATTAGGGGGGGGCGGACATGCCATGCGCCGAGGGGTCTATGGCGAGGGGTCTATGACGACGGGTCTATGACGATGGGTCTATGAGGGGCGCGCCCCGTCATGCGCCTCTGATGTCGACACTTTGAAAGACGTCTGCGCCCATGGCGACGAGTGCCGCTTGCAGGGCCGCAGCCATTGCGAGGCGCTCGGCCTGAGGCAGAGCCTTGATGCGTGCGATGTCGAGCCGGATGACTTGCTTGGTGATCGCGTAGGCAGGACGCTCAGCATCCGCGTCGTGCGTCTCCGTGTTGCCAGGTGACCGGAGCTTCTTGATGCGCTCGGCGAGCTGCTGCTTCGTCCACTCGCCGGCGGCGCACTGCTGAGCCAGAGCGCGGATCTGTTTCTCTGCCTTTGGTTTGTACGCTGGGGTCGTCTTGATGAAGAGCGCCTCGGCGTCGGCGAGCTCAGCGTGGTGCTTGATGAGGAACGCGACCTTGTCCATGGAGAGGCCAGCGAGGTGGCGGATCTCTGTCACCGGTGAGCCGTCTGGACTGAGAGATGGTTTGCCGGTCTCGTCCTTCACTTTGGCGTTCACCTCGACGACATCGAGGAAGCCGCGGATGAAGTCGGGGGCGAGACCAATGTCCACGTAGGTGCGGACCTGACGCTCACTGAGGCTGACCCGTGCAGCGAGCTCCTTGATGCTCATGTTGCGATCTGTCTTGAGCTGCGCGAGCGTCAACGCCGTCTCGGAGTCGCGCATGTCCTCGCGCTGCATGTTCTCGGCGAGCTGGACGAACGGCAAGTCATCAGCACTGATGTTGTTGCGAACGCTGCAGCGGATGAGTCCGTCGCCGCTGTACTTCGCCGCGTTGAGCGCAATCGCGGCGTGACGACGGTGGCCGAAGACGATGCCGTAGCTGTCGTCGTCGAGCTTCTGCACCACGATCGGCGAGAGCTGACCTTCGATGCGGATGGAGTGCGCGAGCTGCTCGATGCCCTTCTTGTCGAGCGTCGTGCGGACGTTCTTGATGACTTTCAGGCGGTCGACAGGGATCGTGAGCACCGTGTCTGTCGAGGAGGATGGAGTCTGTTGACGAGACTTTCGGTTTGGCGCGGGGACGAAGGTCGCTTCATTTTCGTCAAACGAAGCGCTGGCGATGTCGATGGTCGAGGTCGTGGTGGGGTTGGTCACTGCAGCTCCTGTAATGTCGGTCCGTCCGACAACACGAGTAGACTACAGATGTACCCATTTCGGAAGTGGCCTCGGTCACCACAGCCGGCGCGGCGCAGCGGCAACGGTTCGAGACACGCGGGGCAAGAAGTCCACGCGCGCCTTGTTGTTCAGCACCTCCTTTGGGATCGGTGTGTCTGCAGTGGGGCGATGCTCACCGGGCCCATCCGCAGGTTCACAGAAGCTCGCGCCCGCCGTTGGCGCGCCCGCATCGCGGCACTACACTGACGTCTGGCCCGCACGCTTCCCATCCTCCCGGGTCACCGCGATGTCCTCGACGATCACGACCGACACCAACGATCCCCGTCTGCATCGGCTCGTGGCGGTCGTTGTCGACGCGCTTCACCCCCAGGCGCTGTACCTGTTCGGAAGCCGCGCCGAGGGCCGCGCCACGGAAGAGAGCGACTACGACCTCATGGCCGTGCTGCCCGACGATGCTCCGGACGAACTCCTCGATCCGGTGCGCGCCTACGCACTCGGCGTCGTTGCCAACGTCCCCGCAGACATCATCCCGGTGTCCCTCAAGACCTTCCTCGGTTGTCGAGGAGCCCTCTACAGCCTTCCCGGCTACGTGCACGCGCAGGGGCGCCTGCTCTACGGGTGCTTACCGCCCTGACAGGTCACGCTGCGCTCAGACCAAACTCGGTGCTCCGCTGATCGATCGCGCTGAGGCTGAACGTCTTGCTTTGGTCTTGGGTAAGAGGCGCGATGAGCGCGGTCGTGATTAGAGGGGTCACCAGTCGACGTCGTCAGGAAACAGCGATGTTGGATGGCTGGACCGAGACGGGTCCGAGGCGATGCCGTGGCCTCCATTCCCGTGAATAGCTACAACCTCACGGAAGTAGGCAACACGCTCGTTAAAACAATATGTTTGGATGGGTGGGAGTCCGCCACGGACGGCGCGGGTATGTAGCCCGCAGAACACTGCCGACGGCGGGAGCGTGGGCGCTGGCTCGTCCACAGTGAAATTCAGGGCAAGCGCGTGCGGGCAAGATCTACAATCTATAAGAAACGGTGATTCATGAAGCCCGCAGCCATCCACCACATCCTTGACGACGTGAAGCCAGCGACCGCGAGTCTTGACAGTGGTCCAATCAGGCCGCTCATCTTTCGCAGCCGCTACGAGTCTCGCGGCACGTTCTATCGCGTTTCGTCCTTCGTACGCTCGTCGCTGATCGGCTTCAGTCATGCGATCAAGTCGGGCGGCTCGTTCTATTGTGGGCTGGTCCTCAGGCTGTCGTGGTGCTATTGGTTCTATCGGGCCGCGGCGTATTGATGAGTTATACAGCGACGTGCGAGGCTCCGATTGCTGTGGGGTCAGAGGCCACTCCAGCGTTGGGCTCGGCGTGTCCGGTCCTTGCCAACCCACAACAAGTTTTTCAGCGGTCGGTGTCACCCGAAGAGCCTGGCACGAACCGCACAGTGGAAGCGCTGGCGAACCTCCGTCACTGAATAGCCATTTGTGCGGAACATCTAGATTGAAGTCCTTTGTCCTAATTTCGCCCCATGGTAAGTCGCTCAGCGCTTGGCGTTTCTCGAAAGGGACGGCGTGGCGGTGACGCACCTCGATCGCGAATACCACTTGGTCCTCTGTTCCGAGGAAGTCATCGGTGGCAAGGATCGCGACGTCGAGACGAAGTTTGCACCAAGAGAGTTCGGTGACGGCCGTGCTTGGAGTGAGCTGGAGTTCCGTGGGCGTAGTCGGCGACATACAAGCACGGCAGAGATAGCGAATTTCAGGAGATGGTCCACCCCTTGTTACCCAGGAATCAATCGCATTTTTGATAGCAAATTTAACAGATTCGTGCTCCGGTGATTCACCTGCGCTCCCGCTGACAAATGAGCACCCCGTTGATGGCTTCTTGTGATAGAAATGCCTTCGCGATCCTGGCGGTGCTTTGGAGAACACGCGACCATCGCATGACGGGCAGCGGTACTGGACGCTTCGAACGCCGTTGATTGGCAAAACGCGACAGCCGAGATCGTTGTCCAGGAGACCGTACGGGATGAGAAGATCTTTCATTCTCGTCTCAAGTGTTCAGCGGATGGCCCCAGGGCGGATGACACAGCGCCGCTGTTGAAGCGAGCACCGGTCAAGGGCAGTTCGACTGCACGTAGCTCGATCACCTTAGCTCTCCCAACGACTTGCCCGTTCGCTCGACGGCTATCTGACCCAATATCTCGTTCGGAGAGGCACGCTCAACGGGATGGAGGGGACCGCTTGCACGGTCGCTTGGAAAGCTGGCCGAAACTCTGAAGTCATTGCAGACTTTCACGTGAAGTGGCGCTCGCCTGCAGCAGGCCCGCTCGAAAACCCCGGACTTCGACCCATGATTTTGTTGTTCTCCCTGGCGCTTCTCGCGATCAGTCCACTCGACCCAGTGGCTGCTGAAGCAGACGCCGTCGTGGCCCGCAGCAATGCGACAGCACGACGGCGTCTCTCACTGCCGGAGCATCTGTCACCGGCGCTCTACGACAGCATCCTCGTCGCCAACTGGGCCTGCGACGCTGAGGCCGACCTGGGAGCCAACGCCGAAGCCAACGCCGAGCACGTCTGCTCGCCGACGTCGTGGCCCGCCTATCACGTTCGCTCTCTCACGGACGACCTCAGCGACAGCGACGTCCAACGCGAACCATGGAAGCTGGTGGATGTCTCGCGAGCAGGGGCCACCGCCGTCGCTCGTCTGCGGCAAGAACTGAGGGCAGGCGCAACGCTGGTCCACGAGACGGCGACGATCACCCTGGCACTCCGTGACGGCGTCGTTGTTACGGACAACGTGCAGGTCGCCAGAACAGGGATGGTGAGCGACAACGACAATCGCGCGATCAAGCTCCTGTGCAACAGCACCGAGCCCGATCCGCTGCTGGCGGCGACAAAAGTGCAGCTCGACCCCCGAAACACCAGCGGGCTGAACGTTGTTGCTTACGCAAAAGCCAAAGACCGGGCCACAATCCTGTCAGGTCTCGCTCACACCTTCGGGCTGGAATGTCCGTATGCGAAAACGCTCATTGGTGCGAAAGAGACCTGGCGTGAAAGCAGCAGCATCCCGCCGCTTCCGGGTGCAATCGGGTCGAAGCCGCCACCGGGAGCACTGCTCGATGCGGTCGCCCTCCTGCCAACGGCCACCTCGTACCAGAACACGGAATTCGACATCCGGTCCTTTGCCAACGAGCAACTGAAGAACGCATTGAAGACGTTGCCTGAGTGCGCAAAGCACTACGATTATTTCTCGATCACGCCCGCCATCTGCGGACCCACGTCGATCGCGGCATTGGGCGCAGTGACGCGCAGCGAAGACGAACTCGACATTCGCGACTTCGGACCGCCACGCCTGATTGGGGCGCAAGCCGTCGATGGTGGCATGACAGTGGCCGTCAGCGTGCGGCTGCACAGCACGCGGCTGCTGGTGTTGCAGGAGTGGGTGCGGCGCGGTGGGCGGTGGCTTCTGCACCGGGTGCTTGTCCCACCGCCAAGCAACGCGTTCGAGCCGGTGTCGATGAGCGCGCCACGCGACCCGGAATTGGTCACGCTCTGCGCCTCGCCGAAGCCGGTGGCGCTGACGGGCAACGAGGTGTTGCGTGCTGTGGCCGCGCTGCCGGCAGCTCGACAGCGAGCGGCACTTGAGGCAGCGCTGTTCCTTGGCGGAATCGACCGCTGTCCAGCAGTTTCAGCCCCCTGACGCTGCCACACCGAAAGTCTGAAGTGATTGCAGACTTTTCGTGGCCACTCAGTTCATCGTAAGACGACGAGAGCCGTTCACAGGGCGAGATTCTCATGGCCACACTCACCCTCGACGACCCGGCGGCACTCTTCGAGTTCGTCCGTGATCGCGCGGTCATCGATCTCAACACCATCGACGTCACTGAGGTCTGGGCATTGGCCGGCCTCGCCGTCCTTGCGCGCCTGCCCGACGCTCCCATCAAGGTGAATCTCGGCGATAATCCGATGTCGCGCTTCGCCTACGCGCTCGGCTTCGAGGAGGTTGTCGAAGGCCGCACGTCGACCGCGGCTGCTGAGCCGGGGCGAACGGTGAAGCTCACCCGCTTTCGTGGCTGGGACGGCTACGAGGCGCTTGCACGCAGAATCGTCGGGCTGATCGTCGCCAACGAAGACGTCCCGGAAGCGCGAAACACACTGCATTACGTGCTCGTCGAGCTGTTCCGGAACGTCATCCAGCACAGCAAAGATTCCCTCGGCGGCGTTGTTGCCGCGCAGGTCATGAATCCCGGCAGCACAAGCAGGCTCGTGCAAGTCGTGGTTGCCGACGCCGGCCTCGGCATTCCCGAAGCGCTGCGTTGGGAGCACCCCAATCTGCACGGCCCCGAAGACGCCCTCGACAAAGCGCTGTGGCCCCACTTCTCGGGGACATTTCCGCTCGGTGAAACCGGGAGCGCGCAGGGCAACGCTGGCATGGGCCTCTTCGTCATTTCCGAGATGGCGAAACTGACCGGCGGACGCTTGCTCCTTGCGTCTCGTGGTGCGGCACTGAGTTTGACGAGCAACCCCGACGACCTCGACGACAACCGCATCGCTTCGGTTGGCGCCGGCGTCGGTTTTCCCGGCACCCTTGTCGCGTTCGAGATGGCCCTCGACAACGTCCACGACTTCGACGGCATGCTCGAAACAATCAAGGAGCGCGCGCCTGCGTACGCCGAGCAGGGCGACCCACAAGTGGCTTCGCTTCGAAGCGCCGCCGTCTGGCACACAACCACTGATCGTTGGCATTGCCGTCGAGCACACGCCCCAGGCGATCGAGTACGCGAAAAACACGCTGCGACCGCGAATTCTCGCCGGCACGCCGCTCGTCCTCGACTTCCGCAAGATCGACTTCTGCACGCAGAGCTTCCTGCATGCTTTGCTATACGAAATCATCCGACTCGCGTGGGCGACGAAGAATACGATCTACATCGTCAATGCATCGCCCGGCGTACGCAGCGGACTCGAGCTGCTCGAAAACTACGCGCTCGGCGGCTAGCCGAACCTGGAAGTCTGCAACGACTTTAGACTTTCGGCACCTTCCTGACGGCTGACAACCGTCAGGAGCGCAAGTCTTACTGGCTGTGAGCAGCTTCAAGGATTGGAGCGAGCTCTTCCATGTCGCGCGGCGACATCAGAATCTCGCTGCAAACAGAGCACTCGAGGAGTGCCGTATCCGCAGGGATCTCGACGGTGGCCCCGTTGTATTCTTCGTAGCGTCCGGCGCGTTCCACGCGATGGTAGGACCCCTCCCCGCAGGTGGCGCACCGCTTCGGCTTGCGAAACTCCTGGGACTTCATGGCCATATCACCTTTCTCTTCTTCGACAGACCGGGCCTGTCGTGATGGAACTGTCGACGCGACGCCGAAAGTCTGAAGTCGTTGCAGACTTTCAGGCGAAGCGGGCGCTCGGCACCACCGAACCCGCCCGCTGCCGCGCCCGCGCGCCCGCCGACCTGAACAGGCCCGCTCCTGCCTCTCCCGCAAGCTGCTTTGTCGCGTCGCGAACCTGCAGCACCTGCGCGAGCGTGGTCGTGCTCTCGCTCTCGCCGACGAAGCCGACGATCTCGGTCGCCAGCTCCTCGTCCGGCCGCTCATCAGGCGGGGCGGCCTGCACGCCGTTGTCGGTCATCCGGAGCGCTCCGCCCAACCAGGGGTGCGTGACCGTCTGGTAAAGGAACGTCGTGACATCGGGGGCGAACGAAAACGGCTCCACCCACTTCGACCCGTGCGCGAACAACACCTGCCCCAGGGCGTGCGACGACACCGCCTCGAGGAAGCCCATCACAAGGACCAGTGCGTCCTCTTGCGCTTGCCGCTTTGGCCTTGCGCGCTTCCGCAGGAGTTCCGCAATGCGAGCCGCGCGGGTGCGAAACCCTGAAATGATTGCACCGTTTGGCGCTCGGTTCGGCCCACTTGGGAAAGCCGGCGTTACCAAACGGCGTGCAAAGAAAGAATCGTTTGCCAAGGCCTCAGGCTGGGCTCTCGGGGAGCTGCGCGTGCCTCTCGTTGTGGCGTGAAGTCTCCCATGTCTGCACGCGCCGCACGGCCCAAACGATGCCGCGCAGCGCCGCGAAGTGCTTGAACCACACGTAGGTCAACGCCTCGAACGCCGTGAGCAACCACCCGACCGCCGCCGGCGGCGCTGCGGTCGCACTCATATCGGGCGATCCAAGACGGTGAGATGACGACGTCGCGCAGGCGTAGACGAACACGTCCCAAACCCAGCGAATCGCGAACAGTGCGAGCGACACGCGCATCACGCCGAATGCAGCGTGCACGCCACCGCTGACGAGCACGAGCAGGCTCGCGAGCGCTGTCGCCGGCAGCACGGCGTCGACCAACTTGAGCGGCAAGCGCACCAGACCAAACGCGCCCGTGCCGTGTTGGCCGATGAGCGCACGAAAGCGAAACAACGTCGTCAAGAAGCCCGCGAACCAGCGCGTGCGCTGGCGGATGAAGCCCGCGACCGTGCCCGGTCCGTCGGTGAAGACCTGCGCAGCGGGCACCACGACGACGACGGGGGCGCGACCACGCGCGAGGCCTTGCACGATGCAGCGGAAGGTCAGCTCGTAGTCCTCGGTGAGCGAGTCCGTCGGGAACCCCCCGGCCGCGGCGAACAACGGAGCGCGCACGCCGAAGAACGCGCCGGGCACCTGCTCGAGCCCGCCGAGGGCCGACCAGGCGATGCGCACCCAGGCGTTCTTCAAATACTCGGCACTCTGGTTCGCGAGCAGCCAACCAGAGCGCCCATTGCGAATCGAGACCACGCCGGTGGCGATGTCGACCTCGTCGTCGACGAAGGCCCGCGCGACCAACGACAGCGCGTGCGGTGCTGGCGTCGTGTCGGCGTCGATGGTGACGAGCACGCCGTGGCGGGCGTGCGGTGCGAGCGCGTTGAGCGTCGCTCCCTTGCCCGCGTGGGGAAACGAAAACGCGCGCACCGAGACGCTGCCGACGTCGCCGGCCCAACAGCCGTCGCTCACCCGCGCGAGAGCGAGGTCGCGCACCAGCGCGTCGAGGCAGCCGTCGGTGCTGCCGTCGTCGCCGACGAGTATCTCGAACGACACGCCGTCTTGCGCAGCCCAGCGACGCACGGTGTCGACCACGGTTGCGACCTCATTCCAGGCAGCGATGAGCACACTGACTGGCGGCGGTGCGTCCGTCGTCATCGTCGTCGTCGTCGGCTTCCCCCGAAACGACACCACAAGGGTGCCGATCAGGACGAGGCCGAGGGCGACGTCGTAGCCGATGAAGAAGACCGCGATGGCGAGCAACGGATGAATGACCTCGCCGGCCAGGGTCAACGACATCGGCTGGTCGAGCCGAGCGATCTCCCACGCGAGCGCGCCCATCGCCGTCAGCGTCGCCGCGAGCGCTATGGCGAAGGCACACGCGGCGCGCCATGGTGAGACCACCGGGCGGGTGCGAAAGAACGTCGTCATCCAACGACGTTGCATGCGCAAAACGGAGCTGTCGACGTCTTCGCGCGCGGCAGTTGGTATTTCGAAGACACTGCTCACCGCACGTTTGCACCGCCGCTCGGACACAGAAGGCGTCGACGGCGACGCGGGAACCGTCACGACGGGCGCCCGTGTACTTGCCACGTCATACCAGCGGTCTATCGAGCGCTGCTTCAGCCTTGGCGCTTTCCCGTGGCCGACTCGGCGCCGAGACTGCTCCTGAGCTCGTCCAGGAACTCGCATAGCACGCGCCTGGGTTCGGTGCTGAACCCGGGTGAAAGAGGGAGCACCGCCTCCTCAAGCAACGACCCGATCGGCATCGTGTACGACGCCACGAAGTGCGATTCCTCCGACTGGTTCTGCAACCGCAAGACCGGAACCTTCTGCCCCTCAAGCCGAGGAGTCGCCTTCGTGACGACGCAGTAGCCGGCGGCGCCTTGCCAAAGAAGGTCACCTGGGAGCAGTTCCGTTGCCCGAATCCGGGTGCGGAGCGCAGCAAGCGGGGCGGCTTTGGTGGCCTCCTCAAAACGCAAAAGGGCATGCCCTCTGCGCAACATTCGCTCCCAGGCCTCGCTCACGGGCGCTTCGCTGCTGGCCTCGGGCATCCCGGTGTGTGCCAACAAGATCTGGAGCTCTCGTGCGACAGCGGCCTTGTCGCCAGCGTCCCAGAGCCAGGGAAGCCGAGCAACGGCCAGAGCGGCAGCAAGGTGGAAACGAGCTGACGTTGGCGAGGTCTTCTCAGCAACGACGGCGAACGCCCAACCAAGCAGGGCCGCAGCCAACTCGGGCGAGCGGACAGCGGCAAGGAACGCCGCTGGGTCATCGGCGTGCCGCAGCCGGTACTCCATCCAGCCTTGGTTCGCGTCCGGACTGCCGGCGAAGAACAATGACGCCCAGATGCGATGGGTGGCCATGAAGAACTCGTGCGCGCCGAGCCATCCTTCACGCAGGCCGGTGCGAAGCAAGACCGATGCGACCTTCAGGTCTGCCGCGAGCAGTTCCGGCCGACGCGCCGCGAGGAACGCCTCCGTGGTCATCGCGTCTTCGACCTGCTGCAGCACTTTCTGGATTCGGCGCTTGTCCGCCTCCGTCGTGGAGCGCGTGACGGCGCCGAGAAACACCTCGGGGCGGTCCACCTCTTCGTCGCCGTCGTCAACGTCGGCGCCCATTGCTTCTTGCTCTTCGTTCACCACTCCGAACCAACGGAGCAAGAGCTGCTGGAGCGAGCGCTCCTTGTTGCCGTCGAGCTTCACGAGCAGCGGCCCGAGAACACTCACGGCCGGTGCCTCGTAGCTGCTCGAGAACACGTCTGTGAACGAGAACGTGCTGCGGTCATCGCCGTCGGCGCTGGAGGCCGTCGTCGCGGCGGCTCGCACGGACTCGCGCGCTGGCATGTAGGTGAGGTGCTTGCAGAAGACGTCCATAACGTCGGCCCACGCAGCGACGTTCCACCCGCCGGGCTGCATGCGAGCCCGAATGCTGTCCGCGAGACTGCGACCTCGCGCAGAGGCGCGAAGATGCCGTTCGTGGTCAACCCACGTTGGTGCCGACCATGTGCCGTCGCCGTCGAGCAGACCTTCGAGCCGGACCGAGCGAGGCTCGACCGAGCAAGCCGCGCTGATGATGCCGGGTTCGGCGAGCGAGAAGCGGACCTTCGCGCCGTCGACCTCGCAGGAGCGGACCTCGGCACGTGGGGGTGCGAAGGCGATCAGCAGCGTCCCCGACTCGAAGCGGGCAGCGAGCACGCGGAGGGTCGTCGCGACGGATGGGTCATCCGGCTCCGGCGGGGCTTCGGCGAGCACAGCCGGCGCGGGGATGCGCTGAAGCTCTCCGACGAGAGAACTCTCAAAATCGGCCACGGGCATCCGGCGCACTGCCATGAGCTCGGCGTTGCCAGCGCTGCCGCTCGCGACGAGCGCGGCTCGCGAACAGTTCGCGCTCCCGGCAATCACGAGCGCCTCACTGCCGCGCAGCAGCCCGTAGAACTTGGCGTGGATGAACGCGGCCCTCGCTGCTCCATCGGCCGACATGTGCTCGAACGAGACCTGCTGAAGGGTCGCCGTCGCGCCCCCTGCAGCAAACGCCTTTCGAGTGAGGGTCGACCCAGAAGGCTGACACAGGAGGGTCGCTCGGCTCGCGGCCGTTTGTTCGATGAGCGCATGCAGCGCAGCGCCCTCGGCGTCGAAGTACGGCGAGCACACGACGAGTTCGTCGATCGGACCGATACCCTGTACGCCCTGAAACGCCTCCAGAAGAGAGCCGCCGCTCCCAGCGCGCCCCAGCAAGGTCGGCGAGGTCGACGGCCGTTCATCTGACAGCCAGCGTCTCGTCGAAGCGTCGAAGGCTTCCGTCAGTTCCTCGCTGATCGCATCGGCGAGCGGCACGCGCTCGAGGATCTTCTGTGCGTACTGGTTGAACTCGCCGAAGACGGCGGCGCCATCGACCGTGGCATCGAAACGCATCCAGACTTCGGCGTTCTCCCTCCACCCACCGAAGGTGAGGTTCCCGCTTCCAACGAACAGCGTGGCCTCCTTCTCTCCCGACAGAAGAACTGCCTTCGGGTGGAACCGGAAGCCGGGCGACATCGCGACCGGTACGACTCGGTAGCGAACGCCAAGGCCATCGAGCAGCGGCGCCTGATGCGCGAACGATTCCGCTGCGCATTGGGCGTCTGCAAACACGGTGATGGTTGGATGCCCGCACTTGCGGAACGCGGCGAGCACGACGGTCTGGAGGAAGACGAAGTCGATGTTGTGCGTGAGGATGACCGCGTTGGTCACGTCCTTGCTGCCAGCGATCGCCTTGAGAAGGTCGCTCCTCATCGCGGAAGCCTCCCGGCCAGGCTGCGTCCCTCATCGGACAGTGTGAAGCGCGCACCGTCGGTTCGATCGAGCACCCCGAGATCCGCCCAGATTCCTAGGACGTTGCCCAAACGGTCGCCGCTGAACCCGGCAGCCACGGGTGTGCCCGTCGGTCGAAGCAGCGCCCCTTCGGGGTAGAAGCGCAACGAGCACTTCTGGCCCTGGCTCATCTTGCGAAGTGTCGTGGAAAGATGGGCTTCGACGACGACCTCGCGCAGCAAGCGCTTCGTCGTCTCGGACAGTGGCCGCGTGCCGGCCTCGTCGAGAATGTCGAAGACGCGCTCAAGGGAGCTTCTTCGCGCCGGAAGTCGCGCGGTCTTGCGGAGTTCCTCCGTCTGCTTCCTGCTCGCCAGCAGCAAGGCGCAGGCGTAGAGGGCGCGCGCCCGACTCCTGAGGGTGCGGGCAACAGACCCGCGCAGTGGGCCGACGAGGAACGCGTCGCTTTGGACCGATGCGGCCAGGTCAGCGACGCTGTCTTTGAACGATGACCCGCTCCAACCGGTCGCGGTGGTGACAACCTCGGGCAGGGGGGTGTCGTCGTCCCAGTCATCGACGACCTGCTCGATCGTTGCCTCGGTGAGTTCCATCAGCGTGTCCGCCAGACTGCTCAGCAGCAGCTCGATGGCGAAGTGCCCACGGCGACGAAGCTCGTACTCGGTCCACGCAAGCGTGACCGCCGTTGAGGAGGCCCCACTCGAGGCTGCCCGGTAGGCATCGAGGATGAGTTCGCTCGAGGACATCGCGTGGCCATCGAGCGCCTGGAACGCCCACCGACTTGTTGCAAGGAAGCGCTCGTACGTTGCGAGGGTCTCCTCGGTCTGCACGTGTGGTCGGAGCAGAGCGTCCTCGAGGATGCGACGTTCCTCCTCGATGGCACGGAGGTTGTTCACGGAGAAGTACTGCGCTTCGCCATCGAGGTCGCTGAGCAACAGCATCCCGCCCTTCAGGATGCACTCGGCAACCCGTGACCCCGCCAGTACGGCCGACCTCGCGTGCTGGAGCGCTTGGCCACGCGGGGGAATCCGCACCGTCACGTCGTCGACACCGGTCTCGAGCAGGCCGAACGAACGGCACGGCATCACATAGGTGCCCAGCGAGGCACCGCCGCGATCCGCGGGAACGACAACGCTGCCGGCGCTCTCCAGCTCGCTGATGGAGGCCGCGTAGAGGTCCGACCCGAGGACACCGAACGTCCCACCGCGTTCGCCCGGCTTCGCGTCGCGGAGAGACGCGGCGAGCACGATGAACTCAAGGCGGCGCAGGACTCCCACGAGTCCGTCCTCGTCGTGCTTCGCCGTCCCGGAATGCTGGAGCTGACCCGAGTAGTGCTCGGCAATCACCCAGGGGAGCAGCGACAGGTAACGCGCGCGGAACGAGATGGTCGTGATGCCGGAGACCCACCGTCGCTCGATGCTCTGGTCAAGCTGACGGAGACCAAGGACGTCGAGCCCCTTGATCTTGTCTCGTTCACCTGAGTTCCAGAACGTTTCCATCGTGCACCGACCTTGGCGGCTTCGCCGGCCAAGGCGTCGCATTTCGCAGGGAGCGGCGCCACAGGGAACGGTGCTGGACGAGGGCGACGCGAAAGTCTGCAATGACTTCAGACTTTCGCGACTGGCGAGGTAGCGTCGACCAATGACGGGGCATCTTTTCATCGTTCCTGGCGACCTCCTCCAGCTCCGCTGTGCAGCGATCGCTCTGAGCGCCGACCAAGGCAGCATTGCTCGTCGTTGGCTCGAGCCGCCCACGCCACCAGACCTCCGGAGTGCCGTGGAGCCCGAAGCCCGGCGCCACCGGAGCGAGCGATGCGCCTATATCGGCAACTGGCGTGGAATCGCACTGTTTCGCCTCGACACTGGGGGCAAGCTCGACGGCACCACACCTGCCAGTTGGTACGTCAATGGAGCGGTCGCGTTTGTGAGAACGGCGGCGGCGCACCTGAAAGCGACGAATCCGTCAGGACCGCCGCACCGAATCGCGCTCCATTTCGTCGGTGTTGGCAAAGGCAAAGCAGACCATCTCGAGATGGCTCGTGAACTCGTGCCAGCTCTCATCAGTGCCGCACGTGAGTGTGCGGTCGACGTCGTGCTGGTGACCAGCAACAAGCGCTCCTGGTTCGATGTCGCGCAACAAGCGCGGCGGCGAACACCTGGGGCGTTTGACGACCTTCCTCAAGCGCTCGAGACGGCTGCAGTCGCCCTGGCTGGTGCGTTCAGCGAAGAACAGAAGCCTGTGGTGTTTGTGGGGGCAGGGGTCTCCATTGACGCCGGTCTGCCCGGTTGGACCCGCTTGCTCGTGGAGCTGTCTGGCCTGCCCGCAGGTGCCGAACATGATGCGTTGTGGACGCTCGCCTCCACCGATGCCCTCGCAGCCGCCGAGGTGGTTGCACGTCTGCTTGGCAAAGGGGCACCCGATGCTGAGGCGGTGCTTGCTGCGCGGGTGAAGGAGAAGCTCGCGCCGGATGAGGCCGCCACCATGCCAGGCCTGGGGCACAGGCTGCTCGCGGCTCTGCCAGCTGAAGGCTACGTCACGACGAACTTCGATCGGCTCCTTGAGAACGCGCTTGGTTCGCAGGTCGCGGTGATGCCGCATCAGCCGACGACGCCGGGGAAGCGGTGGGTCTTGAAGCTGCACGGCACCGTCGGCGAGGACGGCCTGGTGCTCACGCGCCGGTCATACTTGCGCTACGACGCGCGCTCACGCGGGCTGCTGTCGCTCGTAGAGGCATCGCTGCTCCTTCGGCATCTGGTCGTCGTGGGCTTCTCGTTCACCGACCAGAACTTCTTTCGCGCGGTCGACAGTGTGCGCCAGGTGTTCGGCAACGTGGAGACGAACAGGCCCCGGCGGCTGTTTACTGGGCTTGTCGTCGGGCCGCAGGAACCACACCGCGCCGACTTGTGGCCAGACGCAAGCTTCGTCGACTTCGGCAAACCCGAACACGGTGGTGGGCGCCTCCAGCTGTTGTTTCTCGACCGACTCAACGCGCTTGTGTCGTCGCAGCAGCACCTGCTCGACGACCGCTTTGCAGATTTGCTCACCGACAGTGAGAAGAAGCTGGTGCAGGCCCTGAAGGGGCTCATCCCAGATCGGGTTGATTTCGCCGCTCAGCCGGATCATCGGGACGTGATCGAGGTGCTGAATGCCTTTGGTCATGCTCACGCGACGGTTTGCTGATGGTCGAATGAGGAAGGAAC
>JBIKRQ010000086.1:0-19448 GCA_044349155.1 Myxococcota bacterium
GCCGTGTTAGCGCGGCTGGCGTTTGCGCGCGAGGCGCGCAAACGCCTCGTCGTCGTCGGCGACCTTGCTCGTGCCGCTGTAGACGCCAACGAAGGCCACAGCACCGGTGGGCACGTTGACCACGAGGTTGACGTCGTTTTCGAACGCCGCGTTGTTGTCGAGGTTGCACTCGACCACTTCTCCGTCGAGGGCGCAGCCACCCACGCCGCCTTGCGACACGCCACACAGCAGGTGGTGCCACGTCATGGGTGCAAGCGGCAGCTCGCAGGTGGGCCCGCCGAGCTCGGCGGTGAGCGTCCCCTCAAACACGGTGAACGCGAGATCGCCAACGCGAATGGCGAGGTCGTTGTCGACGGGCGTGCGCAGCACCATCTCGACGGCCACGTCGTCGTCGAGGGCCACCGGTTGCTCTTGCACGTCGGCGTTGTCGTCGAACGCGGGCAGACCCGATGGCAGCGGCTGCAGCTCGATGCACGCATCGCATTCGGCGCCATCGAGCAGGGCCACCTGCTGCAACCCGGCGAGCTGTGTTGGCAGCCGAGGCGTGCCGCCGTCGTCGACGCCGAGGCCGCCCAGGCGCAGCGGTTCGCCCTCTCCTTCGCCCTCGCCCTCGCCCTCTCCTTCGCCCTCTCCCTCTCCTTCGCCTTCGCCTTCGCCCTCACCTTCGCCTTCACCCTCGCCGCCGGGTTCTCCCTCTCCTTCGCCTTCGCCTTCGCCTTCGCCGACGCACAAGCCGTCGACGCATACGCCGTCGCCACCGCAGTGGGCGTCTTCGGTGCAGGGCACCGACGGGTCGAGGCCCAGCACGCGGCACCCCGACAGCGACACAACGAGGGCCAGCAGTGAGACGAGGTGCGGTGTCAGGAAGAAATTCTTCATTCGCTCAACCCCACAACAGCGAGGACACCACCAACGGCCGCGAGTGCAGCGCCGACAACACCCACCACCACCATCGCCTGGCCGGTCGTCGACACCGAGGCGCGCACGTCGGGCTCGAGGCCGCCCTGCAAAACACCTTCGGCAATGCCTGCACCAGCAGCACCAGTGGCAAAGACGATGCCGCCCACGCCGAGCAGCCCAAAGCCCACACCAGCGAGGACCGGGAAGCCGCGCTCGAGCGTGAGTCGTTGATCGTCGAGCACGCGATCGGCGGGCACCTCGACAACGAGTTCCCGACTCGTGCGACCACTCGCCGACGCACGCACGGTGTGACGACCGGGCATGAGCCAGACGTGTCCCGAGGGCAGGCGGTCGGCGGGCAGGCCGTCGACGTCGACGGTGGCATCTTCGGGGTCAGTCACGAGCTTGACGGGCAGGGCGGTGACCGGGGCTGCGTCGGCGTTTTGCAAGCGCATGGCGAGCCCCTGCAGCGTCGTTTGCGGGGTGGCCTCGTCGAGCACGCCGGCGGCACCACGGGCCGGCGTGTCGAGGGCGAGCCAGCGCAGCACGACGACGGTGCGGTCGCCCACGCGGCGAATCTGCGGCGCAATCACGCCATCAGCACCAGCGGCAACACCAGCGCGCAAGGCGCAATCGTCCTCGACGAGGTTGCAGTCGAGGCCTGCGGCGACGGCTTCTTTGATGAAGCGGGCCGTGCGTTCAACGGGCTGCGCATCAATGCCCGCAGCGACGATGGCTTTGCGAATGCCGCTGTCGAAGCCCTCTTTGGCACCGGGCAACAGTCCGGGGGCGTCGGCCGGCAGGATTGCCACAGCGGCCGTCACAGGGGCTGCTGACAACAACACCGCAAGCAGCAGAACCAAAGAGCACAGCCCCGGTCCACGTCGACGAGACGGACAGATGTGTCCGCGCGCAACGCGATCTGGAGCACCAAATGTAGAACCTGCTGAACCCATCGAACGGACTGTGCCAGACTCAGCGCGCTGATGGCGACGGATTCTCCAGACCTGCTCTCTCGGATCGACGACCTCGAGCGCGCCCAGCGTGAGCCGCTGCCACGTGTCTTCGGGCCCTATCTGCTGCTTCGTTCGCTCGCCAAAGGCGGCATGGGCGAGGTGTTTTTCGCCCGGTCCGGCACGGTGCAGGGCTTCGAAAAGCACTGTGTTGTCAAGACGTTGCGGCCGCACTTGACCGACGACCGCGAGTATGTAGCGCGCTTCATCGACGAAGCACGCGTGGTCGTCCAGCTCAACCACAAAAACGTCTGCCAGGTCTTCGACGTGGGCCTCGTGGGCGAGCGCTACTACCTCGCGATGGAGCTCATCGCGGGCCAGGACCTGCGCACCCTCGCCGACGCCGTCGTGGCCCGCGGCCACCCATTTCCGCCCGCGCTCGCGTTGCACATCGTGGCCGAGGTGCTTGAGGCACTTGATTACGCGCACCGCAAAAACGACGTCGCTGGTCAGCCCCTCAATCTCGTGCACCGCGACATCTCGCCGCAAAACGTGATGGTCTCGTACGAGGGCGAGGTGAAGCTCATCGACTTCGGCCTCGCGGCCTCGTCGGTGAAGCTCGAGAAAACCTCGCCCAACCTCGTGATGGGCAAGCTCGCCTACATGTCTGTCGAGCAGTTGCGCGGTGAGCCCGTCGACCGCAGCGTCGACCTGTTTGCCACCGCGGTCATGCTCACGGAGCTGTTGCTGGGCGAGCGCTACTACGGCGGCCTCACGCCCCACGAAACGTGGACACAGGCAGCGATCGGCACGCACCGGCCGCAGCGTTACCTCGAACTCGACGCCGAGCTGCGCGCCATCCTCGATCGCGCCCTGCACGTCGACAAACACGCCCGCTACCCCGATGGTCTGTCGTTGCGCACCGCCCTGTTGCAGTGGCGCGCGAAGCAGGGGCTGTGGGCCGATGGTCCAGCGCTGCGCGCGTTGATGCAGGAGCTGTTCGCCGACGCACTCCTCGAGCACCAGCACCTGCTGCAAGACAGCGCACGCATCTCGCGGCCCGCCCTGCCTGCTGTCGACGAGCCCAGCCGCAGCCTGCTGCGCAGCACGTCGGGGGCGGTGTTGGCGTCGGCGTCTGGGCCCACGTTTCTCGACCCGATGCCACGCACGATGACGCAGTCGGGGCCGCGCTCGATTCCCGAGGTGCACGCCGAGCCGTCGACGACGCTGCCCCCGTCGGCCCTGGCACCATTGCCGCGCGCGGCCACCGAGCCCACGCAGGCGGTGGTCGCTGCCGCCTTCGCTCCCGATCCCACGCGTCGCGGTTTGATCGCGGCAGTCGCGGGCCTCGTCGTCATCGTCATCGCGCTGTTGTGGCGCACACAAGAGCCCACCACGGTGGTCACCACGCCAGCACCGGCCGTGGTCGCCGACGCCGGCGTGTTTGTCGCCGACACCGTCGAGATGGCGCTCGATGCCGCCGACCTCGCCGACGCTGGTCTGCCCGCAGTCGAGGCGCCCACGCCAACGACAACGACGACGACCGGCAAACCCAAAACCGACAAGCCCGACAAGAAAACGTCGACCACCACCGCCGGCACACCCACGACGAGGCCGCCGCCGTCGATTGTGTGGGACGACTACAACCCCGCCGAGCAGGCCGGCTTGCTCCGGCGTGTGTGTCCAAAGTTGGCGTGTGCGATCGACCTCGACGCGCGCAAGGCGAGCTGGGCCAAGGGCGATGCGACCAGCATGGGCCGCTTCCGCAGCGACGTCGCCGCCTGCCGCAAGCAGTGTGGGCGCTTGTAATGGACGTGCTCCTCGTTCCCGCAGAAGCGGTGCGTGGAGAGCTCACCGTACGGGGCAGCGGGCCAACACGCGTTGCCGCGCTCGCGTCTGCACGACGGATGCTCGACGACCTGGCTGCCGGTTTGCCTGTTGGGGTGCAGCTCGAGCCAGAGCAGGCGACCGACGTGCCCTGGCGACAACCGCCGTACGCTGATGACCTTCGCGCCCTCGATCAAGCGCTTGATCGCATGTCGCGGCAGATGAGGACGGCCAAAGTTGCTGTCGCCATGGCGCTGGCCGAGGAGAAGCGTGCCGCGGCGAAGCTCGTGACGGAGCGCGCCTCGCACAGTGACTGGCAGATGAAGGCTGACCTCGTTCGCGCTGGGAGCAATGTTGCCCTGGCCACCGCCGCGCAAGAGCGCGCCGACGAGCACAGGACTCGTGCCGACGCGATGGAGTTCACCGCCCGCCAACAGCGCGGCGTCGTTGTGGAGTTGCAAGCGAAGCTCCAGTCATTCAACGAAACCATCGAGGGTCTCAAGCGTCGCCATCGCCTCTTCCTGGCGCGTGCGGCGCGACTCGACATGGTGCACGCATCTGCCGCGATCGAGACCGACGCAAGCGACATGGTCCGCATCCTCGATCGGCTTGAGGCGTCCCTCAGCCGTGGCGAGGCGGTCTACAAGTCAGCGCTGCGCAGCGGGGCCACGGTGGTCAACATCAACGACTTCCGCGACGGTGCGACGCCCGACGAGTCGGCGCTTGCCCACGTTTTCGTCCACACGGCTGTTGTGGCGCGGCTCGATGGCGCGTTTTGGGAGCGTACACAGCTGCTTGCGGCCATCGACGATGCGGTCGATGACGTCGTGGGCCGCAGCGACGCCGCCGCCGCGATGCTTGTCCGTTGGGCACGCCCTGTCCCGATCGTGCTCACCCCTGACGCCCACCGCGAGGCGTTGTTGCTCGCCCTCGGCCCCCCCGACGAGGCAACAGCGGCGATCGTGCAGTCGGCGCGCAATGTCATGGAGGTGGAGCTGCGCTTCGAGTTTGCGCCGAGGGATGTGCTCTGAACCGGGCTGGCGCCCGCGGGCCTCGTCGTCGTAGAACGCGGCACGCTGTGGACCACATCCCCCGATCGAGGTGAACGATGAGCCTGTCGAAGATCCAGGAACTGCTCGGCAACGATGACGACGCGCTGTTGAACCACACCGCGACGGCGATCCCCAAGAGCACGCTGCACCTGCCCGGCATCGACTTCGTCGACCGCGTGATGTCGCAGACCGACCGCACCCCCGCCGTGCTGCGCAACTTTCACAACCTCATGAACCACGGCCGCATGGCGGGCACGGGCTACGTCTCGATCCTCCCCGTCGACCAGGGCATCGAGCACAGCGCCGGCGCCAGCTTCGCGCCGAACCCGGAGTACTTCGACCCCGCCAACATCGTCGAGCTCGCCATCGAGGGCGGGTGTAACGCGGTGTGCTCCACCTACGGCGTGCTCGGTACCATTGCCCGCAAGTACGCGCACAAGATCCCGCTCATGCTCAAGCTCAACCACAACGAGCTGTTGAGCATGCCGCAAGAGCCCGACCAGACCATGTTCACCACCGTCGACCGCGCCTTCGAAATGGGCTGCACGAGTGTGGGTGCCACGGTGTACTGGGGCCACCCCGACAGCCGCCGTCAGCTGCAGGAAGTGTCGGCCGCCTTCGCGCGCGCCCACGAGCTCGGCATGGTCACGGTGCTGTGGTGCTACGTGCGCAACAACGGCTTCAAGAAAGATGGCGTCGACTATCAGGTCTCGGCCGACCTCACCGGTCAGGCGAACCACCTCGGCGTCACGCTGCAGGCCGACATCATCAAGCAGAAGCTCCCCGAGAACAACGGCGGCTACACCACGCTCAACTTCGGCAAGACCCACAAGAAGGTCTACTCGGATTTGACGACGGAAAACCCCATCGACCTCGCCCGCTACCAGCTGGCCAACTGCTACATGGGCCGCATCCCGCTCATCAACTCGGGCGGCGAGAGCAAGGGCGCTACCGACCTCGGCGACGCCGTGCGCACCGCCGTCATCAACAAGCGTGCGGGTGGCATGGGCCTCATCTCGGGTCGCAAAGCGTTTCAGAAGCCGCGCAAAGAAGGCGTCGAGCTGCTGCACACCATTCAGGACGTGTACCTCGAGAAGGGCGTCACGATCGCCTGATCGTTGTCGTCACGAACGCCGATCAACACGATGCGGCAAAGAGCGGTGCTTCGGCACCGCTCTTTTCTTGTCAGCCCGACACTTCAAGGCGCGCGTCGACGACGACAAAGCCCTTGTCGCGCAAGCGCGCCACCAGTGCGTCGACGTGGGCGGCCACGGCTCGGCGGGTGGCGGCGTCGTTGACGATGAACACGGCGACAAGGCCTTCGGGCTTTTTGATCAAGCGCAGGTGCAGCCCACCGAACACGTCGCTTTTGAACTGCAGGTGCACTTCGGCATGACCGCTGTCGGCATCGCCCGCACCCACGAGCAGCATGTCGGTGAGCTCGCCGAGCAGGTCGTCGACGTCGTCGTCATCGCCGCTCTCGGGCTTGCCGGCATCGATCGATGCGCGCGGTGGTGGTGGCGGTGCGCGCAGCGGTGGTGGTGCGCGAAAGACGGCCGAGCCCACGCGAAAGGGTGCTGTGGGTGGTGTTGGTGCCGCTCGTGCCGCAAGCAACGCCGCGAGGGCCGCGACGTTTTTCGGGTAGCGCTCGTCGACGTCGGCCACTGCCATCGGTCACCGCCGCGGTGAGGTGCGTTCCGTGCGCGTCTGCCCACGCAGACCGTTTCGTCGTGCGAGCAACCAGAAGCTCTTGCGATCCAGGCCCGCGAGCCGTGCGGCTTCCGAGACATTGCCGTCGGCGCGCTCGAGAGAACGGCGCACGTATTCGCGTTCGAAGTCGGCGACGATGCGCTTCTTCTCGTCTTTGAACGTGCCTTCGCGCGGCAGCGACTCGGGGTTGTGGTCGCCGTCGAGGTCGAGGTCGTGCACGATCTCTTCGTTGCTCAACACCACCAACTGCTGCACGCGGTTCTCGAGCTCGCGCACGTTGCCGGGCCAGTCGTGGGCCACCAAACGCGCAAACGCTTCAGGCGAAAAACCGGTGGCCTTCTTGCCGTACTGACGACGGAAGTTGCTCAAGAAAAACGTGGCCAGCAGCGGGATGTCGGCTTTGCGTTCGCGCAGCGGCGGGATCGTGATGGGCACGATGTTCAAGCGATAGAACAAGTCTTCGCGGAAGCGGCCGTCGTTGACCATCGTCTTGAGGTCGCGGTTCGTCGCCGCCACGATGCGCACGTCGGCCTTCTCGGTCTTGGGCGAACCGAGCGGCTTGTATTCCTTCTGCTGCAAAAAGCGCAGGAGCTTCACCTGCACCGCGGGGCTGACTTCGCCGATCTCGTCGAGAAACAGCGTGCCGCCGTCGGCTTCAACCACCAAGCCGTTGGTGTCTTTGGCGGCATCGGTGAAAGCGCCGCGCTTGTAGCCGAACAGTTCGCTCTCCAGCAGCGTGTCCGAGAGAGCACCGCAGTTCACGGCGACGAAGCGCTTGTCTTTGCGCTTGCTGAGCTCGTGCACGCGGCGCGCGAAGACTTCCTTACCCGTGCCGCTCTCGCCGGTGAGCAACACCGTGGCGTCGGTTTGCGCGGTCATCGGCAGACGTCGCAGCAGGTTCAAAATGCCCGGCGTGTTGCCAATGATCGGCGTGCCATCACCCGCGAGGCTTTTTTTCAGCTCACGCAATTCGCGGCTGAGCTTCACGCGCTCCACAAGGCCACGCACGCGGTGCGAGAACACCTGCTGGTCGAGCGGCTTGGTGATGTAGTCGTCGGCACCGCGCTTCAAGAAACGCACAGCGTCGTCGATGGTGGGCGCGGCGGTCATCATCAAGACCGGCGTTTGCGGACTTTGCCGCTTCACTTCGGCCAGCAGCGCTTCACCCGACACGTCGGGCATCAGCACGTCGCTGACCACCACATCGATGTCGCCTTCGCCAAACCGCGCCAGCGCTGCTTGTCCCCCATCAACAAAGATCGGGGTAAAGGTTTCACTGCGGCAAAACAGCTCCAGCAAGAAGCGGGTATTGTCGTCGTCGTCGGCGATGAGGACATTCACGCGTGCAGCTTAGCGAGTGGTGCTCACAACAACACCCCAAACGCGTCGGGCGTTCCAATCTGAGCGAGCAACGACAAAGCCCCGAAAAAACGGGGCTTTTTCACACCTGCCGGCCGCGACGTTTGTCCGGACACCCGGCCGCACCGCCCGCAGTCTCACAGGCGGAGGCAGGAGTTCGAGCCTCAGCGTGCCGGCGTTGCTGGCTCAGGGGCTGGTGTGGCGCTCGCAGACGCCCGCTGGGCGATGACGCGGCAGCGACCCATGGTGCACTGCGCTTCGATCCACGACGCCCACAGGCGGTCATCGTGGGCGTGCTGCAGCAGCAGCGCGGCGTCGGGGGCGAGGCGCGCATCGAAGACCACCGCGACCAGCCAGTGATCGTCGGTCATCGCGCTCAACGTGGCCGACGTACACGCCGAGCCAAAGCCGCGCGCCACGTCGTCACGGGTGGCGGTGGCCGAGGGCCACACCTGCACACGGGCCAAACGAAAGGGTTCGCTCATCCGTCCACCTGCCGTTCTTCAACGACTTCGATTTCTTCTTCGGTTGTCTTTGTTTCGGTCCACGGCTTGCGCAGGCTGTTTTGGATCTTCCACTCGATGGGCTCGTTGATGTAGCCGCACGACGGGCTGTCGACGCCACCGCAGTAGGGGCAGTGGTACACAAACCGCTGCACCACCTCCTGCTTTTGCACCAGCTTCTTCACCTTTACCTGCACCGTGAGCATCTGCTTCACGGCGTCGGCGGGGCTGAGCTTCAGCTTCAACCCGAGGGCCTTGGCGAAGGCACCCTTCGGGTCGGCCTGCAGCCTGGCAATTTCGGCGGTGCTCAGGCCGTTGAGCGTGTTGGCAAACGACACGTTGACGGCGTCGATCGCCGCAATCACTGCCGAGTCTTTGGCGCTCAAGCCCACGTCGAGCTTCGGCTTTGCTTCCACCGCGGTAGCCACCGCACTGGCGACGCGGGCGTTCGATGCAGGCTGTGCGGCAACAGCACCGGCGTCTTTGCCCTTCTTGGACAGCAGGTCAGTAAACGCGCGGTCGATGATGCGCGGCAGGGACTTGCTCGTGTCGTGCTCGGTGCTGGCGTCGAGCAGCGCGATGATCTCGTTTTTCAGCGTGCGCACGTCGCCACCGCTGGCGTAGCCGGGGCTCTTCACCAACGTGTCGAAGTGCTTGGTGATGCGCGCCTCGAGGCCTTTGGTGTCAACGCCATCGCCCTTCAACTTTGCGAGCAGATCGTCGGTCGCCTGCTTTGGCGTCCACGGCGCCAACGTGATGCGGTTGCCGAAGCGACGCGCGAGGCCCGGGTCGAGCTTGAGGAACTGATTGATGTTCTCGGGGTAGTCCGCGATCACCATCATGAACTTGCCGCGGTGGTTCTCCGTCTGCGCCAGGATGATCTTGGCTGCTTCGTATTTGAAGTCGCCGCCTGAGCGCGCGAGGCCCGACACCTCGTCGACAAACATGAGCCGGCCCCAGGCCTTCTCGAATTGCTTGGTCACCACACCGGCGGTTTGGCCAACGAACTCGCCCTGGAAATTCGCGCCCTGCACATCGACCACTTCGGGCACAGCCGTGAGCCCGTAGGCCGCACCAAACTGCGCGAGCAGCCGCGACAACGTGGACTTGCCGGTACCCGGCGGTCCGTCGACGATCCAGTACGGCTCGACGGCGTCGGTGGGGGCCTTGCCTCGCTTCACCGCACCTTCAATGGCCGCGGCCTTCTCCTTCAGCAGTGCTTTGACGTCGTCCCAGCCGCTCATGGCATCGAGCTGTTTCCAGAACGCTTCTTTGGTGATCGGAGCGGGGATCGCGAAGTCGGCGGCCGTTACCGTCGTGAGCACCTTCGCCGTGATCTTGTCGGCGGGCAGCTCGGCGATGCGCAGCGTTTGCGCTTTTTGCGCGTGGTCGAGGGCGACGTCGATCTCGCCGGCGTTGCCGAAGTTCTTCGTGATGCGCTTGCGGTAGTCGAGAAACGCCAACGCCGCGTCGCGCGCGGGAGTGTCGAGGTGCATGCCGCGGCTGGCGGTTTTGCGATCGAGAATTTCCGCGAGGGCCGGGCGGTCGTAGTCGATGAACGGCACCGTGGTGAAGCGGCGTTCGCCACCAGCGTCGACGTTTCTGATCAGCTCACCGAGTTCGTCGTTGTAGCCCGCACCGATGAACACGGTGTCTTTGTGGTCGGGGTGGCCGAGGTAGGGGATCATCGCCTTGTACGCGGCGCGACCTTCGGCGCTGTCTTTGAGCTGGTGCATCTCGTCGATGAAGATGACGCCACCCTTGTTGTTCTCAAACAGCTCCTTCACGATGACTTCGGGCTTGCCGTCGACGAGGTCTTGAATCGTGACCTTCGTGACGGTTGGGTTCTTGATGTAGCCAACCTCCTGCAGCAGCGAGCCCAGGATTTCGGCGAAGGTGGTTTTGCCGGTGCCAGGAGCGCCCGAGAACAGCAGGTTCATGCGCGGGCGGACTGGATCGGCGAGGCCTTGTGCTTCGCGCAAGGCACTGACCTTGGCCTGCTTGGCGACGGTGTCGAGCACGCGCTTGGCGCCATCTTGCCCAACCATCTCGGCCAACCGCTCGGCGGCCGACTTCGTCACCGGCATCTTCATGGCCTTGATGTCGGCGGCGGTGATCGTGCGAACGTCGTCGATGGTGAGCGCCGCACCCGCTGCCAACTGACGCTCGAACTGAGCGCCCTTGATGGCGGTCCACGCCTGCTTCGCAGCAGAGATGCCACCGCCCTTGAGCTGCGCCTCGATGAGGGGGAGCACCCTGGGCGCGAGGACGAAGCCCTCTTGCACCGCGAAGCGCGCGACGAGTTCGGCCTGCTGTTGCGGCAGCAATGCTGTGAGCTTTGCCGAAAACTGCAGCGTGCCTGCAGCAACACCGTCGAGGGCCGACAGCGATTTGCTGTCGCCACCGAGGAGCAACGGCGGCACGTCTCGCCCGTTGACGACGGTCTGCTTCAACACGCCAAAGCCCGCGCTGTCGGGCGTGAGCTTGGTGCTGTTGGCCACGAACAACACCGCAGGGCGGCCGGTGAGTTCGATGTCGTCGACGATCGCCTGCATTTTCGCGGCGTCGTTGAAGGTCTCGGGCGACACGATGACGAGGTTGTCGTCGCTTCTGTACACGCCGGCCTGCTTGCCAAACGCCGCGCGCACCTGCGCTGCAGCATCGATGGCGACGTCGAGGCTGCCCGCGTCAGTGCCACCCTCCAAGCGCGCCATGACCGGCAAGGTGGGCATGCCCGCTTCGCGCAGCACGCGGTTGCGCTGGGTGGCGAACGCCAGTTGCTTCGCGATGTCGCCGCCAACAACGTTGGCCACGGCTGGTCGGTCGAACTTCTGCTCGAGGGCGAACAACGCCGCAGCGTCGGGGCGAATCGCCGAAAAGCGTGCATCGAGGGCCTTGAACATCTGCGGCAGCTGTCGCTCACAGCGGGCGGGGTCGAGCATGTAGAGGGCAAAGGCCTCGGCGACGAACTCCTTCTCCGTGTGAAAGTACGACGGCAACCGCTGGTGCTCGGCCTTGAAGGCTTCGACGATGTCGGGCTGCACGTTCAACTCGTCGACCTGGCGACGCCCGCGCGTGGCGACGGCGTTGTTGCGAGCTGCGGCATCGCCAATCACGAGGTCGTAGGCGTGGCCAATCTCGTGCAGCAACGTCGACACGTCGACGCGCAGCTGGCCTTCCTTCATGTAGGTGCGCACCGTGATCGACGGCGACGTGCCTGGCCTGGACACGTGCACGCCTTCGGCGCGATCGACAGGGACCGCCGTCGACGCCGACACCGCGATGGTCTGGTTCTTCAGCGACTCGTCGGCGTTGCTGATTTTGTGGCGCGTGACGTTGAGCGTGTAGCCCGCGCGCTCGAGGGCCCCGAGTATCTCGGGATGCAGCGCCTGCAGTTGCTCGGCCATGAGTTGCAGGTCGGTGACGTCGGCGGGCCCGCTCACCGTGACGAGGCGCCTGATGTGCTCGGGGATCAAGACTTCCGTCGACGGTGCGCCTGTAATGCGGAACCGCTCGTTGAGGTGCCCTGCAACGAGACGAAGCCCCTCCAGCGACGGCGCCACCATCGCCCAGCTGCCGTCGGGGTGAATGAAGTACCGGTCGCTCTCGGCGACGAAACCCATGGCCTTCAAGTCGTTGGCGTAGGTGTTGGGCGAGAGCGTCATCTCGGCGACCGCATTGCCCGCCGTGTTCTTCTTGCGACACAGCACGAGGTTTTGCAGCTCCTCGTCGTCGTTGAGGTTGTACGCTGCACCAGTGCGGTCGCACAGGTGCACCCGCAGCGTTTGCTCATCGACGGTGTGGTAGCGGTTGTAGTGACCGCGCTCTGTGCGAGCCCCCTGCAGCAGCTGTGCGATCGACCCGTCGGGAAACTTCCAATCCTCGGCGATGCGTTGGTAGTTGTCGCGCCGCGCAGGCGACGGCCGTGCGCCCGCGGTCGCAAGCTCCTTGCGGAGGGCATCCACCGAGGCTGGGGCCTTGCGTTGCGCGTAGCCCACCGCCCACAACGATGCGTCGAACGCAAACGTGGCCGGCAGCTTCGAATCGTGCGTGGTCCAGTTGCCGAGACCCTGGGTGACCTCGACGCCGCTGAAGTCGTGCAGCGCGGTCTTCGTGCCTGGGTACGTGTGCAGCGCGCCACCAAACGTGTCGGCGGCGGCGGCGGCCTGCGTTTGGCGTGTCGCGGCGGGTGCCGCAGCAGGGGCCGCTGCGGTGGCGGCGGCAAGCTGTTGAAGACGCTGAACGCGGGTCAGAACAGATGGCATGGCACCCAATAGCGCCAATCATGCTTGTTTGGCACGACGATCTGGATGCGGCGGTGCGTTCCCAAGTGCCCGATACTCAAGGAGAATTCGATCGCATGCGTTACGCATCACGCGTCACACCACGGGGCGCGCCTGCTTCACCTGGATGTGACCGTTGGGCAGCAGCTTCCACTCCACATCCATCGCGAAGGTGGCGTCGTTGCGCTTGCCGAGCGCTGTTTTGAAGTGGCTCTGAATGCGCTCCAGGGCACCGACGAGCTCTTGCAGTTGTGCCGCGTTCAACACCGGCTTGCCGCTGTTTTCCGACGACGCGCGGATGCGTTGCGTTTCGTATTCGCCGTGCTCGCCAATCGCTGACACGAGCATTTCTTCGGGGACCGACAACGGGTTTGGGTTCGTCACGAGGTTCTCGCCGACCTGCGCGTTGACGTAGAAGCCCGGCCAGTTGTCGTCGTAGATGTTCTTGGTGATCGCCACACCATTGGCGAGTTCGTCGTCGAGGTTGCCGTGCACCGTTACGGCCATCATCGCTTTGTCGTGGGGGATCTTCCAAAACGTGCGCTCTTCAAAGGCGCGGAAGTTCCACACGCTGGCCCAGACCTTCTTGATTTCGTCGACGATGTGCTCGCCGTCTTTGGTGCGGCACGTGAAGCTGTCGTACAGGCCTGCACCGTTGAAGCCTTCGAGGTCTTCGTTGTTCGTCGACGAGCGCAGCCGAATCGCACTCCCCGCTGCGAACTTCTTCTCGAGTGCATCGAGCTTCGCGGCAAACTCCGGCGGCACGGTGGCCTTCTTGATGAGCTTGCGGAAATCCTTCAGCGCGTTGTCGCGAAAGGCGATGTCGTTTTGAAACTGCGGCGACGCCATCATCATCGACGCCGCGGCATACAAGCCGTTGTGCTTCATGAACGCGTCGTAAAACGAAAACGGCACGCCAAAGCCTGGTGACGGCGTCATGGTCGCGCCCAGCAGGCGCTGCAGCTCTGCGAGGTTTGTGGTCTTACCGCCAAAGGCGCGCGCGTCGTCGAGGTCGATCGACGAAAACGCCGACACCGACGTGCGGTTCAAGTCGGGGCGCGGCACCTGGGCATTGGCCGGGCGCACCTTTGCTTCGTAGTCGGCGAGCTCTTGCGCCGTGGCGGGGGCAAGCTGAAAACCGTCGGGGCCGACGACGTACTTCACCGTTTTGCCGACGAGGGCGGCGATGGCCGGGTCGCTCAACGCATCTTTGATGAACGCGTTTGGCACCTTGTCTTGCTTGGCCTTCAGGTTGATGTGCGACAGCGGGGTTTGCGGCACCTCGGTGATGATGCCGGCGACGTGTGTGAGGTCGTTGGGCGTGCTGCCCTTGAACAACACGATGTCGCGCGGCGAAAACGGTGTGGTCGACGGATTCGCCGGATCGATCACGCGCAACACGCCCACGCCCGTGGCCTGGTTCAGCGGCGAGAACTTTACGCCCGCAAACAGCGCCGTCGTCGACAACACGGGCACTTTCATGCGGCGCAACGCACCCGCTTCGCTCGCGGCGAGGGCCTCCTGCGTGTCGCCCGCGGGGTGGTAGCCAAGCTTGCCCGCCGCAAACGGCATGGCTTTCGTGATCAAGTCGAAGGCCTTGTTCACGTGGCGGGCCTTGACGGGATCGGTGGGCCAGAACTCGACGGCGTAGGCACCCACACCGCCCTTGTCGTCGGTGAAGCCGTCGTGCGCGACGATGGTGCCCGCGATGAACGTGCGGTTGTCGCTGAAGTAGGTCTGCGCGTTGAACGTGGCGAGGTCGCCCGTGTAGCCGAGCGCGTCTTTGGCGAAGTTGTAGTGGTAGTCGTGCTGGTTGGTGTCGACGAGCCACAGCTTCGGGTGCTTCGTGTCGACGTCGGTGACGAGGAACTTCATCGCCTTCACGCTGGCAGCACCAGGCACATCATCGAACCTGGCAAACGCGTCAAAGCTCTTGCGATCGAGCAGCTTCGAGACCCCACCCGACACCGTTGCGATGCGCGAACGCGCGTTGACCGACGACGAGGGCCCGGTGGTCGTCGTCGACGAGGTCGCAGGCGTTCCCGTCACGCGACGCGAGGCACTGCCATCAGCGACCAGCGCAGGCGCTGCAGCCGGCGCGCTCGGGGTCGTTGCTGTCGCCGTCGGAGCAGCAGCAGCTCCAGCAGCACGTGCCGCTTCGCGAGCGACAACAGCGGTGAAGGCCAACACAGGACGGTTCGAGGTCACGGGCATGCCGCACCGTCACCGACGAACCGCCCGTCGTCAAACACAGATCTCTCGACGAGGTCAGCGCTCGGGCTGATTTCATCAGAGCTCAGCGCCGATCGGTCGGGTACTTCGCCAGCACCCACTTCGACCACACCGCTTCGTCGATGCCGCGTGCCGTGGCCACATCGCGCAGTGCTTCGCCCTGGGCATTGAGGGTGCGGGGCAGGGCGGGGTCGTTGAAGTCGACGCTGTAGGCGCCGAAGTGCTGCAGCTGCCCGTCGACCCACTCGAAGTTGTCGGCGATGGTCCAGTGGTAGTAGCCGCGGATGTCGAGGCCATCGTCGATGGCGTGGCCCACTTCGTACAGGTGCTCCAGTATAAACATCGCCGCTTGCGCGGATTCGTCGACGACAGCGGGCAGTGGGTCGCCGGGGCGCAAGGTGTCGATCGCTTCGTCGCGCGCGTTCGTCGTCGTGCCGTTCTCGGTGACGATCAACGGCAGGCCCCACTGCGCGTACCGGTCCAACGTGTCGCGAAAGCCAGGCGCGGAAATCTCACGCCCCATCGCGTTGTGCGGCAGCAAGGGGCCATCGCCGCTGTAGTCGGCAACGTCGAGGAGTGGTGCGCCGTACAGCGGAGCCGTGTCGACCAGCAGCTGACCGAGGAAGCCTTCGTCGGTGACCTTGCCCGGGCCGTAGTACTGAACGCCGATGAACTCGAGGGTGCCCTTGAGCTCATCGTAGATGCCTTCGGCAGGGATGGTGTCGACGTCGTCGGTGTCTTGATCGAGGTTGACGTCGAGCGCGCCGCTCGTGAGCGCTTCGATGAACCAGTCGTTGAACACGTAGTTGATGCTCTGCGCCGACTTCTGTTGCGGCGCACTCGTCGCGTCTTCTGGATACATGTCGTTGGCGGTCATGGTCAGGCCGACGAACGAATCTTTGCCGTCGCCATCAGCGTCGACGTCGTCGAGTTCCTTGATCACGTTGAACGCCGCGGCGTGCATGAACGCGAGGTTGATGCCCACGCGCGTGCCCCCGGTGATGTCGAGGCGCTTGCCCGGCGGAAAACGGCCGTCGAGGTAGCCCACGCTGATGATCGAAAACGGCTCGTTGAGCACCGTGAAGGTGTCGACGCGGTCTTTGATGCGCGGCACCACATGACGCACAAAATCTTCGAAGTGGTCGACGACGGCGCGGTCGTCGGTGGCGAGCAGGTCGACCGAACCGCCAGCGGCATCGGGGTCGGGCTGTTGCACCCACACCGGCACCGTCCAGTGCCACAGCGTCACCACAGGCTGCATGCCGGCAGCGCGCACCGCGTCGAGCACGTCGACAAAGTGGTCGAGCTCGGCGTCGTTGAACACGTCGGGCTCGGGCTCAATGCGCGACCAGTCCACACCAAGGCGGAAGGTGTCGAGGCCCAGCGCCTTCGCACGCGCGATGTCGTCGACGTACTGCGTGGCAAACCCGTTGCCGATCGGGTTCTTCTGGCCACCTTTGGCCTTGTCCATCTCCATCCAGCGGTGCCAGTTGCTGTCGACGACGTTGCCGTCCACGCCGGTGTCGCCTTCGACCTGCCACTGGGCGATGGCCGTGCCGAAGCGGAAGTCGTCGGGGAAGCTCACGCTGTCAAACGTCGAGCCGTCGGGGGCAGGCTCGGTGTCTGAGGGTGTGCAGGACGAAGCGACGAAGGCGAGGAGGCTGCACGCAGCGGCAAGAGGCGAACGCATCGGACAAGTGTAGCCGTTGGCAATGTCGTTGTCGTTGGCACGACAGCGCAGGTCGGGTGAGTTGATCGAGTCCGGCGCCGTGGATTTGAGCCTCGAAGAGAAACCCGCTTTGGGGTTTGTCACCGAGGCGAGTCTCTTGAGGGGTGGGCGGGGAAACCTCCCCGCCGATCAATTCGTCCGAGGTCGAGGAGGAGCGGAGGGCTGGCCTCTCTGGCCAGACCGAGCATCCGACGAAGAGATCGGGCGAAAGACCAAGCCAGACGATGGTCAATTCACCTGACCTGTGCTGTAAGGTCGCCGCCGTATGCACCAGCAGCAGTCGTCGCCCATCCTTTACGAAGTCTACACGCGTCAATGGCTCAACAGCCTCAGCGAGCGCACCGGTCGAGAGATCGATTTGTGGGCCGTGCCCGAGGTGGAACTCGACCGGCTCGCGCGTCTGGGCATCACCCACGTGTGGTTGATGGGTTTGTGGCCAACCGGCAGCAAGTCGCGCGCCGAGGCCGTGCATCATGCCGACTTGCGCCGCGCCTACGACGAGGCTTTGCCCGGCTGGACCGACGTCGACGTGGGTGGTTCTCCGTACGCGATTTCGGCCTACAGCGTGCCGCCGTCGATCGGTGGCGACGACGGGCTCAAGGCACTCCGCGGACGGCTCGCCGAGCGCGGCATCAAGCTCATCCTCGACTTCATCCCGAACCACACGGGCCTCGATCACAGCTGGGCGATCCAGCGCCCAAACCTCTACGTCGGCGCCCCCGTCGACAGCGGCGTGCACATCGCCGAAGCCGCGCGCGTTCGTGGCGTGTACGGCGAGCGCGTGATCGCCAACGGCAAAGACCCGTACTTCGCCGGCTGGACCGACACGCTGCAGCTCGACTACCGCCGTCCCGAAACACGTCGAGCCATGCTCGAACAGCTGCAGAAAATCGCCGAGCGCTGCGATGGCGTGCGCTGCGACATGGCCATGCTGGTCCTCAACGACGTGTTCGAAAAAACCTGGGCCCACGTGCCCGCGATGGACGCCCAGGGGCAGCCGATTGCTCCGTGCGCCGACGAGTTCTGGTGGAGTGCCATCCACGCCGTCAAGACGCAGCACAGCGACTTCTTGTTTCTCGCCGAAGCCTACTGGGACCTCGAAGATCGCTTGTGCGAACTTGGCTTCGACTACGCCTACGACAAGAAGCTCTACGACCACCTCGTGCACCGCGATTGGGGCGTCACGGGGCACCTGCACCAGCTCGGCGAGCGCAACGAACGCCGCGTGCATTTCCTCGAAAACCACGACGAGCCCCGCGCGGCGGCGACATTGCCGTCGTCGATCACGCCGGCCGCAGCGCTGTTGTCGTTGTCGTTGCCGGGCATGCGTTTTGTGCACGACGGCCAACTCGAAGGACGTCGTCGCTTCGCGCGCATCCAGTTGGTTCGCCGGGCGAACGAAGCCGTCGACGCCGACATCGCCGCCACCTACGAGCGCGTGCTCGACGCGGTGCGCACCACGGCGATTGGTCGCGGCGACTGGGACTTCATCGAGGCCCGCTCGGTGTGGAGCGAGAACAACAGCCACTTCGCGTTCACGTTGGTGCAGTGGCAGCGCCGCGGCGATGCCACAAGCTTCGACCTGGTCGTCGTCAACCACGCCGATCACCGCGCCCAGTGCTTCGCGCGGCTCACGGCGCAGGGGCTGCGGCAGGGTTCGTGGAACCTGAAGGACGCGTTGGGGTCCGAGGTCTACGTCCGTCAAGGCGACGACCTCGCCGACAACGGCCTCTACCTCGACGTCGCCCCCCACGCAGCGCAGCTGTTCCGCTTCACGCGCGCCTGAACACGCGCCTGAACCCTCAGCGCGTTTCGCGACCGAAGCGCTCGAGGGCCGTGTAGCCAAACAGCTGACGCTGTGCGGCCCGCAGCGCCTCGTCGACAGACGGCAACGTTTCGCGTTCCGTCTTCGGTCGGCCGGTGCCCGTGCCGCGGCGCAGGATCACCGTGGTGCCTTCGAGTTCAACCTCGACGTAGTCGTCTTTGTTGTTCTCTTTCAGGCCAACGAGGCGTGCTTTCCGGCCGGCCGTGAGCTCGGCGACCAGTCCGTAGCGTTCCTCCCAGGCGACCATGGCCTTGTGCAACTCCTCCTGTTGCTTCCGGCGCTCCTCGCGGGCGGGGGTGATCACGGGCGTCTCGTCGCCGACCAGCTTTGCTGACTTCGGCAGCTTGCTCACCTGCTTGTCGTAGTCGGCCTGTGCCGCTTCGTCGTTGGCGAGGAAAAAGCACTTCGGGTCGGAATGCGCGACCGACCACTCCGTCGCGTCGGGGGCTCGTGATCCAGCAGCCCGCCACACCCGACTGCCGTCGAGCACGAACTCGAAGAACTTCTCACCAGCACCACTCTTTGATTCCCATCGCGGCATGAACGACCTCCACGAGCCAACTACATCACCATCGTGCGCGCGGTGGTGGCGGCGGTCACGCGAGCAGGCCTGCGACAGCCGTCGTGGCAGCTCTTGCCCGTTCGTCGGCGTGACCAACCGCACGATCTCGAGACGCGGTGACAAAAAATGGCATGAAGCCCTGGCGATCACGCTAGGCTTCGAAGACCAGCCTTGGGACGAGCAATTCCGCTTCACTCGCAACGCTGGTGTGTCACGGGGAGAGCCTGTCGCGATGTCGTCGCAGAAGACGAAGAACGACTGGAACGACGAGAGCACGAGCGAAATCTCGGTGACGCTCTTGCCGTTGTCGACAGAGCAAACGCCCTCGGTCCTCGAGATGGTGCAGGGCCCCGGCGCGCCCCGCCCCTACGAGCTGTACCGGGCCGAGATGGTCGTGGGCCGGGCGATCGACGCCGACCTGCCCATCAACTCCACCGACCTGTCGCGACGCCATGTGCTGCTCAAACGCGCACCGTCGGGGCAGTATTCGATCCACGACCTCGAGAGCCGCAA
>JBIKRQ010000604.1:0-3031 GCA_044349155.1 Myxococcota bacterium
GCGTTCATTCGGCCACGCTGCACGATGGCGATTCAATCCAGATGGGGTCGGTGCTTTTCGTGTATCATGAAGGTCGGGCTGTTTCGTGACATTTTTTGTTCGCTTCTGGGGTACCCGCGGCTCGATCCCCACGCCCGGCCACATGACCAAGAAGTACGGCGGCAACACGTCGTGCGTTGAAATCCGCAGCGACGACTCGCTGTTCATCTGCGACGGCGGCACGGGGCTGCGCGAGCTCGGCACCGACCTGATGACCCGCGGCAACAAGCCGATCACGGGCCACTTCTTCTACAGCCACACCCACTGGGACCACATCCAGGGCTTCCCGTTCTTCACGCCCGCGTACGTGCCGCAAAACACGTTTCATGTGTACGGTACAGCCGAAGGCGATCGCCGCACCTATGAGCTGTTGAGCGGCCAGATGCGCAGCGACTATTTCCCAGTCGACTTCGGCGAGCTGCGCAGCAACATCGTCGCCTCGCACCTCGACGGCGGCCTGCGCATCATCGATGGCTGCGCGGTCAGCTACTTCGAGCAGCAGCACCCGGGGCGCAGCTGGGCCTACTCGTTTGTGAAAGACGGCTTCAAGGTGGTGTACGCCACCGACAACGAGCTCGACCTCACCGTCGCCGACGCCAAGGCCAGCATCGCCGACCCGTTGGCCCCACGCATCATCCCCGATGCCTTTCGTCGCTTCTGCTTCGGTGCTGACCTGCTCATCTCAGACGCGCAGTACTTCGACGACGAGTACGCCAAGAAGGTTGGCTGGGGGCACCCACGCGCCACCACCGTGATCGACCTCGCGTTGCAGGCCGAAGTGAAGCAGGTCGCGCTGTTTCACCACGACCCGATGCACGGCGACGTCGATGTCGATCGCAAGATCGCCCTGTGCAAAGAGCGCGCGGTTCGCGTGAATCCGGTGCTGCAGGTGTTTGGCGCGCGCGAAGGCCTCGAACTGCGCGTTGGTTGAGCGATGACCGCACGACGGTTGCGGCACGCGCTGGCAAACACGTTGGATGCCCTGTCCTCGCGCAACAGTGACGTCGACGGCTGGTACCTCTGGGGGTCGTTGTTCGCGATGCCCCGCGCATGACGGTGTCGTTGTGTCGCGACGCCATCGACACGCTCCCGCCCGTGCAGCGCGCGGTGGCCCGCAACGTGATTGAGCGCCTCGCACGGCAGCTGCGGGTGTGTTCGCCGCCCGTACAAAGTGCCGATCTCGTCGACGTCAGGGTCACGATCGCGCCTGGCGCTGGTGGTGTGCACGTGACGTTGTTGGCCGCGTTGAGCACCGGCGCCCAGGTGGAGCGCACACGCAGTATGTCGGCGCGGCCGCACAACCCAAAGGCCGAGCTGCGCAGCGTTCGCCGTGAGCCGACGACGCCGCTGCGACCGTTGCTCGAGTGGCTGTAGGCTTCGGCGATGACCGCTGCGATCCGCCTCGTCGTCGCTGACATCACCAGGCTGCAGGCCGACGTGATCGTCAACGCTGCGAATGGGTCGCTGTGCGGCGGCGGTGGCGTCGACGGGGCGATTCATCGTGCCGCAGGTCCTGCACTGCTTGCACATTGCCGCACACTGGGCGGTGCCAGCGTTGGCGACGTCGTGTTCACGCCGGCGTTCGCGTTGTCGGCGCGCTTCATCGCTCACGCCGTGGGGCCCGTGTGGAAGGGCGGCGACCTCGACGAAGAGGCGCTGTTGGCAGGCTGCTACCAGCAAGCGCTCGACGGTGCGGTAGAGCGCGGCTGCCGTTCGGTCGCGTTCCCCTCGATCTCGACCGGGGCGTATCGCTTCCCCATCGATCGGGCAGCACGCCTCGCATTGACGACGACGGCGGCCCATCAGGGGCTCTTGCAGGTCACGTTCTGCTTGTTCTCAGCCAGCGACCTGTCGACGTGGAAACGAGCCGCCGCGAGCGTGCACATCACGCTCGCGGCGTGAGGTTCATCGGGTGACGGAAATGCTGGCGACGTCGGCGAAGGAGAAGTCGAGGCCACCGTTGCTGCCAGCACCGCTGCGGTCGCAGGCGGTCCAGGTGGCGCCGTCGTCGAGGCTCACGCGAAACAGCGCGATGAACGAGCCAGGAGCCGGCGACGTGAACGTGCCCGTGTACTCATCGTTGTTGCCGACCTGGGTGTTGAACGTGGCGTTGGCAAACACGACGTCGGCGAGGCGCGCACCGGCCGGTGCCATACCGAACTGCACGCGCACACCGGCGGCAGCACCTGCGCTCTCAGTGCGTCCTGCATCAAACACCTGCCCGAAGAACGAGAGGGGGGCACCAGCACTCACCGTCGACGGCGCCTGCGGAAACTGGATGTTGCAGAAGTCGACTTCGTTCGCACCGCCAGTTTCGTTGACGAAGAGGTCGCCGACGCAGCCGATGTTGGCGTCGCACACCTGGCTGTTGTCGCACAGTGTGTCGTCGGCCTCGTGCAGCATGCCGGCGCGCTCGTCGCAGCTGTCGATGGTGCAGTCGATCTCGTCGTCCTCGACGGGCAACGGCGTGTGGATGACCGCCCCACCCAGCGCGCAACTGTCGGCGGTGCAGGCGTTGAAGTCCTCGGGCTCGACCAACGCGATATCGCCGCTGCCGTTGCAGGCTTCGACGGTGCAGGGGTTGTTGTCGGGGTCGGGGTCGACCTCGCCGGTGCACACGCCGTCGATGCACACAGCGTCGGGCAAGCACAGCGCAGAGTTCGCGCACGACGTGCCGTTTTGGACGGGCCGTTCATCGAGCTGATCGGTGTCTTCGTTGCAGAACGGCACGCCGCAGATGTTGCCGCCGTCGACGGGGGGCTCGGGGGCGAAGCCGTCGATGCAGCCATTCGCGTCCGCACCAGGCGCATCGGGCGCGCACACCTCGAAGCCGTTGCAGAACAAGTCGTCGTCGCAGTCGGCGTCGATGACGCAGGGGTTTGCTTCGCCCTCTCCTTCGCCTTCGCCCTCTCCTTCGCCTTCGCCTTCGCCCTCGCCTTCTCCTTCTCCTTCTCCTTCTCCTTCTCCTTCGCCTTCGCCCTCGCCCTCGCCT
>JBIKRQ010000379.1:0-6144 GCA_044349155.1 Myxococcota bacterium
GCTGGTGGCGGGGGGGGGGCTTGCTCGCGTACGCAGCGCTGGACGACGCAAACGAAATGTTGGAGCGGGGGGTCTTTGGCACCGTTGGCCTTGTCTTTACGGCCATGGGCGTTGCCGTGGTGTTGCCCGACGCTGTGCGCATCGACGGCCGCAGCCAGAGCGTGCAGTTCAAGCGCGCCGCGGACGCGGTGACGGCGATCCATGCCGTGCAGATCATCAAGAAGGTCGTCACCGAGCACGACCGAGGCCGAGAACGAGCGTACGTCCGCTACGAGGTCAACCTCGTCACGGTCAGGGGCTCTCGTGTCCATCTTGTGGACTACGACGACGCCGCGACCGGGATCAGCCGCTGCCTGGACTGCCAGATGTGGGATGCGACCACGACGTCACAAGCAGCCTGACCCTGCGGTCAGACCCTTCCTGCCGCTGCCCGCTGCGGGACGCGTCGATCGCCCACCGCGCGTCCTGATGTCGACGTCAGGGCCACCCTCAAAAGGCTACGGGGCCTGCAGCAGCAGCGGGTAGAGCACGAGGGCGGGTTCGCTGTCGCCTTCGTTGAGCGGATTCACCGGTGTCCATGCCGCCACGCCCAGGGTTTGCCCGTCGGGGCTGATGCGTACGCGCCGCACGGACCAGCCCATGGTGCGCTCGGTGACGACGCTGGCGCTGCTCACGTCCCAGACGAGCACGCGCTTGTCCCAGCCGCCGGTGACGACGGTGCGGCCGTCGGCCGAGATGGCGCCGCTGAAGGCGAAGCCGAGGTGGTTGTTCACGAAGCGCTGCCCGAGCGCACCGGTGTTCACGTCGACGAGGGCCGCACCCGATGTTGCTGAGGGCGCTGGCCACTGCCCCTTCTTCTCGGCGTCGTTGATCGCAAACGTACGCTCAGCGCGCGCACTGCTGAACGTGACGAGGGCGGTACCGGCGACGTTCACGTCGAGGTCGTTGGCCGGGCCGGGCAGGGTGGTGGTGCGGTCGGTGACGACGACCACCGACCCGGCTGCTGCGTGTATCGACGTTGCCCCATCGGCGGGGCGCACGACGAGCTCGTCGGTGGCGACCTCTTCGACCACCTTGAGCTGCGACAACACGTCTTGCCCCAGCGCGAGCTCGGCCCCCGCCGGCACGCAGGCATCGCAGACCGCCGCGACGACGACGCCCAACGACACCGTACGCAGCTGCAGCGCACCCACCGTTGTGGCCGGCACGTCGGCCGCCCCTTCTGCGGTTGTCACGGGCAGGGTGGCGGGGGTGCCTGATGTTGACATCAGGTGCAGGCGCTTGACCGCGGCGCGCGTGATGGTGGTGTGCTGCTGACGCGTGTCGCGCACCGTGGCGATGGCGTTGGCGCCGTTGATGTGGGCGAGAAAGAGGCGCTCGCCGCCCTCGAGTGCTGCCGTCGGCACGCGTGCCTGCACGTCGCTGGCGGGTGCAAGGTGGTGGACCTGCAGCGTGCCATCGAGCGACGCGGTGGCGAGCCGCGTGTCGTCGAGCACGGCGAGGCCGCGGACTTCGTCGCTGTGCACGCGTGCTTCGCCCACGAGGCCAAGGGCACGGTTGAACACCAGCACGCGGCCCGTGCTGGTGGCGGCGAACACGTGCGTTGACGATGTGGCCACGCGCAGGAGCGGCTCGCCGGTGGCGACTTCTTGCAGCAGGTGTCCGTCGACCGCCGACAGCGCGCGCAGCGTGCCCTGCCGTGACGGCACCAACAGGCGATCGCCGTCGATCACGACGTCTTCGAGGTCGAACTCGCTCGCGTTGACCAGCGTTTGCAACACCGGCACCAGCGGGGCGAGGCCCGTGAGCGTGACCTCCATGTTCGTTGAGACGTGGTGGGTGAAGGCGAGGCGGCGGCTGTCGTCGTCGAAGTCGAGGGCGTAGACGAAGTCGCGGCGGTTCAACACCTGCGGTGCGGCAAGCCCGGTGGGGCGTCCGTCGACGTGCTGGCCGGGAGCAAGCGCCTTGGTGCCAACCGTGCTCGACGGCGTGACACAGCTGCTCGCCACAAGTGCAACGGCGGCGAACACAGAACGGACACTTCGACGTCGACAACGAGTTCTGCGCATCGCTTTTGCGTAGACGCTATGGTGGGGGGCCACAAGTGAGGCGACGGCATGTCTGAGACGGTGACCATCCGCGGGGCCGACGGTGCGGACTATTTCTATAGCCTCGACCGCGTGCTGGATGGTCTGGTGGCGACTCTCGCTGCGGGGCGTGTCGACGAGGCCGCAAGCCTGTACGCCCAGGTGCGCGAAGACATCGCCTACCAGTTGATCGCCAAAACCCAGGGCACCCTCGACTTGTTTCGGCAGGTCGCGAACCTGTTTTTCCGCGCCCGCGACTACGGCCGTGCTGCCTATTGCTGCGAGCAACTCGACGAACACGACAAGGCCGCCGAACTCTACGAGCGGGCCGACGACCACGCGCAAGCCGCGCAGATGTACGCGCTCGCGGGGGCCACCGAGAAGGCCGCCGAGATGTACGAGAAAGCGGGCAGCCTCGTCGAGGCGGCGCGTTTGCATCTGGTGCTGCCCGGGCCGGAGCACGCCGTACGCGCAGCGTTGTGCTTCGAGCGCGCCCACCGCGTGTTCGATGCTGCCCAGGCGTGGGAGAAGGCGGGCAAGGGCGAAAAAGCCCTCGGCCTCTACCACGCCGTCGACGACGACAGCCCCGACAAGAAGGTGGCGCAGAAGTTGGCCGCAGCGCTTGAGGAGCAGCTGGGGTTACAGCGGGCGCGCACGGGGATGATGGCTGCTGCCGATATTCCCGTGGGTGGTGGTGCGGTCGACGACGCCCAGCAGCGCGTGACGATGATGAGCGGCTTTGAGCAGTTGGCGAAGTTGCCGCTGTTTTCGGAACTCGCGCTCACGGAGCTGAAGGCCATTTACCATCTGTGTGAGCTCGTGGAGCTGCCGTTTGGGGCGACGATCATTGAGGCGGGGGCGTCGTCGCCGGCGTTGTGGGTGCTGCTGTCAGGGGTGCTCGACGTGCGCGGGCATTCCCACGATGGCGGGGCGGCCGAGATTGCGCGCCTGATGCCGGGGGCCCACGTGGGCGAGATGGGGTTGTTCGACGACGTGCCGGCGGGCGTTGACGTCGTGGTGGCAGCACCGGGCCGGGCGTTGCGGCTCGACAAGCGCGGCTTTCGCGAAGTGATGAACACGAACGATGCCTTCGCGGTGCGCGTGCACCGGGTGCTGTTTCGCACACTGCGGGATCGCCTGCGCAGCACCACGGACCTGCTCATCGAGGAGCGCGCGTGACGTCGACGACTTCAGAGTCTGATGAGATCATCAGTGGCGCGACGGTGGGGCTCGTGTACCGCTCGCTGAACGACCACCGACGGCTCATCCACGCGATTGCGGCCGACTCGCGGGTGCAGGGGGTGGAACTCAGCGTGACCGCACCGCTGTTCAAGGGCTCGCCGGCGATCGTGGCCGCCCTCGCCGCGGCCAACGGGCTGAAAGACAAAATCGACGCCTACTTCGACCACGCCTTGCTCGACGACGAAACGCGGGTGCGCTTCGCGAAGGGCTTCGCCGATCGCTACCTCGCGAGGCATCCGCGCAGTGAGCGGCAGGACCTGTTTCGTGCGTCGGGCGACGTGTTCGTTTTTGCCTTCGACCTCGTGCAGCCGATGCAGCTGCCCGTGCCGCGGGTGGTGTTTGATGCGGTTGCTGAGGGGCCCCACGACGCCGCGTTGTTGGCGCGCTGTCGAGGTGGCGACGGCCTGCACAAGGAACACCTGCATGTGGTGCTGCGGCTGTTTTTGGACCACCCGCTGAATCCCCGGCGACATGGCGAACCCGCCGTGCGCGAGGCGGCCGACGAACTGGATGTGCCTCACCCGTTCGTGATCGAAGCGACGACGTCGTTGGCCGTGGCTGGCTACCCGCAGTTGGTGCTGGGCGACGCGGCCGACACCGTTGGGGCCCGCGCCGTGTGGCTTTTGGGCTGAGCGACAGCCGAGGTCGTTCACACGGCGCACCTCGCCCCTTGGGCCCTCCCGACGGGCGAAGTGTCAAACGTCTGCCCTCCCCCACAGACGTACCAGACACGGCTTGCGCCGTGCTGGTTCCACCAAACCACCCCGGACCCGCAGGGGTCTCCTGCGCCGGGCACGCCAACCAAAGGCTGCAGCAACGGTGTCCGCGGCACCGCTGCGAAAAAATGACAAGGTGTCGCGACCTCCCCGTCCGACATGGGTTCCGCCGCACTCGCGGCGCTTTTCGTGCAGCAGCGTCGTTGTGCGGCGCTCGAAAACCATGAAGATTTCAAGGGTTGAGGCCACAAACCTCGAATCGACTTCCCCTGCGATGCCCCCTCGTCAGACGCCGCCGTCGTGGCTATGGCGCCACCATGCTTGAGACCGTCAGCAAAGGCTTCCGCAACGCCCGCAACTACCTCGCCGGACAGGCCGAGCTCACCGAGTCGAACACCGACGAGGCGCTGCGCGAAGTCCGCTTGAGCTTGCTGGAGGCCGACGTCGAGCTCGGCGTCGTCAAGAGCTTCCTTGCCCGTGTGAAGGAGCAGACGGTTGGCAACACCGTCGCCGTCGAGGGCACCGACAAAAAGGGCAAGAAGGTCAAGCTCGGGCCCGCAGAGCACTTCATCAAGTGCTGCTACGAAGAGCTCGTCGCCCTCATGGGTCCCGTCGACACCAGCCTGCGCCTGAGCAAGCCCGTCGGCACGATCATGATGGTCGGTCTGCAGGGTACCGGTAAGACCACAACGACCGGCAAGCTCGCGGCAATGCTGAAGAAGCAGAAGCACCGCCCGCTGCTCGTTGGTGCCGACATCTACCGCCCCGCCGCCGTCGAGCAGCTGCGCACCCTCGCCGAGCGCCTCGACGTGCGCTTCTACCACGAGGAGGGCGTGCCCCCGCCCGAGCTCTGCAAGCGCGCCATCCAGAAGGCGAAGGAGTGGCAGTGCGACGTCGTGCTGTTCGACACCGCCGGCCGCTTGTCGATCAACGACGAGCTGATGGGTGAGCTCGAGCAGGTCAAAGCGCTCACGAACCCCGACAACATCGTCCTCGTTGTCGACGCCATGATGGGTCAAGACGCCGTGCGCACGGCCGTCGAGTTCGACCGCCGCTTGAGCATCGACGGCTTCATCATGACGAAGCTCGACGGTGACGCGCGCGGTGGCGCCGCCCTGTCGATCAAGCAGCTCGTCGGCAAGCCCATCAAGTTCCTCGGCATGGGCGAGGCGATGGACAAGCTCGAGGAGTTCCGCCCCGAAGGTCTTGCCAGCCGCATCCTTGGCATGGGCGACGTCGTCGGACTGGTGAAACAGTTCGAAGAGGTCGTCGACAAGGACAAGGCCGAAAAAGACGCGATGCGGATGATGCAGGGCCGCTTCACGCTCGACGACTTCCTCGAGCAGCTGAAGATGGTCAAAAAGATGGGCAGCATCAGCTCGCTCATGGAGAAGATCCCCGGGATGAGCGAGCTCACCGGCGGTCAAAAGATCGACGACCGCGAGTTCGTGAAGCTCGAAGCGATCGTCCACTCGATGACGCCAGGCGAGCGCAAAAAGCCCGAGATCATCACGGCGCAAAAGGGCCGCAAGAAGCGCATCGCCAAGGGCTCGGGCAGAAGTGAGAAGGAAGTCGAAGACCTCATCCAACGCTTCAACATGATGAAGCAGATGATGCAGATGATCGGCATGCAGCCGGGCCTGATGGGGCGCATGCCCGGCCTCGGCAACCTCGCCAAGATGGCCAAGGGCCTCGGCGGCGGCGGCGGCTTCCCCGGCATGGGCGGCATGCCCGGCATGGGCGGCGGCATGCCCGACATGAGTGCACTCTTCGGCGGCGCCAACCCGTTCGCGGGCGGCGGCAACAAGCCGTTGGCGCCTCCTCCGGGCTACTACGCCACGACGCGCGCGGGTGCCGGTGGCGGCAAGGCCGACGCAGCGAAGAAGGACAAGCGCAAAGCCGAGAAGGCCGCCCGCAAGAAGGCGCGCAAGTAGCCGTTTTCGACATCATCGAAACCAACAGGGCGCCACACGGCGCCCTGATGTTTTGTGCGCCCGGCATGGGCGCGATCTTGGAGGTGAAAGTCCACCCGTGAGCTGGTCACAGCGAGCGAAGCGAACCGCAGAGCGTCGGACCGCGAGGCCGGCGTGAAGGAAGCG
>JBIKRQ010000380.1:0-6110 GCA_044349155.1 Myxococcota bacterium
GACGACGAAATCGTGTGGCGCCTGCCGAGCCTCGCGCGCCTTGGCACAGCTCCGGTCGCGACGTCGACGGCGCTGCGTGATCTCGTCGAGGCCTATGGCCCATTTGACGATCGCCTCTCGCACGGCAGCGTGCTCATGGCGACGACGAGCCTGGTGGCGCTGAACGACGCCGTACACGTTGAGCTGCCAGCACTCACGACCATCAGTGGCAGCGTCGGCTTCAACCTTGGCTCGCTCCTCAATCTCGAGTTTCCAGCGCTGACGTCGGCGGGTGGCCTTGATGTCGCCAATGGCGGCTTTACGACGGCGGTGACGGCACCACTGCTCACAGAGCTCACCGGATTGCCCCAAACCACCAGCAACATCGCGCTGTACATCTTCGACATCGACGTCGACACGCTGGCGTTGCCGCACCTCGTATCGGTTGCCGGCAGTGTGCAAGTGGAGGGCACGGCCCTCTCGAACCTCTGTGGGCTGAGCGCGATGACGACGATCGAAGGAGGGATCGCCATCGCCGACAACACGGCGCTGCGGTCGCTTGCCGGCCTTGGTGGCCTCACGTCGGCGGGTGACGCGATCTCCGTCTCGGGTGGCTCGGTACCGGACTGTCAGGTGCAGAAGCTGCGCGAGATCGCCGGCATCAACCACGGCACCACCTGTGCCATTCCGTCGTGTCCCTGACGGCGACACCGGCGCGACGAAAACGAGGCGCCTGTGGCGCCTCGTTTCGTTTCAGCCCTCTCCTTCGCCTTCTCCCTCGCCTTCACCTTCACCCTCTCCTTCGCCTTCTCCCTCTCCTTCGCCTTCTCCCTCGCCTTCGCCTTCACCCTCTCCCTCGCCTTCGCCTTCACCCTCGCCTTCACCCTCGCCTTCACCCTCGCCTTCACCCTCGCCTTCACCCTCGCCTTCACCCTCGCCTTCACCCTCGCCTTCACCCTCGCCTTCGCCCTCTCCCGCAGGCTCGGGGGCGCATTCAGCGGTGCAGTCGGGGTCGTCGCAATCGATGTCGGCGTCGCCGTCGTCGTCGACCTCGTTGCCGCACTTCTCTGGTGGGCTGTCGCACACGGCGGCGACGGTAGGGATGGCACACACAGCGAGGAGGAGCGGCAGAACAGTCGAGCGCATGCAGGGGAATGTAGCAGCACCACATACAAAAGCACCCGACCACGTCGCCGCGATCGGGTGCTTCGGTGGTGCTAGCGGGTACCTCAGACGACCGGGATGGCCGTGAGTTCCTTCAAGAACGGCACGAGCTGCTCAACCGACATGAAGCCCTTGTCGGTGCCGTCGCGCAAACGAACCGTGGCGCCGCCGCTCTCGGCTTCTTTGTCGCCGATGACGAGCATGACCGGCACCTTCTCGAGCTGTGCCGAACGGATCTTCGCGCCGAGCTTTTCCGACGACTCGGCGAAGCTGCTGCGGAAGCCGGCGTCGACGAGGGCCTTCGTGAGCGCGTGCGCTGGTTCGTTGTGACGATCGGACACCGTCACCACACGCACCTGCTCTGGCGACAACCACGCCGGGAACGCGCCCGCGTAGTGCTCGATGAGAATGCCGATGAAGCGCTCGATGCTGCCCAGCAAGGCGCGGTGGAGCATGACGGGCTGCTCTTTTTCACCCTTGCTGTTCACAAACTCGAGGCTGAAGCGCTCGGGGTTGTTGAAGTCGTACTGCAGCGTTGAGCACTGCCAGCGACGCTCGAGCGCGTCGACGAGCTTGATGTCGATCTTCGGGCCGTAAAACGCGCCGCCGCCGACGTCGACCTGGTACGGCAGGTTGTGCCGCTTGATGGCCGCCTCGAGTGCGGTTTCGGCCTTCTGCCAGTCCTCGAGCGCGCCGACGTACTTCTCGGGGCGCGTCGACAGGTTCACCTCGAACTCGGTGAAGCCGAAGGTGCGCAGCATGTTCAAGATGAACGTGAGGACGTTGTCGATCTCGAGGTCGACCTGGTCCCAGCGGCAGAAGAGGTGGGCGTCGTCTTGCGTGAAGCCACGCACGCGCATGAGCCCGTGCATCACGCCGGCGAGCTCGTAGCGGTACACGGTGCCAAGCTCTGCCAAACGCAGCGGGAACTCGCGGTAGCTGCGGCTTCTGCTCTTCACCATCAAGCAGTGAAACGGGCAGTTCATCGGCTTGCAGACGTAGCCGTGGCCGTCGATCGACATCGGCGAGAACATGCCGTCGCGGTAGAAGTTCCAGTGGCCCGACACCTTCCACAGGTCGGTCTTGGCGATGTGCGGCGAGTACACGATGTCGTAGCCGCCCGCGAAGTGCAGCTTGCGCCAGAACTCCTCGATGATCGTGCGCAGACGACCGCCCTTGGGCAGCCACATCACCAACCCAGGACCAATCTCCTCGGTGATGTTGTTGTCGAAACGCGTGGCGACCGCGACCTCGACGTCGGGCTCTGATGCCTTGGCGCGCGCGATGAACGTGGCGTCGTCGCCGAGCTTTTCCACCTGGTGGCGTGCGTCGGTGGTGAGGTGGCCGACGACGAAGACCTCGAGCGCAACCTGCTTGCCCACAAGGTCGTCGTCGACGCGGATTTCAGGACGCTTCAGCTCAATCTTGCGCTCGCCCGCGATGGCGCGGATGCGCTCGACGACACCGAGCACCAACCACTGGTCGACGTTCTTGCCCGCAAGCTCAGCGCTGGTGCGGACCTCGACGAAGATCTCGAGGACACCGTCGACGGGGTAGTCGTGGTCGTCGTAGCGCTCAGAGACGAGGAACAACTCCATCTCTTTGCCCAGACGGCGGTGGTCGCGCTTCTTGGCTTCTTCGAGACGACCAAGGTGCTTGGCCAGCTCTTCCTTCTTCGGAAACGCGATGCCCTTCACGCGCTGCAACGACTGCTTGCTGCTGTCGCCGCGCCAGTAGGCCGCCGACGCCGTCATGACCTTGAGGCCCTTGATGAAGCCGGCATGCGGAAGGTGCGGGCCACGGCAGAGGTCGACGAACTCGCCGTTGGTGTAGAGGGTGACGTTGTCCTCGGGGATCCACGACAGGATCTCGCCCTTGTACTCGTTGTTCTGGCCGTGCTTGTCGAAGATCGCGTTCGCCTCGGCCTTGGTCACGGTCTGCATGGTGACCGGGGTTTTGTCGGCGATGATCTTCTGCATCTCGGCCTCGATCTTCTCGAGGTCGTCGGGGGTGAAGGCGCGGCCGACGTCGAAGTCGTAGTGGAAGCCGTCTTCGTGGGTCTTTGGACCCATCGTCACCTTCGCGGTGGGGAACAAGCGGCACACGGCCAACGCGAGCACGTGCTCGGCGGTGTGGTTGATGGTGTCGCGGCCCTCGGCGGAGTCGGCCTTGAACAAGGCGACCTTCTGCCCGTCGCGCAGCGGGATGCGCAGGTCCTGGACCTGATCGTCGACGCGGGCGACGACGACGACGTCGGCCAGGCCCTGCGAGATCGACTTTGCGAGATCCAACGACGTGGCGCCGTCGTCGAGTGAACGTTGGGCGCCATCGGGAAGGGTGATGGTAATCGGCATTCGAACCTCCAGCGTCCGAGCGGTACGAGGGCCCGGACATGCGACGAGACGTCGTCGACGGCGGCACCGAATCACGTTGACGGTCAGTTGACCACCGGGCTGCTGCAATGCGTCGAGATGCCACCCTGATCGCAGAGGCACCGAGCGCTTGCCGTCGCGTCACGACGCTGTCACATCAGCCCCTTACCTCCCGTGTCACACACGATGCGAACCAAAGGCAGGTAGCCATGGCCCACACCATCCTCATCGTCGAAGACGAGCACGATCTGCTCGCTACCCTCGAGTACAACCTGCAGCGTGAAGGGTTCGAGACCCGCGGCGCTGGCACCGGCGAAGAAGCGCTGAAGCTCGCGCTCAAAGAACCGCGTCCCGACCTGGTGCTCCTCGACGTCATGCTGCCCGACATGAGCGGCACTGAAGTGTGCCGCCGCCTCAAGCAATCCGACGCCACCCGCGACATCCCCGTCGTGATGGTGACCGCACGCGGCGAAGAAATCGATCGCGTTGTGGGCTTTGAAGTGGGTGCTGATGACTACGTCGTCAAACCCTTCAGCGTGCGCGAACTGCTGCTGCGCGTGCGTGCGATTCTGCGCCGCGCTACCACCCGTGTGGCCGACGACACGGCCCCCGCTGGCGAGGTCACCTTCGGCGTGCTCACGCTCGATCCGGTGGCGCACCGCTGCTTCGTGAGCGGTCAAGAGGTGCAGCTCACAGCGCTGGAATTCCGCTTGCTGTCGACGTTTTTGGCCCGTCGTGGCCGCGTGCAGAGCCGCGAAGTGCTGCTGAGTGATGTGTGGGGCATCGACGCCGACATCACCACCCGCACCGTCGACACGCACGTGAAGCGCCTGCGCGAAAAACTCGGCGTGGCCGGCAGCTACGTCGAGACCCTGCGCGGTGTTGGCTATCGCTTCCGCGCACGCCCCGAAGATGTGGCCGCGGGCAACGAGGACGACGCCGCGTGAGCACATCTTCGACGGTGTTTCCCGACGGCAACTGGCTGCTGCGCGCATGGAGTGCTTTGGGCATTCGCGGCAAGCATCTGATCATCAGCGTGTCGATGATCGTGATCGCTGGCGGCGTTGGCGGAGCTGCAGCAGATGCGTGGGTGGCGCAGTCGACGGTGGCGCGCATTGAACGCGAACTCGACGTGCTGGCGCGAACCGCGTCGGTGCGTGTGGCCCTCGAGAGCGACCGCGACCTGCTCGACGACGTCGCTGACGATCTCGGTGCGGCGACGGGCGCGCGCGTCACGCTCATCGATGCCAATGGGCGCGTGCTGGGTGATTCAGAAATCGAGCACGCCGCCCTCGCCGGTGTCGACAACCATCTGTCGCGCCCCGAGGTGCAGGCCGCCCTGCACAGTGGCCGCGGTGTGGCGCGTCGACCCAGCAGCACCGTCGCCGACGACCTGCTGTACGTGGCGCGGCCTGCAATCATCGACGGCGAAGACGGCGTGATTCGCCTGGCCCTGCCCCTTGTTGAGGTGCAGCGCATTCAACGCGCGACGCGACCGCTGTTTGTGGCTGCGGGCCTCATCTTCATCGTGCTGGCCGCGATTGGTGCAGCGATGTCGTCGCACCTGGTGCATCGCCGGATTGTGACGCTGATTGAACGCACCCGTGCTGTGCGTGGTGGCAGCGATGGCGACGACGTGGAAGTGCTGGCGCGCACTTTCAACGCGCTCACCGACGAACTCGAGCGCAACCTGTTGTCGCTTGCAGATGAACGCGATCGTTTCGATGCGCTGCTGCAGGCGATGGACGAAGGCGTGTTGCTGATCGACGCTGACGGCACCGTGCTCGTCGACAATCCTGCGGCGCGCACCCTGCTCAGCGGCAACAGTGAGGCGTTGGTGGGCACGTCGCTGCTCACGTCGCGGCCCGAACTCGCAGCAGTGATCGCCGAAGCGTTCGCAGGTGTTGTGGGCACCGTTGAACTCGCTGGTGGCCTCGATCAACGACGACGCGTGCTCGTGCGCGCCACGCCCAAACCACCGCTGCGCCCGCACCGTCGAGGCGGCTGCGTGCTGGTGGCCCACGACGTCACCGACATCCGTCGGCTCGAAACCCTGCGCAAAGACTTTGTCGCCAACGTGAGCCACGAGCTGCGCACGCCGTGCTCGGTGATCCTTGCCAACGCCGAAACGCTGTTGTCGGGTGCCCTCGAAGACGGCCCGCGCGCGCAGAAGTTTGTCGAGGCTGTTCACCGCAATGCCGAGCGTTTGTCGAGGTTGATCGCCGATCTGCTCGAGCTGTCGAAGATCGAAGCGGGCAAGGTCGAGATCGCGCGCGTGCCCGTGGTGCTGCATGCGGCCGTCGAGCACGTCGTCGACGCCATCGACCCGCGCGCCCGCGAGAAGGGGCAAACCATCAACGTCGAGGTGTCGCCGAAGCTCGCGTTTGAAGGCGACCCGCGCGCGCTGGAACAGGTGCTGATCAACCTCGTCGACAACGCCGTGAAGTACACACAGGCCGGCGGCCACGTGCGCATCAGTGCGGACCGGACCGGCAGCGTGGTGCGTCTGATTGTCGAGGACGACGGCCCGGGCGTTGAGGCCCGCCACAAGGACCGCTTGTTCGAGCGCTTCTACCGCGTCGACGCGGGCCGCTC
>JBIKRQ010000064.1:0-22331 GCA_044349155.1 Myxococcota bacterium
CCATGATCTGCGATCATGGAGACATCGGGATGTGTTCTCTCGGGGGCTGATGCAGCCCCCGCCCCACGAAGCGTGGGGCCCCACCCCAACTGCGCTCCGCGATTCATCCCGAATGACCTGTTGGTCAGTGTTCAATGGTCATTCGGGATGAGCATCAGCAACGCTCGACGACGAAGTGGGCGCGCAAGGCACACGCGGCCCACGCATCAGCAGCCGCCGCAGCATCGACATCACTGCCGGTGAGCGCGTAGGCCGTTGCGGCATCCGTCAGCCGCTCCACGTCGTCAGCGAGGTGCAACAAGCCCGCTTCACGCACGCGCTGGTGGTGTCGGTGGAAGCGATCGCGTTGCCCGCCCATGCCGCGCAACCCATCGTGCAGCACGTCGTCGAGTACGGCGACAACACCGTCGGCGAGTGCTGCCAACGTGGTGGAGGCTTCAGGCCGTTGGCCCGTACCAAGTGCCGACAACGCCGCAGTGGTTGCTTCGGTTTTTGCTTCAAGGTCGAGCACGATCAAGCGATCCGCAAACACCGAGATGGCATCGACCATGAGCACGTCACCCACGACGTGCACGCGGCCCACCACCGCAGTCACCTTCGCTGTGCCCACAGCGCCCGTCATGGTGCCGTGCATGGCGGCGGCGAGGGCGGCGGTGGCTCCTGGGGCCACAGCTTTGTGGGCGCGCTCGACGACGATCACGGCGCCCTGCGCGTCGTGGCACACGGCGATCACGGCTTGTCGCGCGGGGTCGAACACCACGTCGCGCACCTCGTCGATCACCACGACTTCAACGTCGTCGGCCACCAACCGCGGCCGCAAAAACACCGGCGCACGCGCGCGACGCTCGGTCAGCGACACGTCGACACTCGTCGTCACCCGATCCACCGGCAAGCGTTGAACGGTGAAACCGCCGCGGGTCACGCTGGTCTTTTGCAGCCCGCCCACGCCGACGGTGACCACACGATTCGCCTGCCGCGTGACGGCGTTGCTCACCATCTGCCCGCTCGCGAGTACCAACAAACTGGCGCCACCAACCGTGCTACGCGCGCCGAGCATGGGGCCGTCTTCCACGCCGGTGTCGGGCTTTCGAAACAAGCGCTCGATCGCAAAGATGCCCTGACCGCAGGGGTCAGCGAGCAGCACCTGTACGCGGCGATCGTCGTCGTCGGCTTCGACGGTGGCGCCAATGCCCACGAAGCGCGCCTGGTCCAACTTCGTCGACAACGCCTCGTCGCGACCAAGCGCCGCGCGCGCCGGCAACACACCATCACCACGCCCAGCATGCGCCCGCGCCACCAGCTCGACGAGCACATGGCGCAAGCGCTGCGGTTGAAACAGCGCGCTGCGCCGCAGGTATTGCTCGAGCAGCAGCTCCAGCTCCTCGAGCGCCAGCAGCGGCCACGCCAGGTTCGCGCGCGTGAGCGCATCACGAGCGAGCGCAATGCGTGAGGCCGAAGCCGCCGACCAGTGCTGCAGACCTTCGACCACCACCAGGCGCACCACATCGATGGCCGCGCGCAAGGCGAGCTGCACGTCGTCGTCGACCAACGAAGCGGTCGATGCACCGGGCTCGCGCACTTCAACGACGAGGGTGGCGGCAGCCGCGTCCTTCGCGTCGCGCGCGCGAAACGCCCACACCGCCAACGCCACGTGCAAACACGCGGTCTTTTGCACGCAGTCGCAGCGCGCGTAGCTGGCATCGCCGCGTACCAAAAAGCGCACGCTCGAGGTCTGCAACAACACCATCGGCGCGTCGTCGCCACCACTGCCCGCGCGGACTTCAGCGATGTAGCCCGCCCGACGCAACTTGCGCGCGCGATCGACGGTGCCTTCGCCCAGCAAGCGCACCAACGCCTCATCGTCGACGTCGGCCGGCGACCACGGTGCCGCCGGCTCAGCCACAGGTGCGACGATGCCTGCTGCGCTCGATGTCGTCGACGACGAGGCCGACGAAGCCGACCACTGCTGGTACGCGAGCACGGCACCAATGCGATGGCGGCAGCCACTCGTTGCGCCGCACGTACACGGCACATCGCGCAAGCCCTTGCCGGGCACCAGCCGTGTCGTGGCGTCGTCGAAGGTGGCGACCACCGTGCCGTCGTCCTCGACGACAATGGCGGGCACCTTGCCCTGCTCCAGCTCCTTCTGCGCGCGCTTGACGAGCCCCATGTTGGTCAACGACGCGAGCGCTGCGGGTTGCAGGGCCAACAGGTCTGCACGGCTCATCGCGGCCCCCGCTTCAACGACGACGACAACAGCGCCGACGACGACGACGCGCCCTTGCTGCCGCGGACAGCTTCGGCCACGAACGAGGCGAGCTGCCCTGGCGTCATGGCACCAACACTCGCGCCCACATTCACCAGGCGCTGGGCGAGGTCGCGGTCGTAGGCGGGCACCGCGTCGGGGTCGAGTGCGGCAAGGCCCAACACAATCGCGCCCGACGACACCAGCCCCGCTACTTCGCGCACGAGGCCTTCGGCGTTGCCGCCTTCGTAGAAGTCGGTGATCAACACCACGATCGTGCGCCGCGGCACCTCGACGAGCTGGGCGCCGTACACCACCGCTTTGTGGATGTCGGTGCCACCACCGAGCTGCACTTTCATCAACGTTTCAACCGGGTCGACCACTTCCGAGGTGAGATCGACGACGGCGGTATCAAACGCCACGAGGTGCGGCTTGAGCCCGGGCACTGACCACAAGCAGGCGGCGGTGACGGCGCTGTGAATCACCGAGCTGACCATCGAGCCCGATTGGTCGACGATCAAAATCACCTGCCACGTCTCGGTGTGCCGACGCACGCGCGAGAAGAACTGCGGCTGCTCGAGCACGATCTGCTTGTTGACCGGGTCGTAGCGACGCAGGTTCTTTTTGAGCGTGCTTTTGAAGTCGAAGTTGCGCGCGACCTGCAAGGGCGATCGTCGTCGACGATCTACCACGCCCGCGAACGCCACCTGCACTTCGCTGCGCAGCTGCTCGAGCAACTGCTCCACCACCTTGCGCACCAACTCACGGGCCATCGCGAGCACGGTCGGGTTCATCAGGTGCTTCGTGCGCAACACCGCGCGCAGCAGCGTTTCGTTGGGCTCAATGCGCGCCAACACATCAGGGTTCGTGACGACGTCGGCGATCTCGTAGCGCTCGACCGCATCCTTCTCGAGACGCTCGATGGTCTCTTGCGGAAACAGGCGGTGCACTTCGTTGATCCAATCGGGCACCGTCAGCTGCGACGGCCCACTGCCCCCATGTCGATCGAGCACGTCGTCGTTGGTGCCGTCGTTGCGGCCGTACAGCCAGGCGAGGGCGCCATCCATCGCGCCAGCATCACCGGTGGCCTGGCCCAGGGCGCCATCAGCGGCCTCGCCCAACATCAAACGCCAGCGCATCAACGTCGACAACGTCGTGGTCATTGCGGCTCCTGCTCTGGCTCTGGCTTTGCGGTCGGCACGAGCCCGTAGCGCACCAGCAACGCCTGCACGGCGGCGTCGATGGCGCGGCCACTCGCCGTCACATCAGCGTCGACGGTGAGTGTGAGCAGCTGCCGGCCGACGCCCGGTGAAGCACGATGGTGGGCCGCGACCTGCTCGGCCACGTTCACTTTTTCGCGCGGTGGGAAGAACGAAAACGCCAACCGCAGCGCAGGCAACGCGATCAAGAAGTCGGGCTCGGGCATGGCGGCCACGACCTCGTCGACGGCGGCGATCACCGCCCCGCCACGCGACACTTCGGCCCGCGCCAACGCGAACAAGCCCGCGAGAAAATCACCCACCACCGTGGGTCCCGCCATGCGGCGCACCGCAGCGATCGCGGCCTGGGTGCCAGCGTCTGCGTCGTCGTCGTCGTCGTCACCGACCGGCGTGCGCGCGGTGGTCAACGCCCCAAGGCTCCATTGCACGCCAAGGGCAGCACCACGGATCGCGGGTGGCGCATCGTCGTTGGCACTGCAGCGCTCGCACACGGCCAACAAAGCAACGCGGTTGTTGTCGTCGTCACTGTTGGCGGCGTGGCGCGTGCGCGCCGTATCGCGCAGTGCGGCGATCGCATTCACCAACCGACCATCAGCAGGCGACGACGCACCGTGCACCTGCTCGAGCAACCACAGGCCGCGCTCAAAGATCTCGTCGAGCGCGATGCGCAATTCCGGCCGCTTCTGCGCGCCGAACAACGCATCGTGCTCGTACAAGCCCAGCACGCGCACCAACGCCTGGCCCAACCGCACCAGGTCGCTTTCGTGGCCCGCGTGACGTCGAATCGCCCGCAACGCCTGCGCGCCCAGCGCATCCAGCCCCACCAGCACGGCGTCGAACAACACGTCGGCCAGGCCGAGCAGATCCATGTCGGCAGCAGCCATCCGCTCGCTCAACGCCGACGTCACCGCCCCCGACAACGTCGCGCCAAACGCTGCTGCTTCGATGATCGCCGCCAGCCGGTCGTCGTGGTCGCTGACCACCCACACTTCCTCCAGCTCGCCGTCACCGCCGTGCTGCGGCCCACGCGTGCGCGTAAAGCCAGGCACGTTCAACAACCGCAAACGGTGCAACGTGCGGCTGCGCGCCAGGTCCTTCGCGTCGGCCAACCGCAGCTTGTGCGTGCGCGACGCCGTCGTCGGCATCAAACTCTGCGACAACAACGTGGCGTTCACGTCGGCCACCAACGGCGGCTGCGGCGTGCCCTTCGCCAACACACCACGCCGTTGCCCCGACAACACCTTCAGCACCTGCACCAACAGCGCATCGCTGTCGCGGTGCAGCTCGCTCCGACCGCTCCACGGCAAAGGGCGCTCGAGCGCTTCTTTCACCAACGCCGACGCCACGCCGTCGAGCAGGTCGGTGCGCCGCAGGGTGCTGTGTCCACGCAGGCGCGAAAGGCCCTCAGCCATCGTCTGCGCGGCGATCGCATCCGCCGACGACACCGACAGCCCCTTGTCGCGCAACGCGCCCACAATCGCCCACAGCGCGCGCGACACGGCAGTCGATGCCCCGTCGTGAAAGACGTCATCGTAAAAGCCTGGCGACGGCATGCCCGCGGCGTAGCCCGAAAAGGCATCAAGCCGCGCAAACGACCACGGCACCAGATAGCTCTCGGCATCGGCGGGCTTGTCGACCACAGGCCAGCGCACCGGCCCGGTCGGCGCATCCACCAACAGCGCCGTTGCATGAAAGCCACCGCACACCACGAGCACGTTCTGGTCGTCGTGGGTATTGCTGAGGGCTGCACCAATGAAGGCGCGCATCATCGCTTCGCGGGGGCCGTCGCGTTCGTCGCCGGGCTCGTCGTTGCGCAGCGCCACGAAGTAGGCATCGAGCCGCTCGTACAGCGAGGCGAAGTCGTCGTCGCTGGTGCAGTCGCCTTCAAACAGGTGGTCCCACAACGCGTCGTAGCCATCGATGTGAAAGCGCGCGCACAGTTGCTTGACGGCGTCGCTGTGACGACGTGCACCGTCGCTGTAGCGGTTGACCACGCCGTTGAATGCTTTGTCCCACGCCGGCAGGTCCATGAAGCGCACGTCGGCACCCACGGCGGTGCCCACCTGCAACGCCTGCCACTCGGGCGAGGTCGCGGTCAGCGGCGAGAACGACGCGTGGTGTTCGCCCACTTCGCGCGGAGAGGCGCCGGCGTCGTCGACGTCGGTCCCCGAGCGCGCGCGCAGATACGAGAACACCGCGATCGGCAACTGGTGCGGCAAGCGCAGTTCGTTGAGGCGATCGTTCATGTCGGCGGGGCCTTCGATCAAGACCACCGCGGGCTTCAACTGCTCAATGGTGTGGGCCACGAGCCGCGCGCAGGCAGGGCTGTGGTGACGCACACCGACGACGTGGAGGCGGCCGTGCTGCATGACGCCTCAGCCGTTGGGCAGGTGGTGACGTGCCTCGTACAGCGCATGCCAGTGGGCACCGCTGCGCTTCGACACGCGCTGCTCCAGATACGTGCGCAAGCGCTTGAGGTCGTCTTTGTTGTCCTTCGCCGCCGTGCCCGCGAGATGCTCGACGATGTCGAACGCGCTGCCACCATCACCGCGCAAATAGTAGCCGCGCACCCCAACGGCATGGGCCACGCTGACGGCTTCGGCCGTCGACAACACCGTCGTCAACTTCTCCATCGTGTGACCATCGCTGGTCTCGCCCGCGCGCAGCTCGCGAAACGTGGTCACCAGCACGTGCAGCAGGTCTTCGGCCGGTCGCGTGGGCACACCACTTTTGTGCAGCAGGCGATCCGTCTCGCGCCGCACGAGGTCGAGCTCGGTTTGAAAATCAGGAATGGGAAACACTGTTTCAAAATTGAAACGACGCTTGAGTGCGGCACTCATCTCGTTCACGCCTTTGTCGCGCGTGTTCGCGGTGGCGATGATGTTGAAGCCGTCTTTCGCGTACAGCATCGCCGCGTCGTCGTCGCCGAGTTCGGGCACGGCCAACACGCGGTCCGACAACATCGACAGCAGGGCGTCTTGCACTTCGATCGGGCAGCGCGTGATTTCTTCGAAGCGCACGATCTGGCCAAACTGCATGCCGCGGTACAGCGGCGCTGGCACCAGCGCGCGCGGGCTTGGCCCATCAGCAACGAGCAGCGCGTAGTTCCACGAGTATTTGATCTGGTCTTCGGTGAGCGAAGCACCACCCTGGATGGTCAACGTCGACGTGCCGCTGATCGCCGCCGCCAACACCTCCGACAACAACGACTTCGCCGTGCCGGGCTCGCCCACCAGCATCAAGCCGCGCGTGGTGGCCAACGTGACCATCGCCCGGTCGACGACGGACGGATGCCCCACAAACTTGCCCGCAATGCCCAACCGCTGATCGCCCACAATGAAGCGACGCACCGACTGCATCGACAACGCCCACCCCGGCGGCTTCGGCGCGTTGGTCTTCTCGTCGTCGTCACGCAGCCGCTGGAGCTCCGCAGCATGCTGCACTTCTGCAGGCGGTCGCTGCATCTGAGAGGTCGGCGAGGTCGGCGCAGCGGCAGACGTGGCAGGAACATCGACGACGGACTCGGTCTTTTTGCGGGTAGCCATGCAGGCCGCATACACCACCGCGCCAGGTCACGGCGTGATCCCGGTCTTGCGACACCGTCGGCGCAGCGGCACGATGACGGCATGCATCAGCGGGGGCTTCTTCTTCTTCTCGGCGTGATCGGCACAGCAGCCTGCACCGACGATGCCCTGTGCGCCGACGATGTCACCACGGTCAACGTGCGCGACTTCTTCGAGGACGGCAACGACGGCGTCACGGTCACCCGCGACGACTTCGGCATGGTCACCCTCATCGCGAGGGAGCGTGGCGGTGCGGTGCAGGCGACCTTCCCCACCGACGTCGACATCGACGATGTGGTTGGCGAAGTGCAACTCACCGTTGGCAGCACCGGGACCGAAGGCATCGAGAGCGACTACCTCACCGTCGTCGACGAGCGCGGCGTGCTGTTTACCGGCGGGCGCCATCCAACCTTCGATGACAGCAAGGGCGGTGGCTACGATGCCGACAGTCCCTTCACCCTGGGCGAAGCGACGGGCACGCGCTGCGATGGGAACGACCACTACGCCGTCCGCATCGCCTTCGACGACGGTGCGGTCGACGTCGACGTTGACAACCCGGTGTCAGGGACACTCCGTGGGGTCTCGATGCGTGCACAGGCGATGGGCGCCTGGAAGCGGTCGTTCTTCGCGACCGAGTACGTCGCCGACGGGTACGACATTGGCCCGCACACCGAGGGCAACATGGTCGCGTGGGCGTGGCGCACGCGTTGAGCGGCGCGACCAACGTCGTCGACGTCAGGACTTCTTGAACAACTTGCCCAGCAGACCGCCTTCGTTCTTTTGCGGCTGCTGCTTTTCCTTCTCGCGACGGCTCTCGATCAAGCGCACTTCACGCTGCGCGTCGACGTGGCCGGGGCTCAACTTCACGGCGATCTCGAACCACTTCGAAGCGCCCGCTTCGTCGCCCGCTTCGCGCAACACGCGACCGAGCTTGTAGCTGGCGTCGCCGTTCTTCGTTTGCTTCGCGAGCTCTTCGAGGCGCTTCTTCGCCTCGCCGATGCGCGTTTCGGTGGGCAGGTCGGGGTTCAAGAACATGCACCAGGCGAGGGCCACCTGCAGCATGGGTTCCTCGCCGTCGAAGTTGATCGCCTGGCGGTAGTGCACCTCGGCCTGCTTGAAGTCTTTGCGCTTGAAGAAGGTCTCGGCCATCGCGTAGGCGTTGCGCGCCTCGACGGGTCGGCGTTGACGCTTGGCCCCATCAGCTGGGCTCGCCGCCGGCACCGCCGACGACGACTCCTGCAACGACAACTCGCGGTCGTAGCGTGCGCGCGCTTCGGCGTTGTTGATCGCCTTGTTCGCATCACCGAGGCGCCGAAACAGCTTGTCGACCGCGGCCACGACGTCGGCATCGTTCGCGAGCCTGCTGCCAACGACGCGGTCGGGGTGGTAATCGCGCGCGAGGGTGACGTACGCGTTGCGGATGGTGGTGTCGTCAGCACCCTTGGCCACCCCGAAAAACGCGTAGTGGTTCTGCGTGGCCATCGCCGCCGCCGCCGCCACCAACGACGCCTTCAACTTCTGATCTTCCGCCGACAACGCCGCAGGAACGGCACCAGATGACGACGACGCTTGCGGCGGCACCGTCACGGGCACCACGGTGGGTGGAGCAGAAAACGACGACGACGGCACAGCCCCTGAACTTTCACCGTCCATGCCGATCTCGGGGCGAAACACGCGCGCCTGCAACGTGCCCACCGGCGCGCGCCACTGTTTGCCAGCCAGCTCGGCGCGCACGCGCTTCACCTCCGCGGGCAACAGCGCCTTCGCCTCGGCCACCTCGACCACGTCGACCACGTCGGCGGCCACCAGCGACCGCAGCACCGCGCGCAGGGCGTCGGCGTCGGGGAACACGCCAGCGTGCTCGAGTTCGGTGTAGCGCCGCGGCAGACGCAGCAAGCGCCACAACAGACGCTCGTGCTCGTCGAGTTCAAAAGCACCCTCGACTTCTTCGTAGGCCACCGTCGGCGAGGCGCGGAGTGCACGGCTGCCCACCTTGGAAGCCCAGGCGAGGTTGCCCTGTTTGTCGTCGGCGCTGCGGTGTTTGCGGTAGGCCGTGGCCTGCTCTTTCGATGGCATGTCGGCAGCAGCGTAGCGCAGTCGATGTCGCCGCCGATACTCAAGACACCGACGGCAGCGTGCGCTGGGGCACCCCTTTCATGACCACACGTTCGGCACACCGACGCACAAAACCAGGACCGCCATACACAAAGCCCGTGTACGCCTGCACCAACGTCGCGCCCGCCGCGAGCTTCTCGAGCACGTCGTCACCGTCGAAGATGCCGCCCACGCCAACGAACGTGACCTTGTCGCCCACGTCGGCATGCAGCAGACGCAACAGCTCGGTGCTGCGCTGCCGCACAGGCTTGCCCGACACGCCGCCAGGGCCTTCAGGCACAGGCCCAATCAAGCCATCGCGGCGAATGGTGGTGTTGCTCACGATCAGGCCATCGATGCCCCGCTGCGCACAGTGGCGAGCAACGGCGATGGCATCGTCGTCGGCGAGGTCTGGCGCCAGCTTCACCAGCAGCGGCTTGCGCTGACGACGTTTGCTGTTGAGGTCCTGCAACGCATCGAGAATCGCCGACAACGCATCGACCTGTTGCAGATCGCGCAGCCCCGGCGTGTTCGGCGAGCTCACGTTGACGACGAGGTAGTCGGCCACATCGGCGGTGGCGGCGAAGCTGAAGGCGTAGTCGTTTGCTGCTTCTTCAGCCGGCGTGATCTTCGATTTGCCGAGGTTCACCCCCACCGGCACGACGACACGCCCCGCCGCGCGCCACGCTTCGAGGGCTTGTGCGCAGGCAATCGCGCCGTGGTTGTTGAAGCCCAGGCGGTTCAGCAGCGCGCCGTCTGCGGGCAGGCGAAACAAGCGCGGCTTGTCGTTGCCGGGCTGCGCATGCTGCGTGACCGTTCCCACCTCGACAAAGCCAAAGCCCAACGCCTGCCACGCCGGCACACATTCAGCGTCTTTGTCGAAGCCCGCCGCCAACCCGATTGGATTGGGAAACGTGAGCCCAAACGCCTGCGTCGACAGCGCCGGTGCACGCGCGACGTCGTCGGCCGCGAGGTTCACGCGACACACCGACGACCACGTCGCCAACCCCGACATGCTGAAGCGGTGGATGCGCTCGGCGTCGAAGGCAAACGCAGCGCGACGAAGCAGGGGATACAAACCGCTCATGACGTCGCCATAGCAGTGTTCGGTGGCCTGTGGGCGTGGGGTGTCTCGACTTTGGCCGCGTCAGCGACCCGGCTCCTGCGTCGACGGACTGCCGGATGCACCTTGCAGAATGTGGGTGTGCACGTCGCGCGTGAGCGACTCGATGCGCGCGCTGAGCTCGCGCGTGGCCTCGGTGAGGGCGGTGTTGTGCTCGAGCAGCAGCAACAAGCGCGCGGCGGTTTCGGCGGCTTCGCGTTGGCGGTCGGCGTTGCTCGTGGCGAGGGCCTCACGGTGTTGCGCGTCGGCGTCACTCTGGGCTTTGTCGCGTGCTGCTTGCCGCGTTTGCGCCAACAGAATCAGCGGTGCGGCGTAGGCGGCCTGCAAGCTGAAGGCGAGGTTCAACAAGATGAACGGGTAGGCATCGAAGTGCACCGCACCCGACGCGTTCACCGCGATCCAGATCGCCACCACCAACGTTTGGCCGCCGAGAAACAGCGGCGTGCCGAAGAAGCGGGCGAACGCTTCGGCTTTGAGCGCGAAGGCGTCGTTTCCAAACGGTGTCGACAAATGGAAGTGCGGGCGATGGAAGCGCAGGTGGTCGGCGGGCTTGATCGGTGTCGTCGTCGCAGGCGCTGTTGCTGGCGTTGTGGGTTGCGTTGACATGCGCCGCACTGTGCCAGACCGACGTCGCCCACGGTGAACAGCAACACGTGCTACAACGCCGGCGTGCCGCATGCGGCCGGAGGTGATCAATGGGTTTCTTCGACAAGTTGAAGGGCGAGTTCGTCGACATCATCGAGTGGCTCGATGACACCAACGGCCAAACCATCGTGTGGCGCTTCCCGCGCTACCAAAACGAGATCAAAAACGGCGCGAAGCTCACGGTCCGCCCGGGTCAGGCCGCCGTCTTCGTCGACCAGGGCCGCATCGCCGACGTCTTCACCGAAGGCATGTACGACCTGACCACGGCGAACATGCCGCTGCTGTCGACGTTGAAGGGCTGGAAGCACGGCTTCAACTCGCCGTTCAAGAGCGAGGTCTACTTCGTGTCCACCAAGGCCGTCGCCGGCTTGAAGTGGGGCACGCCGCAGCCGCTCATGATGCGCGACGCCGACTTCGGCGCCATCCGCGTTGGTGCTTTCGGCACGTACACGCTGCGCTGCACCGACCCCAAGCTGCTGCTCAAAGAGCTCGTCGGCACCGACGGTGTCTACGACACCGAAGAGCTCGGTCAGGTGATGCGCTCGCTCATCCAGCAGTCGCTCGCCGACGTGATCGGTGAAGCCAAGATCGCCGCCCTCGACCTGCTGGCGTCGTACTCCAAGCTCGGCGAGCTCATGCGCGCCAAGGTGGCCACGCAGATCGACGACGAGTACGGCCTGGCCATCACCAGCCTGCAGATCGTCAACATCAACGTGCCCGAGAGCGTGCAGAAGGCGATCGACCAGCGTTCGTCGATGGGTGCGCTTGGCTCAAGCACCCTCGGCCCAGCGCCGAACCTCGGTGCGTTTCAGCAGTACCAGCTCGCCAACGGCATGAGCACGATGGGCGGTGGTGGTGCGGGTGCTGGCATGCAGCTCGGCATGGGCCTGGCGATGGCCAACCAGATGATGAACCAGCAGCAGCAGCAGCCCACGATGCAGGCACCTCCGCCCATGCCCACGGCAGCGCAGTGGTACTTCGGCATCAACGGCCAAAACGTCGGCCCCCTCGCCGTCGACGTCGTGAAGCAGTTCGTGCAGATGGGGCAGATCACCGCCGACACCCTCGCCTGGACCAACGGGCAGGCCGCGTGGTCGCCCGCGTCGTCGGTGCCGGCACTGCAGGGGTTCTTTGTCGCTGCTGGTGGTCCGCCGCCGTTGCCGGGCATGCCGCCGCCGCTGCCGCGCTGAAGCCATGACGACGACAGCGCCAGCATCCGCGACTCATGTGATCCTGCAGCCGGCCTGGGTGTCGGTGTTTGGCATCGCCTGGATCGTGTTCCTGCTGGCGCTGTTTGTTGGTGGCGTGTTCTCGACGGTGTGGCCCATGCAGGCGGTGCTCGTCGTGGGCGCGCTGGTCACCCTGGGCGCGGCCGTCGTTGGGCTGGGCGTGCGCGTGCGCCGCGACGGCGATGCCTTCGTGCTCGAGCATGGGCGCGCTGGTTGGTGGCGCCAGCAACAGCGGTGGTTGTCGTCGTCGATCACGGTGTCGGCGCGCCCGTTTGTCAGCAAAAGCGGCAAAGACCGCTACTGGATCGTCGACGTCGATGGCGGCGGCACCGCGGTGTCGTTGGCCACGCGCACCGAGGCCACAGCAAAGGCGGCGGCAGCACTCGCCACACCGCACACTCGGTCTTCGCGCCAAAGTCAAGCCGTGGAAGTCAAATCGGCGATCTGACTGTCTCGCCTTGTGCGAACACCTGCCCCGGCTTATTCTGATGCGATGTCACGTTCACGGCACGCTTTCACGCTGGTCGAAGTCATGGTGGTGGTCGCCATCGCCGGTGTGCTGGCGGCCCTCGCGGTGCCGTCGTTGGTGACGGCCAACACCATCCGCAAACAGCAGGAGCTCGAGCAAAAGCTCGAAGCCGGCATGAACCTCGCGCGCGACGCGGCCCGCACTGAGCTGCGCTGCGTCACCGTCGGCATCAAGGTGGTCAGCGCCACCGAGTTTGACCTCGTCGGCACAGCCCACAACTGCACGTCGCCGCCGCCCCCCCCCCCCCTCCCCCACGCTCCGCCCTACGTCGACGGCGTGCCAACGGGCCCCGACCACGAGGTGTTTCGCACGCCGGTGGTGGGCAACGCGCTGAGCATCTTTGAGCAGACGTGTGCCTCGCCGGCCAACTGCCCCGCGGTGCCATCGCACGGGTTTGGCGCGCTGTACGAGTTCAGGCCCGACGGCAGCCTCGACCACCCGTACATCCTCGAGCTCACGCACAAAGACGGCAGCGTGCGCACCTGGGACATCCACAGCGCCACAGGCACGGTGAGGAAACGATGACCCCTTCATCAGGTTCGCGGCTGCGCGGCTTCGGCATGCTCGAGGTGCTCATCTCGGGCACCATGCTCGTGTTGGGTTTGGCGGCGGTGTTGTCGTTTGCGTCGTCGACCAGCGGTGTTGCGGCCCACCAGCGGCACATCACGCAGGGCGCTCACATTGCCGAGCTGCAAATGGAGAAGCTGCTGCTGCTGCCGCCCGACCACACGCGGCTGACCAACGGCGTTCACGTTGGTCCGCGCTACGACGACGTCGGCACGCCCTCCGCATCGGGCGACTACCACACGACGTGGTCGGTGGCGGTCGACGCGGCGATCCCAGGCACACGCACCATGACGGTCACCGTCACGTGGACCGAGGCCACCGGCACGCGCAGCACCACCCTCACCACGATCCGCTCATGAGGGCATCGATGACGACACCCCTGCACCACCGCGGTTTCACGCTGGTTGAGATGATGGTGGCCATGGCGATGGCCGGCGTGCTGGCAGCCTCGGCGCTGGGTGCTGGCATGGCCATCCACAACGTGCTGGTCGATACGCGTCGCCGCGTCGTCGTCTGGGATGAAGCCAAGCGCGTCGAAGAAGCGCTGCTCAGTCGTGTGCAAGAGGCCGGCGGCGATCCGATGGCCGCAGCGGACTCGATCATCGTCGAAGACAACTGCGCGGCCGATCCCACGCGGTTGCTGCCTGCCTGTGCGGGCGCAGACCGCATCACGATCATGTCGGCCCCCGCGTCGACACCGTCGTGCCGGGTGGACCCAGTAGGGACGACGCTCAGGGACCCGCAGCACCCAACGACGTGTTGCATCACCGCGGCTTTCGCGGGTCCAGCGGTGTTGTTGGCCGACGACGGCGACGTCATCACGCTTGATCTGCACAGCCCCAACGTCGCCTCCTGTCAGGTCACAGCCCCGATGGGTCAAGGCAATCCTGGCCCAAAGACATTGAAACCCGGTGTGTTGGCGTTGCTTGGGCCCGGCAACATCGAGACCATCTTTCCGCGCAGCAAGGGTGCCAACGGCGAGTACGAGCTGATGGTGTGGAAAGACGCCGGCACCCCAGGCAACGGCAGGGTCGACCCCAACGAGCTCGAGCTGTTCGCCGATCGCCTCTACGATTTTCAGATCGCCCTTGGCTACGACAGCAACCCAGAAGACGGCGACGTCGTCGACACCAACAGCGCCACCGACGAATGGATCGGCAACGCCGAGGTGGTCGGCGCAACGTTGCCGACGGGCGTTGCGCGCTCGCAGTTGCGGATGATCGACCTCGCCATCGCCATCGGCGTGCCGTCGTCGCGCTTCAACACGCCGGTGCAACTGCTCAACCGCACGGCCCCCATCGCGCCGACGAACACCTACCTCGCCGCCACGCGCGGTCAGGTGGGCTTTCGCAATCTCAACCTGTCTGTTCCCTGAGGTCCACGATGCGCACCACCCGTGGCTACTCCCTGCCCCTCGTGATCTTCGTGCTCGGCGCGTTGGCCGCGGCGATGACGTTGATGGTTGTGACGTTGACGTCGAGTGCGAAGACCACTGGCGCCATGCTGGGCCGGCGCGACAGCCTCTACATGTGCGACGGCGTCGTGCGGGGCTTGATGGTGAAGTCGCGCGACTACTTCGCGACCGCCGGAACGTTGTCAGACACCGACCTGCTGAACGCGCTGTGCCCGGCGCCAAACACGCTCACACCGTGCGACAGCATCAGCAGCTGGTTCCCCGACTACACAATTGACGAGGTCACCGTCGAGACTGGTGCCGTCGACGTGGTCGCGCAGGTCCCCACGGGCAGCTTCCGCGGGCAGATGGCACGCCGCACCGACATCACGCTCACCGTCGCCGCGCACAAGACCGGCACGAACCAGCGGTGCCGGGTGTCGCAGTCGGCCATCAACAGCGAGATTGGGCTGTTTCAGTTCGCCGTGTTCTCGGCGATGTCGATCGAGTTGCTCGACCCTCCGACCATGAGCATCGCTGGTCGCGTGCACGTCAACGGCGACTTTCTCGCCGGCAACACCTTCGGCACGGCGGAACTCACAATTGAGAAGATCACGGCGTCGGGCCAACTGCTGGCCCACGGCGTGGGTTTCAACATCCTGCGCGCTGGCGACAACGTTTCCCTGCCGATCACGCTGGCGAACGACGGCAACAGCGCTGGCTGGCGCAGCTCGTCGGAAGCAACATGGCGGCGCAACGCTCAGGATCAAGCCTGGGACGTGCCGAGCCTTCAGCTGCCTGCTGCCTCGACAGCACCAACCCAGAGCGGCCGGGACGCGAGCGGCACCCCCCAAAGCAACAGTGGCATGCTCCGTATCCTGGTGGACCCACCGAAGCCCGCCGACACCCCTGCAACTGCGGCCGAGCGGCTCGCAAATAAAGCAAACATCCGCATCATCAACGGTGTCTGGTACTACAATAATGGAACATGGCCAGGTGTACCAATGTGGTCGGACCACCCCGCAAGCTATTCGGCCCCAGACACCGAAGAAGCGTCGCTCGTTGCGCCATTCAACCTCTCCTCTGTACCGACGTCGTCTGCTGGGCCAAAAAGATACTCGTATTATGAGCTAAACACGGCGACAAACCTCGTCGCAGACGACACCACCCGACCATCCGTTGTTTCATATGGTCCCCTGGTCAGGCCGGGCGCGGCGGGCACCTGGGCGGTCGGGCACCACAATGGTGCTGCGGTTTCGGCGGCTTCTAATGATGACGATCGTATCGACGGCACGAGGAGTGGATTTGTTGATGGGCGCGTGCAAAACGACCGCATTGGTAGCGGCGACAACCCTAACATCAACAAGGGACACGTCTTGCCGCTCAACTTTGACGTCGCCGCCTTTGTCGACGCACTTCAAGACACAACGAATGGCGAACTCGGCACCTTCATCTCAACAGCAGAACGCGAAGACGGCATCGTTGTCTGGATTGCAAACACTTGGCCAAACTGGCAATCGAATGCCCCTGTTGGGAAGCCAATCTCGTCGGCCGGTGCCGAGCAGGCTCTTCCCTTGCCGCTGTGCGGCGGCACAGGTCAGCTGACGCCTACGATTGCAACGGTTGGCTGCGCACCGACCGGAATGCGCGGCGCGAACGCGGTACGCGTCTGGCGTGCCAGTACAATTACACCGGCCATACTGCCCCGTGGGCTCACCATCGCCACCAACGGCCCCATCTACGTTCTGGGCGACACCAATACATTCTCGCGTTCGGGCCCGCCGCCCCACCTCCCCCGCATCGACAACCCGGCCAACCAATGGGTACCGCTGATGATTGCCGGCGACGCAGTCACCTTGTTGTCCAACAACTGGACTGACGTCGGTCGCGAGTGGAATGCGGCAGCGCTTCCGGCTACACGCTACACTCTCTTGACCCCAACCGACGCAGCGCCAACAACCTACGTCATGGCCATTCTTGGCGGGCATGTGGAGCGCGTCGCCCCGGATGGCAGCGGCGGCGTCAACAACTTTCCCCGCTTCCTCGAGGCCTGGACGGGGCAAAGCGCAACGATCCACGGTTCCCTCGTCGCCGGCTTCCGGAGCGTTTACCAGGATCAGGGTTTCATCGCGCCCGAGGGCTTTCCGACCTTTGCACCTGGCCCATACCGCCCGCCCGTCCGGAACTGGAGCTTCGACCCGAACTTCGCGATCCCCGCCAACCAGCCGCCCGGATCGCCGTCGTTCTTCGTGTCGGCCATCGAACGCTGGAACCGCGACTGATCCCACTCCGCTCCGCGAGTCATCCCGAATGACCTCATGGTCAGTGTTCGATGGTCATTCAGGATGATGGTTCCTCGGATGGCTGCTGGAGCCCCGCGCAACGGGGCCAGCTCGCGCTGGTTCTGCCGTCGCGAAACCAGGTGCTCCGGTTCGCAGCAGGAGGCCAGCGCTTACCGAGCGAGCTCGAGGTCGACGACGACCGGGCGGTGGTCAGAGGCGTCGACATCGGGGACAGCGACAGCGACGACTGCGGCCCGTTTGGCAAGTGCTGCGTCGAGCCAGACATGGTCGACCCGCGTGCCCGCGTGGCAGCTCGACCGCAGCGCTTCAGGCAGGGGGCCGACTTCGCCGCGGGCGCGGGCGGCATCGACGTAGCCGGCACCGCGCAGCGCGCTGACGACGTCACTGCTGGAGGGCTCGAGGCCATGCCGAGCGCGGACGCGCTCGATCTCCTCGAACCGTTCGGCGGGGGAGTCGTCGGGGTCGATGGCGTTGAGGTCGCCAGCGACGACGTGGGGGCCGAGGCCGAGGATGTCGTCGAGCAGCCGGCGGAGCTGTGCGCACCGCACGGTCTCACGTCGGTGATCAAGGTGGACGCCGACCACGCTGATGCCTTGGCAAACCTGCACGACGACAGCATTGCGGGCTTCACCACCGCGCACGACGAGGGCCACTGACCGCCCCGTCGCCCCCCGTGGTGCCAGGACCGCGTTGCCGCCGAAGCCGGCCGGCCCGAACCACACGTCTTTGTCGAGGACAGAGGCCAGCCGCAGGAGAGGCCCGCCGGCAGAGAGCACCTCGTTCAACACGACCACGTCGGCATTCAGGTCGTGCAGCACGTCGATCACGTCGTCGACGCGACCGCGACCAGCGGCGTCGCCCCAGGCGTGGATGTTCCAGGTGCAGATGCGCATCGTCGGCAGTCTGTCCCGGGATCGCGTGAAGCGCGATGCAGCCCGCTCAAGCCGCAGGCTCAGCATTCAGTCGGGATGCCCTGTCACAAGGCCTGTGGCCTGCTACGAGCCCTCCCTCGATGTCGCTGCCCATCCTGCCCGACGATGCCCCCGTGGCCGCCCTGCGCGGGCGCCTGGCGCGCTACAGCCTGCGGGTCAGCGTGCTTGAGCAGTGTCAGCTCGACTGCGGTTACTGCCGTCCTGGGTCCACCACGAGCCCCACCGAGCGCTCACGCTGGCTCACCGCCGAGCATCACGCGCGCCTGGCGCCACTGCTGCTGCAGCACGGTGTGCGACGCGTGCGCTTCACGGGCGGTGAACCCACGCTGCGCGCCGACCTCGTCGACGTCGTGGCCGTGTGGGCGCAGGCGGTCCGCGCTGCAGATCTTGCAGTGCCGCTCGGCCTCACCACCAACGGGCTGCGTGTTGGGCCGTTGCTTGAGCCCTTGCGTGCGGCGGGGCTCGACGGCGTCACCATCCACCTCGACACGCTGCGCGCCGACCGGATCGAAGCACTCATGGGCAACGGCGCCAACGTCGAGCTGGCGTTGGCCGCGGCCGAACACGCGCGCGCCTGCGGGTTGCTCGTGAAGTTCAACATGGTGGTGCAGCGCGGCAAAAACGACGATGAGCTGCACGACTTTGTCGACGTCGGCCAACGTCTGGGGGCCGAGGTGCGCTTCATCGAGCAGATGAACACCGGCAGTGCTCCGGCACACGTGGCGAGCACGTTCATCAGCGGTGCGCAGATCGTGCAGCTGCTGCGGGCAGCACCCCATGGTCGACGTCACGACAGCGACCCGGCCGCCCTGTTCGTCGACGACGCCGGCCGCACGTTTGGCGTGATCGCGTCGGACACCGAGCCCTTCTGCGGCGCCTGCGATCGCCTGCGCCTCACCGCCGATGGGCGCGTGCGCGGCTGCTTGTACGAGGCCGGTGGCGTGCCGCTGGGAGCAGCCCTGCGCGATGGTGCGAGCACCGACGAACTCGCTGCCCTGCTCAGCACCGCCCTCGACGGCAAACGCAGCCACCACCCGTCGCTGGCCGAAGCGCGCGTGCCGTTTTCGATGGCCGACATTGGCGGCTGACCTGCTCCGGGAAGCGTGTAGGATGATGTCTCACTCCCCGCGAGGTCCCAATGCGCCTGCTTGCCTGTCTGTTGCCTCTGCTCATGCTTCTTGGCGCTGGCACCTGCGGGCCAACCACCGGCGACATCGACCCGCCGCCTGACACCGACACCCCGCCCGCCGCCTGCACGCAGGCCATGTGCGGTGCGGTGCCCTCGGTGCCACCGCGCATGTGTGTGGACAGCAGCGATGGCACCTGGGTCGTCGAAGAGGTCACGGGCTGCGGCCGCGACGAAGACACCGGCGCATGCGCCTGGCAGGTCCTGTCGTGCAGTGCTGCCAACGGTGCGCTGCCCCCGCTGACCTGCACGCTGCCCAACAGCTGCCCCGACGGCTCGGCCTGCATCGGCGGCTTCTGCCACGCCCGCGAGTTCTGCAACGACGGCCAGGACACCTGCGCGCAGGGCAGCCTGTGCTGCCTCGCCACCGACGCCTGCGTACCCGCCGACCGCTACAACCTCTGCCCGCTGCCCGCACGCGTTTTGCCGGCACACTGACTGCTGCTTCAGGGCAGAAACACCAGGTCGGCGATCGCGTTTTTGTCGTCGCGCGCCGCCGCCGACCACGTGACCCCATCGGTGCTGCGCTGACGGGCATCGGGCCAGCCCGAGCCCACGTACACCGTCTGCCCGTCAACGACGCCAACAGCCACCACACCCATCGCCGGTGCCGACTGCCGTTGCAGCTCGGTGCCATCGACGGTGCTCAAGCTGAAGCCCTCGCCCACGACGAGGAAGCGGCCCTCGGCGAACGCCACGTCGCTCACGATGCCGCCCGCAGCAACGCTCGTCCACGCAGCACCATCGGTGCTTCTTGAGACCTGCCCGTTGCCCACAGCGACGACGACACCGTTGCCCGCGGCGACGCGACCGAGGCCTTGGGGTCCGGCAGGTGCGGTCCACGTGACACCGTCGCTGCTGGTGCTGCTGCCGAGATCGCCCACGGCGAGAAAGCCGCTGTCGACGGCGATCACATCGCGCATTTCCCAGCTGCCGCCTTCGCCGAAGTGCGTGTCGTGGTCGACGAACGTGAGCCCGCCATCGAGGCTGCGAGCACTGCGCGCGCTGCCCACAAACACCGCCACGCCATCGTCGTTGAAGGCGCAGGCCCCGATCCAACCGCGATCGTCGTTCACGACGGTCCAGCTGGCACCGCCATCGATCGAGCGTCGCACCACGCCGAGCGCTGAGCCGCCCACGGCCAACACCGTGGTCTGCCCGTCGACCACGCCGACGCAGGCGCCGCGCAACAAGCGATCGTCGTCGCCGCCGTTGTCGACCTCAGCGACGTCGTTGTCCCACGCGAGCCCATCCGCCGACGTGAGCCGTCGCGCGCCGTACCCGACGGCAATGAAGCGCGACGAGATGACCTCGCCCTCGCCTTCACCTTCGCCCTCGCCTTCGCCCTCTCCCTCGCCACCACCATCGTCGTCGACGACGGCGGGGCAAGCAGGCAACAGCACCAACAGCGGCAGCGCGCGCAACAGCTTCACAGGCACCTCACGAGCCGAAGCAGAAGTCGGCGAAGTCGACCTCGCCGATGTCGAGGCAGGCCGTCTCGTTGGCGCACGTGCCACCGAGGGGCGCGGGTTGTGGCACGTCGACGTCGAACTCACGCTCGCGCGCGCAGCCGCGGTCGTCGAGGGGATCTTGCACCGTGAGCCCCGCCGCCAACGCGACCTCGAGGCAGAAGGTGCCGTCTTCGCGCGGACGCACGGCCGCGACCGGCGTGCCGTCGAACAACACGCGCGCGGCGTCGTTGAACGGACGCGTGCTCTCGCCGTCGACGAGGCGACCCACGATGCAGCCCGAGAGGTCCTGGCTCGCGAGGTTCACGGGACCAATGTCGGTGCAGGTATTCGTGACGCACGAACCAACACCCTCGGGCGTGAACACGCCGCGGGCGAAGAAGCGCGTGGTCGCCGTGGACTTCTCAAACGACACCTCGACGAGGTCGTTCACCGTCGGCACGCAGAAGCTGCCGTCGCTGCCCGAGACCACACGACGGCTCAAGCCGCCATCAGCACTCGTTGCGACCACCGCCACGCCAGCGAGCACCGCGCCGTCGTCGTCGAGGGTTTGGCCGCGCAAGCACGCCAGCTGATCGACCACGATGTTGTGCGGCTGACAGTTGATCGGCGTGGCACACGAACTCGCCGACGTGGCCGTGAACACATCGGTGACCTGGCCCGTGCGGCGAACCACATCGTTGCTCGTGGCAATCAGGTCGACGACGTCGTTCTGCTCGACCTGCAAGCAGTAGCTGCCATCGGCCGCCGAGCGCGTGCCGGCGAGCGTGACCGCACCATCAGCGACGACGAAGCCACGGTTGACCACGCCGCGTTCGTCGCTGACGGTGCCTGCGATGCACGCCAATGGTGTTGCTTCAACAACGCCCACGTCGACGCACGCCGACGGCGCGCCACACGACACGCTTCCCGTCGAGGTGCGCACACCACGCTGCCAGCCGCGCACGGCGACGTTGTTGAGCAGGCCGCTCGCGCGCAATTCTACGTCGCGGTTGACGGGCACGTTGACGCAGAAAGCACCGTCGTCGTCGGTGGAGCTGCGCGACGTCTGCGGGCCCGACTGCATCACGAGGTCGGCACCGGCCACGGTGTCGCCAGCGGAGGCCACGGTGCCGCGCACGCAGCCCGTTGTTGTCGTGAGGTCCACCACGACGTCGCCCACCTCGGTGCAGGCCGCACTCGCCACGTCCGTCGTCAGCGTCAACGGACGCCCGGTGGCCACGCCATTGTCGGTCACGACCAGGCCGGTGAGCGAGATCGTCGACGACGCTCGCCCGAAGGCCGTGAAGCGCCCGTCGTTGCCAGTCGTGGCTGCGGCGACGCCGAGGTAGTCGATCCCGGTGGAGTGCACCGTCTTGCCAGCCAGCGCGACACCACCGGTGTCGACGAGGCGGCCCGTCACACACGCGCGCTCGGCAACGCGGTCGGCGTTCCACCAGGTGAAGTGCTCGACGGTCAAGGTGGCCACGAGCTGGCCAGTGGCCGGATCGACCTCGACAACGCCCTCGCCTTCTTCGACCCACAAGCTGGTGCTCGTGTCGAAGTACCAGGCGCGGATCACATCGTCTTCGAGGGCATCGGGGCTTGCCGAGAACGTCACCGTCGCTGTGCGGCCCGGCGCAAGGTTCGCAGCACGGCCGGTGTCGGCGTTGAACAAGCGCACTTCGGCAGCACCAACGCTCTCGAGGAAGGCGTCGTTGTTGTCGGCGTCGACGGCTTCCATGTCGCCGGGGAACGCCGCCATCACGTCGGGGTTGCGCCGACCGCCCAGCATGAGCGGCAGCGGCACGAGTTCAACGCGCACGTTGCTCACGACGTTACCGCCGTCGTCGA
>JBIKRQ010000065.1:0-22256 GCA_044349155.1 Myxococcota bacterium
GTTGGCGCGTGCGGTGTCTTCGCCGAGCTTGCTGGCGGCGTTGACTTGATTGCCGAACACGTCGTCGTCGCCGATGCGCAAAATCGGGCCGTAGCCGATGCCCAGGCACAACAGCACCGCGGTTTCGGGGCTGCGGTTCTTGTTCAGCTCCTGCAGCGTGTGCTGCATCTCGATGCCGCAGCGAAACGCCGACGACGCGCGTCGAAAGATGAGCATGAGGCTGTCGGCTTCGGCCTTGATGAGCACGCCGTCGTGGCGCGCAATCACCGGCTCGAGCACGGTTTTGTGCTCGTGGATGATCTGCAGGAAATGCAGGATGCCAAACGCCTGCACCTGACGAGAGAAGCCCGACAAGTCGGTGAACATGATGGCCCACGTCTCGCCGAACAGGTCCCAGACGCGCTGATCGATTGAGGCGATTTTCTCGTCGTCACCGGCGGCCCGCGCGCGCTCGGCAATCAGGGCCCACAAACGTTCTTCACTGCACTTGAGCTCGTGACGCGACATGGGCGGACCCTACCAACGGTTCCCGCAGCGGTCGCCTGCGAAAGTACTGCTGTTTCCAAAACAACCACCTTGAATGGAACGACCGAAGCTCTTGAAAACACGGGCATTTTCAGTGACTGACGCCTCGCCGGGCGTCGACGCTGTGCGAACAAGCGGCGCTTCGCCAGGTGCTTGAACAGGTGAACTCGGCGCTCGTCACGCGCCGTTCGCAAGTGGTGTTCGCATTTTCGCGAATGGGACTCGCAGGGCTGCTAGAGCGCGTCGACGACGACCGGCTACCACACCGCCTCAAGCTCACTGATGAGCAAGGAGACGATGCGATGTGGAAGCCAATGTTGATGGCGGTCGTGCTGGCCGCAGCCTGTGTCCCCACTGCCGATGCCGGCGAGGGCGAAGGTGAAGGCGAGGGCGAAGGCGAGGGCGAGGGCGAAGGCGAGGGTGAACCGGCACTCGACCCGGCGGTGAAGGCTTTCTGCGACACCCTGGTGGCCTGCGGGATCTACACCCAGGAGGAGTGCTACCGCGACGGCGCGGCGGACCCGGCGCGCGCTGCCAGCGTCGACGACCCGCTGTGTCAGCAAGCCCACGACCTCTACATCAGCACCAGTGCGTGCCAGGCGCCCGCGACGTGCGACGAGCTCATCAACGGCACGGCGTGCGTCGAGGAGAACGCCGAGTTCAACGAGCTGTTGTTCTTCACAGGGGCTGACGCGTGCTTTGCGGGCGAAGTGCCAGCGACGCGCGTTGAGGGCTGGAACTGCAACCCGAACTACCACGGCGACGGTCGCAACTGCGATTGCGGCTGCGGCGTTGCCGATCCCGACTGCGAGGGCGCAGGCGTTGCCGCTGCGGGCGACGGTGTCGGCGTTGAGGGATGCGAGATTTGCTACGACCCGACCGGCCACCCCTACGGCGGGTTTTTCGCCGAGGACAACTGCGTCGAACTCGACCTTCCGTAGGCGGAAAACGAAACGCGCCTGGACAAGCCAGGCGCGTTTCTTTTGAGCAAGCAGATGGCCTATGCCCGTCGACGACGACGCAGGGCCACCAGCGCCACCACCACCGGCGTAAGACCAGCAGCGCCCACCTGAGCGCAGCCGAAGCCGTACTTCAGGCTGTCGTCGGTGGCGGCGCTGCCCGGGTCTTCGCCGTCGTCGGCACCGTCGTTCGGGTCGGTGCCCGCTCGCAGCTCAGCGACGTCGCCTTCGCCACCCGCGTCGCTGTCGGTGCCCGCGGTCTCGAGGGCATCGAGTGCGGCGTTGAGCGCGTCGGTGTCGGACGACACGAGCCCCTGCGCTTTGAGCGCCACACCCGTGGGCTTGGTGACCGTGCCCGACCCACCAGCGTTGGTGGCATGACAGACGGTGCACTGCGGACGCGGCGCGTCGAGGTGCGTGGCGATTGCACCGGGGAACACCGACGACGCGAGGGCCGACGTCGACGACAAGAGTGCTGAAACAAGCAACAGGCTTCGCAACATCGCAGACCTCGTCACAGAAAGAAGTGGACCTGCGCCAGTGCCGTGAACGCACCGGTGCTGCTGAGACCTGCGGGCGAGGTTTGACGGTAGATGGTGTCGAGGCGCAGTTCGGTGTGCGGCAACGCAAACCACGACGCGCTCAGCCAACCACCCATCGTGGGCAACTTCGCGGTGCTGTCGACCTGACCAGCCTCGACGGCCGGCGTGATGTGAACACCCTGGATGGGCTCCCAATCGGCCTGCAACCAACCAGCCCCGCCAACGCCCCAGGCGGTGTCGGAGTGCCAGTTCACCAGGGCGTCGACCTCGGCGAGGATGGCCACCGATGGTGTTGGCGAAAACCGTGCGAAGCCGCCGTGCGCTTGACGCCACAGCTCGATGCCCGCGTCGAGGTCTTTGTTGGCGTGGGTGACCAACGACGACAGCCCCAGCGTGAGGTTCGCCATCGGCGCGAACTCGACGAAGCCCACGCCGCCGCGCTCGCGGTAGGCATCGGGGTAGATCTGGAAGTTGCCGGCGATGGCCATCACCTCGGCACGCAGCCCTTCGCTGTTCCACGACGCGGCCACGCCGTGTTGCTGGGCGACATTGGTGTCGGTGCGCGTGAGCGAGCGGATGAGGCTGGTGTGCTCGTTGTTGCGCAGGCCGAAAGGCAGCGGCATGCGACCCGCGCGCACGGTGAGTTGGTCGTCGATGAAACGCGCACCCGCCCAGTATTCGCGAGCCACCAACGCGTTGTCGGGGCCGTTGTCGGGCGAGATGACGACGGCGGGGCCGACGCTTCTGATGCCGTAGCCAAGCAAGCCGTGTGCGACGAAGTTCTCGACGTTGACGGTGGCCGCGAGGTCGGCCGCCATGAGCAGCGGACGCAGGCCTGCACCCGTGCCTTCGGTGGTGGTGTTGAACAACGCACCGCCGCGCACGTTGCCCGAGAGATTCACCTGGTCGGGCAGGGTGAGCAGGCCCCATAAAAGGCCCGTAGCGGGCGAAGGCTCGCCGTTTTCGACGACGGTGGGGTCGGCGTGCCACCCCACGAGCAAATCGCTTTGCGCGCGGCCGTAGGGCGTGAGCTGACCGCCACCGGATGGATCGACGTGGCACGCCTGACACGACGCATAGCCGTGACGAACCATCGACGGAAAAGCAGCCGCCGGCGCACTGACGGCGACGGCGGCAACGAGAGCAACAAGGGCGAGGACGTGTTTCACGGGCGCTTCACCGGGAACGTGGCGAGGACAGTGAGGTCGGGCTTGACGGTGATGCCAAGGTAGCTCGGCACCGTGACGCCGTGCTCGTTCATGTTGAGGTTCATGGTGCCCTCGACCGAGCAGAGGCCGGCGGCATCGCAGGTGGCCTTGTAGTGGAAGCTGCGGGGCTTGGTGACGCCGTGGAGCGTGTAGTCGCCCGTGGCGTCGCCTTCGCCCACGCCAGCACCAGCAGGCAGCTTGAGCGAAGCCACCGGCACCGCCAGCGTGGTGGTGGGGAACTTGGCGACCTCGAGGTATTTTTCCTTCATGTGCTTGTCGCGCAGGCTGATGCCCGTGGCGAGCTGCTCGAGGCCAACGGTGACGGTGATGGTGGTGCCGTCGTCTTTGACGTCGAGGGTGGGCGTTTTGCCTTCCATCTTGAAGCCGGCAGGACCGGTGGCGCGGAACGTGGCCAGCCCCTCGCCGCTTTTGGTCCAACCCGCAAACGCGGCCGTGGACATCACGAGAGCCAGTGCAACCGCAACAGCAGACTTCTTCACATCAACCTCCAGCAGACTCGAACCAAAGACCCACGCCGAGCGCAGGCGAAGGTGGAACGATCGACGACACTTGTCACTTCAATGGCCACTGCCGAGACGTACGCGCCAACAGACGCAACAGATCGCAGATCAGCTCTGGTGTGGCGGGGAGGTCACGCCCGCCCCACCATTCGCCTCGGCGACAAAACCGCAAAGCCGGTTTTCTCGTCGACGCTCAGCGCTCAGGGCAGCTGCACGCGGCCCGGCGCGCCCTCGATGCCCACTGCGGTGTGGCAGTGGTTGCACGCGCCGTCGGTTTGCGGCGTGCCCATCTCGATGGTGCGGCCGTCGTAGGTGACGCGGGCCGTGTAGGGCGCGACGGCGGCCAACGAGCGCGACGAGAAGAAGTTGCCGGCAGCGTTGGCGGTCATCGAGAAGGCGACACTGCCGTCGCTGGCGATGATCTCAATCACGGCGGCAGGAATGCCGCGGCAATCGGTTTCGTCGTCGAGGCCCTGAAACACCGTACCGGCCACCGTGTAGCTGGGGCCTTCATCTTCGCGCGTGTGGCAGTCGATGCAGTCGCCGCCAGGGTGCATGAGGGGCGATTCGCTGTCGCCGCGTGTCCACCACTGCTCGGTTGAGCACGCGCCGCCAGCGCCGCCGCTGGTCGCGTAGCCCGATGGCGGAGGGCCGACGTCGACGGGCTCGCCTTCGCCCTCCCCTTCGCCTTCGCCTTCGCCCTCCCCTTCGCCCTCGCCGGGGTTCAACAGCCCCGGCCCACAAGCGACAAGTCCCGCAGAGGCGGCAACGGTGAACAGGAGGGCGAACTTCTTCATGGGGGCCTCACAGCGACAGGAGTCGCATTTCCATCACGTCGGGCGGCGATCCGCAAAGCACGGCGGGATTCTCGCTGCGGTTCGCTTGTGGTTGGTGTCGCGCCGGGTACACCGTGTTCATGAAAACCTTTCGATCTCTCGCCGCTGTTGCGTTTCTCGTCGTTCCCACCGCCTGCACACAGTCGGTCGTTCCCCCAATCGCCGAAGGTGAAGGCGAGGGCGAAGGAGAGGGGGAAGGCGAAGGTGAGGGCGAGGGCGAGGGCGAGGGCGAAGGCGAGTTCGGCGTCGGCGGCAGCGTCGCGTGGTCGGAGGAGTTCGACAATCCGAGCGTGCACGTGTTGGAGAGCGACGTCGGTGTCGACTTCGGCATGTTTCACACCGTGACGTTGCCCGACGTGAACACGCCGCCTGCCATCCTGATCAAAACCCTGTGCAGCACGCCCGCGGGCGAAGAGACAACCTGCAGCGAAATCGGCAACGACCTCGCTGTCGAGGGCAATGGCGCCTACCGCTGGGGCTTTGACCCGGGCCAGTACAACCCTGGCTTCAACGTCTTTGAGCACACGCTCACGCTGATGCAGGACGGCAAGCTGGTGGCCGAAGCCACGCAGCGCTTCGAAGTCACCCGCTAACGCGACACGCCGGCACGAGATCGATGCCGCCGAAGAACTCGTCGACGACGGCCTTCCATGCTTCGGCGTTTTCGGCGGGCCCGCACTTAAACGGTGCGGGCACGCGCTGACCGTGCTGCACGAGGCGCTGTTCGACGTACCAGCGCTTGGCGACGTCGGCGGCGTACTCGACGACGCCGTTGTCGGGCATGAACGCGTAGTACGTGCCGCCGCGCACCTTGATGCTGTCGGGCGCGTACGGCGTCAGGCACGCGGTGTTGACGCCGCAGCGCGCGACGATGCGCTGGTAGACCGCCGCGAGGTGCGTGCGCGACCAACCGCGCGCTTCGTGGGCGAAGTCGTTGAGGTGAAACACCTCGTGAAAGAACGTTTCTCGAACGCGCGCGTTCGTGGTGAACAGCGAACCGTTCACGTTATACGAGACGGTCCAGCCGACAGCGACGGCGGAGGGCGTGCGTCGCTTCACCGACTCGAAGAAGCGCAGACCCAGCGGGCGCCAGCGAAACGATACCGCGCCACCAAGGTGCGCGAAGAAGTCGTCGAGGTCGAACAGCGCCTCGCTCGCCATCACGAGGTGACGACGGTGCGGGCCCACCGGCAGGCGCGGCACCAGGTGGAGCTGACCGCGGTACTCGCCATCGAAGTCCTGCTCGGGCAACAGCCCAGCGACCGTGCCGGTGACGTCGTACAGGTGCAGGGCCGCGCGCTGGGCCTGCTTGTCGCCGGCGTAGCTGACATCGATGACGGCGCGGACACGACAGTGCTCGAGTGACTCAGACGACGCAGGCGACGCCGCGGCGCAGGCGAGGTGTTGACGCTGCAGCTCGTTGCGCATCGCGGGGGTGGCGCGCGTGTCGAGCATGAGGAGTGCCGCGCTCTCGTCGGCGGTGATGACGGGGGCAACGGCGACGAGGGCGATGAGGAAGGCGATGATCACGTTGCCTCGGACACCGGCGGCGTCGAAGTGGTTCTCGAAGCGCGCTTTGCTTGATCGAAGCTGCAGCGACCGGTCGTCAGGCGGTGCCGAACTTGTCCGGCGCAGCCAAGCGAACGGCGTCGTCGAGGTCGCGCGTTGACGTCGGGGAACGAGCTGGTGAAGGCCACGGCGTCACCGATGTGGGCGAACAGCTTCTCGGGCCGTTTGCGGCCCAGCAACATGAAGCCTGCAAACACGGTGCGAACAGCAGTGCCGGCGAATCCAGTCATCGACAACACGTAGGCTGCCGAGCGCAGTGGCGAGATGCGCATGATGTCGTTGAGGTTGTTGCGCGCCTCAGCTTGCAGTTGCGACAGGCGCACCACGCGACTGCCGTCGATGACAATCATGAGATGAAAACCGCCGACGACCTCGGGCCGCGCGAGTGAGGCGCGCAGCACGGTGGTGTCGTCGACGGTGGGGAACTCGGTGAAGCCGCAGACCATCAGGCCGGGGGCCACGACGATGCGCTGGTCTGTGACGGGCTGAAGCAGCGTGACCGACATGCTGCTGAGTGTAGCGCTTGCAGCGCTTAGTCGTCGCGGCTGCCGACGCTCAAGCGCCAGCCGATCAGGCTGCCGGTGTTGCCCACGCTGTCGTCGACGATCTCGAGGGCCCAGATCCCGTTGGCGGGCTCGTCGCCGGGGAAGCCGAGCAGGGGGACGCGCGCGAGAAACAGCTCCGTGCCCGTGCGCTCGGCCAACACGCTGGTGGTGCCGACCGGGTTGCCAACGGTGATGGTGAGCTCGCTGACGTCGTCGTGGGTGATGAACAGGTCGAGCCACACGTCGGTGGAGACCGTGGACAAACCCGTGACCATCACCGTCTGGCGCGTGAGGCCGTTGTCGGTGAGCGGGATGCTCTCGTCGACGAAGTCGTTCACGCCGACAAAGGTGCCGACGTACTCGGCGCGCTCGCAGATGCCAGTGCCGTTGAACGCTGAACCCGAGCAAAACAGGCCGGCGGGGCAGGCGACGGCGGACGCGCATTCATCGCCCTCACCATCGACGTTGGTGCGCTCCAAGCAGCGCCCTTTGGCGATTGGGCCGTCCTCGGCGTAGGGGATGCCGAAGCAGGTGTCGCCCGCGACGCATTCGTCGTCGCTGTCGCACGCACCGCCGTGCAGGCCGGGGCTGAGGGTGCAGTCGACGAGGTCGCCGTCGTTGATGCGCGCCAGAATCTCGGTGGTGCCCGCGACGAAGACAGCACCGTAGGAGTTGTCGCCGCGGCCGTACTCGACGACGTCGAGGGTGACGCGGGTGGTATTGTCGAACGCGCGGACGAGGCGCACTTCGCCCTGATCGATGACGAGCAGTGCTTCGCTCGCGCTGTCGACAGCGTCGTCGTTGGCCGTCATGGCCGTGACGAGCTGAAAGCCTTCGGACCCCGACAGACCCGCCTCGGTCGTTTCGCGGCGATCGCCGATGATGCCGATGGTGCGGCTGCCGAGCAGCTCGCGGAACGTGGTGCCCAACGCGCACGTTGCGGGCTCTTCGCCCTCGCCCTCGCCTTCGCCCTCTCCTTCGCCCTCTCCTTCGCCTTCGCCTTCGCCTTCGCCTTCGCCTTCGCCTTCTCCTTCTCCTTCGCCTTCGCCTTCACCCTCTCCTTCGCCTTCGCCCTCTCCTTCGCCGCCAACGGGGTCGACGGTGGGGCAGCCGACGCCGACGGCAGCAGCGACAACAACAAGGGCGATCGGGGAGAATTTCATCATGCGCGCCCTGTGCTGGGGCACACCGCGTCGAGCAAGGCACGTTCGGTCACAATCGTGAAACTTTTGTGACGAGATCGGCAATCCTCGACGCGCACGCGCGTGGAATCAGCATGTGGAGGCCTGGCATGAAGCGATGGTGTGGGGTGGTGTGGTGCGCGGTGGTCGCGCTGGCGGGTTGCACCGGCGACGATCTGGCTGGCGAAGGCGAAGGCGAAGCCGCCGAAGGCGAGGGCGAAGCCGGTGAAGGCGAAGGTGAGGGCGAAGACGACATTGTCGCCGCCTGCGCTGCCCTCGACGCCGAACTCGGTGTGACGCGCCCCGACGGCTGGGACCCGCTCGTGCACTGCAAGAAAGCCACGCCCAACAGCGAGGTCGTCTTTGGTGGTTTGAACACGTTGGCCATCACGATGACCGCCGAAGAGTACGCCGCCATGCAGGCCGACTTCGACGACCTGACCGGCGGTGGCGGTGGCGGTGGCGGCGACGTGCTGGTGGCGGCGTGCGAAGGCAAGGCCATCGACGATGCGTGCAGCGCCAACATCGGCAACGGCGATGAACCCGGCGTGTGTGCGGACTTCGGTGGCGTCGTCGGCTGCTTCCTCGATTCGTTCCGCACACCGCAGGAATGGATCGATGCCTGCGTTGGCCTCGAAGAAGGGGCTGCCTGCACGACGTCAGACCACAGCGGCCTCTGCTTCTCCGACGGCCGCGACCTCGCGTGTTTCGACGTCGGCGAAGGCGAAGGCGAAGGTGAAGGTGAAGGCGAAGGCGAAGGCGAAGGCGATGCGGGTTCGTGCAACGACGCGGCTGCCGGTGATGCGTGCAGCAACGGTGCTGCACGCGGCGTGTGCACAGCGGCCGGTGATGCCGTGCTGGTGTGCATGGTGGACGGCTTTGACGACGCCAGCGTTGACGACGTGCCCGTCGACGCCGCCGCGCAATTCTGGCCGCGCGAGCCCAACTACTTTCACGCCGACCTGAGCTTTGCGGGCAAGACGTTTCACTCGGCGGGCATTCGCTACAAAGGCAACAACGGTCTGGCCTCGAGCCAGGGCGAGAAGAAGCCGCTGCGCGTGAAGCTCGACGAGTGGGAAGACGACATCCCCGCGATCACCGACCAACGCTTCTTCGGCTACCAGCTGTTGTCGTTGTCGCCGAACACCACAGACCAGTCGCAGTTGCACCAGGTGCTGGCCGCTTCGGTGTTTCGCAACAGTGGCGTGCCCGCCCCAGAGGCGGGGTTTGTCGAGGTCACGCTCGACACTGGCGATGGTCCGCGCCTGCTGGGCGTGTACGCGATGAGTGAGATCCCCGACGACCCGCTGCTCGAGCGCGTGTTCGGCAACGACAGCGGCAACCTGTACAAGCCCGATGGCCGTGGCGCGCACTTCGTGTCGTTTGTGCCCGAGAGCTTTCACAAGCGGAACAACGACGAGGCGGCACTCGACGACGTGCAGGCGTTCGTGACGGCCTTGCATGCTGAGCAAAGCGATCGCGAGGCGTGGCGCACGGCGCTGACGGCAACGTTCGATGTCGAAGGCTTCGCGGCGTACTTCGGCGTGAACCAGGCGATCGGCAACTGGGACACCTACGGCGGCTACGCCCACAACTTCTATCTCTACGGCGACCCCGACGACGGCGGCCGCTTGAAGATCATCGGGTGGGACTTCGACTTGTCGTTCGATGGCACCGGCCCCACCGACTTGACGTTGGCGAGCTACGACGGCCGCTGGCCACTGCTGCAGGCCATCGCTCGCGACCCGGTGTTCGCGCGGGCCTACCTCGACCAACTCGACGAGGTGCTCACCACACAGTTCGACAGCGGCGCATTGCTCGAAAACGTCGATGCCTACGAAACGCTGATTCAGGACGCTGTCGAGCGCGAAGACGCGGTGCATCCCGGCGTGTCCGACAGCTTTGCGCAAGGCATGTCGTCGTTGCGCGCGCACATCGAGGGACAGCAAGACGCACTGCAAGCGCATCTGGAGGCTGTTGGCGTTCGCTGATCGCTGCGGCACCTGAGGGCGCCGTCAAGAAGTGTGGCGTCGATGTTGAAGCGACAACATCGGCGCCACACCTTTTTGTCGAAGCGACAATTGTGCGTCGCCACGACGACGTTTTTCCATTCGGCATGCGCCGCTGCGGCAGATGTGCGCTATGCGTCGCGACAAGGACGGCACGACGACTCCTTCTCGTCGCTGCCATGTCCACGGGCCGCCGGACAACGGTGAACGCCCTGGCGGTGCAGCGATGACCTCGTCGAAGACTTCAGTTCCGCGCGCGCGCGGCGGCCGTGCTGTGTTCAGCGATGGCGATGTTGCCTCGGCACGCGCGGAGTTGTTCAGCATCGGCCAGCTGGAGCACCACGCGCGAGCGTTGGCGGCGAGCCACCGCTTGTCGACGAAGCCGGGCCCGCGCGCTGATGTGTTGTTGCAGCGACTGGCGCACAACGAGCGGATGTTTGCGCGCGCCTACGCGATCATCACCGACGCCGTTGGCCGAGGTCGTCGCATCACGCCCGCCGCCGAATGGTTCATCGACAACTGGCCGCTCATCGAGGAGCAGATTCGAACGGCGCGCTTGCATCTGCCACGGGGCTACAGCCGCGAGCTGCCACGCCTGGTGGAACACGACCAACGCGTCCGACCGACGACGCACACGCCGCGCGTCTACCAACTGGCCCTCGAACTCGTGAGCCACTCGCACGGACGCATCGACGACGAAGCGTTGCGGGCCTTCTTTGCGGCGTACCAGGCGGTGTGCCCGCTGCGCCTCGGCGAGCTGTGGGCGATTCCCATCATGCTGCGCCTGGCCTTGCTGGAAGACCTGCGCCGCGTCGTCGCCAACGTCACCGCTGGCCGCAGCGAGCGAGAGCGCGCACGCTATTGGGTCAAGCGCATGATCGACGTGCCCAGCGATCGCCGCGAAGACGTGGTGCTCGTGTTGGCCGAACTCGTGCGCGAAAGCCCGGTGCTCACCAACGCGTTTGTGTCGGAGCTCGCCACACGGCTGCAGGCGCAGGGGCCGGTGCTGGCGATCGCGTCGTCGTGGTTGGAGCAACGCCTCGCGGAACGTGGCCATACCGTCGCACATGTGTTTCGCCAGGCGAGCCAGAGTCAGGCCGCCGACCAGGTGTCGATCGGCAACAGCATTGGTGGTCTGCGCTTCTTGAGCGCCACGGACTGGCAAGCGTTCGTCGAGGACCACAGCAGCGTTGAGGTCGCGCTACGCCGAGATCCTGCGGGCATCTACGGCACGATGGATTTCACCACCCGCGACCGCTACCGCCACGCGGTTGAAGCGTTGTCGCGCCACAGTCGACATCAAGCGCGCCACCATCCGTCGATGGCGGGGGCCGACGAGATCGACGTCGCCACCGCGGTCCTCACGCTCGCGGAATCTGCGCAACGCGCGGGACGCCCGGTGGTGGAACACCACATCGGCTACTGGCTCGTCGACGACGGCCAACAGCAGCTCGCCGCGGCGGTGCGCCTGCATGTTGGCTTGCGCGAGCAGTGGCGTCGGATGACGGTCGACCACGCGCTCCCCATCTACATTGGTGGCATCACCGCCGTGACCGTGGTGCTGGTGGCGGCCGTGGTGCTGGCGTCGGGGCTCTCGAGCTTGCCGATGGTGGTGCTGCTCGCGGTGGTGGCCGCGCTGTTCGTGGCGACAAGCCAGCTGGCGACGGCTGCTGTGCAGTGGCGCGTGACGTCGAGGATGATGCCCGCGCTGCTGCCGCGGCTCGACTTCAGCAAAGGCATTCCTGCAGCCCATCGCTGCCTCGTAGCGGTGCCGTGCTTGCTCACCGACGCCGACGAGATCGATGGCCTGGTGGAAGCGTTGGAACTGCGCTTTCTCGCCAACCGCGATCCGCAGCTGTCGTTTGCGCTCGTGACGGACTTCAAGGACTGCATCAACGCCGCCGACGTCGGTGATGCCGCACTGCTCGCGCGCGCCACAGCAGGTGTGGCGCGCTTGAACGCTGCATGGACCAGCGATGGACACGCCCCGTTTTTGCTGCTGCACCGACCGCGCTGCTTCAACGCCAACGAGGGCGTGTGGATGGGCTGGGAACGCAAGCGCGGTAAGCTCGAAGACGTGAACCGTGCGCTGCGCGGCGAACGTGGTCGCGTGATGGCCGTGGTGGGCGACCTCGACGCACTCGCGACCGTGCGCAGCGTGATTGTGCTCGACAGCGACACGATGCTGCCGCGCGATGCCGGGCAACGACTGGTGGCGACGTTGGCGCATCCGCTCAACACACCCGTGTACGACGAGCAACGCGGACGCGTTGTGCGTGGCTACGCGATCTTGCAGCCACGCGTGGGCGTGAGCATGGCGAGTGCGGCGCGCACACAGTTTGGGCGCTTGTTTGCTGGTGAACCCGGCATCGATCCGTACACGCGCGCGGTGTCGGACGTGTACCAGGACCTGTTTGGCGAAGGCTCGTTCATTGGCAAAGGCATCTACGACGTCGACATGGTGGCGCACGCGCTGCACGGGCGCTTCCCCGACAACCGCGTGCTCAGCCACGACCTGCTCGAGGGTGCCTACGCGCGCTGTGGGCTGGTGAGCGATGTGATGTTGATCGAGGAACAACCATCAGCGCACCGGGTCGATCTGAGTCGACGCTCCCGCTGGGTGCGCGGTGATTGGCAGATCGCGAGTTGGTTGCTGTCGCGTGTGCCGATGGGTGACACCCCCCGCGAACACCACGCCCTGTCGGCGTTGTCGCGCTGGAAGATCGTCGACAACCTGCGGCGCAGTTTGGTGACGCCAGCACTGCTGCTGCTGCTGGTTGTTGGCTGGTGCACAACGATGCTGAGTGCTGCGGTGCTCACGATCACCGCACTGGTGGTGATGGTGCTGCCGGGGCTGTTCTCGACGTTGACTGCCCTTGTTCGTCGCCCCGAGCAGGTCGCCTTTCTGCGCTACATCCCCGACGTGGTGCGCGAACTGGCGCGCCAGCTGGTGCGCGATGTGTTGGCCGTGGCGTGGCTGCCGATCGACGCGGCGCTGGCTGTTGAGTCGATGGTCCGGGCCGCAGTGCGCGTGGTGGTGACCCATCGCTTGTTGTTGGAGTGGCGCACGGCCGCCGATGCCACGCGCGCTGCTCGGCGCGACTTGATTGGCGCGTTCACATCGCTGTGGGCCTCGCCCGTTGCGATCGTGGTGGTGCTCGTGCTCGTGCCGGCGAGCGTGCCGCATGCATTGTTGATCGCTGCACCGCTGTTGCTGTTGTGGTTGGCAGGACCGGCGCTGTCGTGGTGGTTGAGCGAGCCCCTCGAGGTCAAAGGGATACAGCTGGCCGCCGACGACGTGGCGTTCTTGCGGCAGGTGGCGCGGCGCACGTGGCGCTTCTTTCAGGTGTTCACGACCGCTGCCGACAACGATCTGATTCCCGACAACTTCCAGGAAGACCCGCCACAAGGTGTCGCCCACCGCACCTCGCCCACCAACATCGGCCTCGCCCTGACAGCGACGTTGGCGGCGTGGGACTTCGGCTACATCGGCGTTGATGCCGTCATCGCACGGACATCGCGCACGCTGGCGACGTTGCAGAAACTGCCACGTCACCGCGGCCACTTCTTCAACTGGTACGACACGCGCACGTTGGAGCCGCTGCTGCCGCTGTACGTGTCGACCGTCGACAGCGGCAACCTGGCGGGGCACCTGATCACACTCGCGGCCGGGCTCGATGCGCTGACCGAGGCACCGTTGCTGCAGCCGCAGGTCCAACAAGGCCTGCTCGATACCACCGACCTCTACGCCGCCGCGCGGGCCCAGACGACGAGCCACACCGGCAGCCTTGACGCCGTGCGCGAGGTCTTGCGTGTGACCGCCACAACGCCGTCTGCGTTGTGGTCGCTGCTCGTGTCGTTGAACGGACCGCTGCAAGAGTTGCCGCACTCCCTCGACGGTGATGACGCCATCTGGGCTGTGGCGTTGCGCGAGCATGTGCAGGCCGCACGCGCAGAACTCGAGTTCGTCGCGCCGTGGTTGTTGCTGCCGTCGACTGACGTGACCGCCGAGCAGTGGAGCATCCTTGATGGCAGCGGCAGTGTTCACCACGTCGTGCACGCAGCCCGTGCCGCTGGCGGTGCGCCTGCACTCGTTGAGGCGTTGACGACGGCGGATGCACGGCAGACGGCGCGCGGGCTCGAGCTTGCGGCCCTCGCGGCAGAGGCGCGCGCGTGCTCCGAGATGGATGTCGACTTCCTCTACGACAAAAGCCGTCGCTTGCTGTCGATCGGTAAGAACGTCGCCGACGGCCGCATCGATCAGAACTTCTACGACCTGTTGGCTTCTGAAGCGCGGCTCGCGAGCTACATCGCCGTGGCCCGCGGTCAGCTGTCGCAAGACCATTGGTTCAGCCTCGGTCGTTCACTCACCACGTCGGGCAACACGCCAGCGCTGCTGTCGTGGAGCGGATCGATGTTTGAGTATTTGATGCCGCTGTTGATCATGCCGACGTGGCCGCGCACGCTGCTCGACGAGAGCTATCGCGGTGTTGTCAAACGTCAGATTGAGTACGGCGACGACAATGCGATGCCGTGGGGGGTGTCGGAGTCGGGCTATCTGCAAACCGACGCGCAACAGAACTACCAGTACCGCGCCTTTGGCGTGCCGGGCTTTGGCTACAAGCGCGGCCTCGCCGATGACCTCGTCGTTGCACCCTACGCGAGTGTGATGGCGTTGATGATCGACCCGCTGGCCTCCACCGCCAACCTGCGCCGCCTGCAGCACGACGGAAGACTCACCGCGTTCGGCTTCTACGAGGCCATTGACTACACGACGGCCCGCTTGCCGCCCGGCAAGACCAGCGTCGCTGTGCGCAGCTTCATGGCGCACCACCAGGGCATGTCGCTGTTGTCCCTCGCGTACGTGCTGCTTGACCAGCCGATGCAGCGGCGCTTCCTCGCTGACCCAGCGATGCGTGCGACCGAGTTGCTGCTGCAGGAGCGCGTTCCAAAAACACTGCCGATTCACCCGCATCCCGCGGAAGTCTCGTCGAGAGCTGCAGCCAATGTGGGAGCCGCAGGCTTTCGCTTCTACGCCACGGCGAACACGCCGCGCCCCGAAGTGCAGCTGCTGAGCAACGGCCGCTACCACGTGGCGGTCACCAACGCGGGCGGCGGCTACAGCCGCTGGCATGACCTCGCGGTGACGCGTTGGCGCGAAGACCCCACACGCGACGACGACGGCACCTTCATCTACATCAAAGACGTCGAGACCGACGCGTGGTGGACCGCTGGCCATCAACCATCGCTGCGCGCGGCGACCAGCTACGAAGCCGTGTTCTCGCAAGGACGTGCAGAGCTGCGCCGTTTCGATGGCTCGCTGGAGACCCATGTTGAGATCGCGGTGTCGCCCGAAGACGACGTCGAGCTGCGACGCATCAGTCTGACGAATCGCGGGTCAACGCCGCGCACGCTGGAAGTCACGAGCTACGCCGAGGTGGTGTTGGCACCTGCTGCGGCAGATCAGGCACACCCCGCGTTCAGCAACTTGTTTGTGCAGACCGAAGTGTTGGCAGAGCAACACGCGATCCTCGCCACACGACGGCCACGCTCAGGACATGAGCACCCGCCGACGGTGCTGCACCTGATGTGTGTGCACGGACCTGTGGTCGAGCGTGAGCAATACGAGACCTCGCGCGATGCCTTTTTGGGACGTGGTCGCACGCCCATCAACCCGCGCGCGATGCAAGCGGCGTTGGCGAACACCGCCGGGGCAGTGCTCGATCCAATCGTGTCGGTGCGAAACACCGTGACCGTGCGGCCCCACGAAACGGTGCGGCTGCATCTGGTGACCGGCGTGGCAGCGACGCGAGCGGAAGCGCTGTTGCTCGTCGACAAATACAAGGACCGTCACTCCGCAGAGCGGGTGCTGGAGTTGTCGTGGACCGACAGCCAGGTGGCGCTGCGTCGGCTCGACACCACCGATGTGGACGTGCAGTTGTACGAACGCCTGGCGAGCCATGTGCTCTACGCGAACGCGGCGATGCGCGCGCCCGAGAGCGTGATTGTAAAGAACAAGCGCGGGCAGTCTGGCCTGTGGGGCTACGGCATCTCGGGGGATCTGCCGATCGTGTTGGTGCGCATTGGTGACGTGGCCGAGATTGCCCTCGTGCAACACATGCTGAAGGCGCATGCGTGGTGGCGCTTGAAGGGACTGCTCGTCGACGTGGTCATCTGGAACGAAGACCCGTCGGGCTATCGCCAGGCGTTGCACGATCAGATCATGGCGCTGGTGACCGCCGTTGGTGATGGCGGCCTCGTCGACCGACCTGGTGGCGTGTTCGTGCGACGCAGCGACCAGATGTCAGACGAGGACAAGACGCTGATGCAGGCGGCGGCGCGCTTGATCGTGAGCGACAGCGCTGGTCCCCTTGCCGACCAGATGGAGCGACAGCCGCTGTTTGTGGTGCCACCCGATGTGTTTGGCGCTGCTGCGCCGTCGACACCGGTGCCTGTGCTGCCCACGGTGCCAGCCAGCACGCTGCTGCGCGACCACAACGGCTACGGCGGCTTCAGCGACGACGGCCGGGAGTATGTGATCACGACGACGGTGAACACGCGCACACCCGCACCATGGGTGAACGTGCTGGCCAACCCGTGGTTCGGCACCGTGGTGAGCGAAAGCGGCAGTGCCTACACGTGGTGCGAAAACGCGCACAGCTACCGGCTCACACCGTGGAGCAACGATCCCATCAGCGACCCAAGCGGCGAGGCCTGCTGGCTACGCGACGACGACACCGGCGAGGTCTGGTCCCCCACACCGCAGCCTGCAGCCGATGGAGCGCCCTACACAACGCGCCACGGCTTTGGCTACAGCGTGTTTCAACACACCAACGAGGATGGTGTGTCGTCGTCGTTGTCGACGTTCGTGGCGATCGATGCGCCCATCAAGTTCAACGTGCTCACGTTGCGCAACGCCTCGACGCGTGTGCGCCACTTGTCGATCACGGTGTGCTTCGACCTCGTGCTCGGCGCGCTTCGGCCAGCGAACCTGCCCTACATCGCGACGTGCGTTGAGCCCACCACGGGTGCCTTGCTCGCGAGCAACGCGTACAACACCGAGTTCGCCGAGCGCGTCGCCTTCCTCGACTGCAGCGACGTGACGCGCACGATCAGCGGCGATCGCACGGAGTTCCTCGGGAGAAATGGTGACCCTGCACGACCCGCAGCTTTGCGTCGCGAGCACCTCTCGGGGCGCGTTGGCGGTGGTCTTGATCCGTGTCTGGCGATGCAGGTCGTCATTGAACTCCAACCGGGGCAGGAGCGCGAGGTCGCCTTCACGTTCGGCTCTGGGCGCGATCGCGACGACGCGCTCACGTTGGTGAAGCGGTTTCGGGGCACGGCTGCTGCGACGGCCGCTCTCGCCGAAGTGCGCGATCACTGGGACGAAGTGCTCGGTGCGGTGAACGTGCAAACGCCCGACGCCGCACTCAACGCGTTGGCCAACGGGTGGCTCGTGTATCAGGTGATGGCCTCGCGCCTGTGGGCCCGCAGCGGTTTTTATCAGTCGGGTGGCGCGTTTGGCTTTCGCGACCAGCTGCAGGATGCGATGGCGCTGGTGCATGCAGCGCCGACGGTGTTGCGTGAGCAGATCGTGCGCTGCGCGGCGCATCAGTTTCGCGAAGGCGATGTGCAGCATTGGTGGCATCCGCCGTCGGGGCGCGGTGTGCGAACGCGCATCAGCGACGACCTGTTGTGGCTGCCATTGGCGACGTGCCGCTACCTCGAAACGAGCGGTGACGACAGCGTGCTCGACGAGCGCGTGTCCTTTCTCGATGGCCGAGCCGTCAAAGCCGACGAAGACAGCTACTACGAACAACACCGCATCAGCGACGACAGCGGCACGGTCTACGAGCATTGCGTGCGCGCCCTCGATCATGCGCGTTCGCGCGGCGAGCACGGTCTGCCGTTGATGGGCACCGGCGACTGGAACGACGGCATGAACCTCGTGGGCGACCACGGTCGCGGCGAGAGTGTGTGGCTCGGCATGTTCCTTGTGCAGGTGCTTGAGGCGTTTGCGCCAGTGGCCCGACGACGTGGTGATGTGGCGTTGGCCGAGCGGTGCGTTGCTGATGCCACAGGCCTGCGTCGCAACCTCGACGAGCAGGCGTGGGATGGCGACTGGTACAAGCGCGCCTGGTTCGACGATGGCAGTGCCCTTGGATCGTCGACGAGCAGCGAGTGTCAGATCGACTCACTGCCGCAGAGCTGGTCGGTGTTGGCGGGCATCGGCAGCATCGAGCGACAAGCCACGGCCCTTGCCTCGGTACGGAAGCTCCTCGTGGATCCGACGCTGGGGGTGATCAAGCTGTTCGAGCCGCCGTTTGACGGGCAGGGGCCCGAGCCCGGCTACATCCGCGGCTACGTGCCAGGCGTGCGCGAAAACGGCGGGCAATACACGCACGCGGCGGTGTGGACGGCGATGGCGTTTGCCGAACGCGGTGACGTCGACGATGCATGGGATCTGTTCAAAATGATCATGCCTGCGCACCATGGGAACTCGGCGGCGGCGATCGCCACCTACAAGGTCGAGCCCTACGTGGTGGCGGCGGACGTCTACACGAACGAGCAGCATGCCGGGCGTGGTGGCTGGACCTGGTACACGGGGTCCGCGGGATGGATGTACCGGCTGATCGTCGAATCGCTGCTCGGCATTCATCTCGAGGTGGATCGCCTCCGGATCACGCCTCGTTTGCCGCGCGCGTGGACCACGATGGCGCTGCACTACCGGCACCACGAAACCCTCCACCACATTCACGTGGTGGTACACGCCGGGCCGCCGACGGTGACGCGTGTGGTCTGCGATGGTGTCGTGCAGGCGGACATGTGCGTTCCCCTGCATCGTGATGGCCAAGACCACCAGATCGAGGTTCACGTCGGGCAGGGCTGAACTGTTCATGTCTGTTCAGGTGCTCCGAGAGCACCCCAAGAGAAAAGAGCAGCGGCGGGAGATCCCGCCGCTGCTCTTTTCAGGCCCCGAAGAACTCAGGTCTCGAGGCGCTTCACCTGCGTGTCGAGCACCACAAGCTGCGCCTTCAGCTCTTCGTGGTGCACCGTCCAGGCTTCCTTCGTCATCGTGTGATCGTTGGCGCAGGTCTCGATGTGCGTCGACACCGCAGCGCGCGCATTGAGTGCAACCTGATCGACGGGCTTGCCCTTGCGGCGCAGCTCGGCGATGCGCGCGTCGAGCTTCGCGAGGGACTCGCGGGCATCAACCACAAAACGCGCCTGCTCCGCTTCGTTGGAGACATCGTTCTTGGCGGCACGCGCATCCACATCGACGTTCTCGCGGGCTTGCTGCGCGTTTTGGTTGACACGTTCCTCGCGGTGATCGCGATCCATCTTTGCTTCTTCCTCGCTTTGGTCGTGCCTGAGGTCAGTGCGCTCGTCGCGGTGGTCGGCCTCGATCTTCTCGGGGCTGGCGCAGGCCACGCTCAGGGGGGCCAACACCGCCAGCGTAGCGACAGAGGAGAAGAAGGCACGTTTCGAAACCGTAGACATGAGGAGCTCCGTGTTCATCGCGGTCAAGGCCCGCGGCGATGGAGCACAGTTCAAGGCCCGGGCCAGCGAGCAGCGACGCCAGCGACAGCGCCGTGCGCTGTGGTGACGAGCAGCATGGGACGGCAATGTGCCCCACCCGTTGGTGCCTGTGGCGCGCGTGCGCACTGCTGTCGCGCGTGCGCAGCTCCGATCCGCGCTCAACCGCGCCGCGCACAGCGCATCGCCGCTGGCACCATCACTGCAGTGTTCTGTTTCATGATGATGCGCACTCCCCTGCAAGCGGTCGACGACCTCAACGACGTTCCCGATGTGGTCGGGCAGCTCTTTGGGGCGGCACAGCGCGCGGCGGGCGCTCGCCTTGAACTCGTCACCGACACGGTGGCGAACACCGCAGCTGTGTTGGGGCGCGCCGTCGCGATGCTGCTGTTCGCCGTCGCTGCCGCGTTGTTGGCGGTGATGTGTGTGTGCGCAGGAGCATCGGCACTGATGAGCCCGTCGTTGGGCTGGGGATGGTCCCTTGTCGTCGTCGGCGGCATTCAGCTTGCGGTGGCCGCGGTCGTCGCCCGTGTGGCACTGCGCACGATGGAGGAGGTGTGACAGCCCTCGTTCAGCACGACGCACGCACCCGCAGCGAACGTCTGCAACGCGAAGTACGGCGCAGCGACGATGAGGTGGCCACGGCGTGGCGCGCACTCGTGCACGCACCAGCACTGCAGGCCGCCCAACTGCGCGTCGAGATCGATGCGGTCACCCACCGCGCCGTCGACGGCGTGCGGCGCGAGCTGCGCGTCGTGGTGAACGACCTACTGCACGACCACGCCGTACTTGCGCTTGGGGCGGCCTTTGTCGTCGGCGCGGTGCTTGGAAATCGACGATGAACCCTGGAGCCCCCTTGTCCGACGTCACTCCCCTTGCGGTCGCCGATCCCGATGCAGCACCTCCTCCGTCTGCGGTCGCCGACGTGGTGCACAACGCCACCGAGAACCTGCGGCACGTCGATGCCCAGGTGCGCCGCTTCGTCGTCGAGAAGCCGGCGGTCGCGCTGCTGGCGGCGGTGGCGGCGGGCTTCGTTGTTGGCCGACTCGCATCACGTCTGTGAGGAACACATGAACACTGAATCACCTGAAGCGACGACGTCGCCTCCGCCGAGCGATGGGCTGCTGGAGGCCACGGTCGCGGTCAAAGACGCAGCAGCAATGCTGCAGACACGGGCGAAGGCCGCCGTTGACTTGGCGCAACGTCGGTTCTTGTCGACAACGCGACAGCACCCGTACGCGCTGATGTCGACGGCCTTTGGTGGCGGCTTCGTCGCTGGTGGAGGTCTTTCATCACCACTGGCGCGCAGTATGGTTGGTGCTGGTCTGCGCACGGCAGGGGCGTTGTTGCTCGAGGCGCTGCAGACCTTTGCGCTGACGCCACCACCAGCACCATCTGCATCGTCGTGGCCGGCGCGCGCGCAAGCAGCATCACCATCGTCAGCGTCATCGATGGAGCAAACGGGGCCGCCGACGGCGACCACCGAAGCACTCCACACGCACGCTCCACTCCCCGAGGACCCACGGTGTGAGACGTCACCGCAGGACCCCTCGTTTCCGCCACACGTTTGACCGGAGCATCGCCATGAATTTCGACCGACTCCACCCTGACTCCCTGTTCAGCCAACTTGGCTACGTTCGGCGCAGCAACACTGGCGTCGACATCGCGAAGGCTGCGGGCTTCGTTGCTGTTGGCGCTCTGGTTGGTGCTGCAGCGATGGCGTTGTTCGCACCACGCACGGGCACCCAGCTTCGTGCGGAACTGCGCAGCGGTGCTGACCACTTGAAAGACCGGGTCGCCAAGGGCGGCAGCGACTTCAAAAACGCCTTGCACGACGGCGTGTCGGCGCTCTGAGCCTCGGCGATCAGCTGAGCCTCGGTGCTGCGGCGTCGGCGTTGTCGACGTCGCGGCATGCTCTCCTCATACCTGGAGTGTCACGATGGTGATCATCTTGTGGCTCGCGATGGGCGCACTGGTCGGCTGGATCGCCAGCTTGATCATGGGAACCGACCGACAACAGGGCACGGTGATCAACATCGTGGTTGGCATCGTGGGCGCCTCGGTCGGCGGCCTGCTGTTTCGAATGCTTGGCCTCGACGATGCGAACATCAACGACGTGTGGACGCCCTACAGCGTGCTCGTGTCGGTGATTGGCGCAGTGGTCGTGATTGGCCTTGTCCAGCTGATTCGGCGTGGCCGATGAAGACCCTCGGAGATGTGATGCGCAGAATCCGCGAAACGCCAACCGTCGACGTCGCAGTCGTTTCGTTCTTCGTTGCGTGCGTGGCGATGTCCAGCTGCGGCGTGTTCGACAACACCACCGACTGTAGCGCCGTGTGCGAGAGCTACGCGACGTGCTTCGACGACAGCTACGACACCGACAGCTGTCGCGAGCGGTGCATCGACAAGAGCTGGGGCAACGACGACTACACCGCCCAGGTCAACGCCTGCGATGCCTGCATCGCCGATCAGGACTGCCTGACGAACGTCTTTGAGTGCGGCAGCGACTGCGCCGACATCATCGACGAGTAGCGTGACGTGACGGCGGCGAGGAAGCTCGCCGCGTCTTACCGAACGCGAGCACATTCATTCGTGCTCGCATCTTTCTCGGTGGCAGACGATGCTGTGTCACGGGTCGCGCAACAGCTTGTTGTTCGGGCGACCGGGTAGCGCCAGGAACGCGCTTCAGCGTCGACAACACTTCCTCGACGCACGCGATCGCTCGCTGCTGCACCTTTCTCTCGGGCTACGCGCTCGTGGCTGATGTCGACTGGATCGACGTCAGCCGACCATGTCGGAGTCACCTGTGACCCATCTCATCTTG
>JBIKRQ010000381.1:0-6085 GCA_044349155.1 Myxococcota bacterium
GTAGTCTTCGTCGACGAAGACGTCTTCGATTCGGCGGTCTTTTCCGACGATGAACGTCGCAGGCATTGGGAGTTCCCAGGTGTCATTGCCGTTGGCCTGCGGCACGTTGATGCCCAGGGCTGTGTAGACGGGACGAACGGCGGGTGGGATGGCGAACGCCACGCCATAGCGGTGCGCCAGTTCGCAACCGACATCGCTCAGCACCGGAAAGGCAAGCGCAAGCTTCGCGCGGGTGGCCCCAGCGTGCGGCGGGATTTCGGGCGAGATGACGACGAGTGTGCCCAGCGACGTGAGGCGCGAAAGTTCGCGCTGCAATGTTCGGAGCTGGAGGCTGCAGTACGGACACCAGCCGCCGCGGACGAACGAGAGGACCGCAGTGCTCGACGCAACGGTGTCCGACAGCGTCCATGGCTTCCCTTCGGTGTCCATCAGCGTGAAGTCTGGCGCCAGTGCGCCTCTCGTCAGTGCGCGGTCGGCGAGGTGCTCACGTTTGAGGGCACGCGTCGCCGCAGCGAATGCGTCGCTCACATCCGCGGGGAGTTGGGCAGCGATGGAGCCGCTGAGCTCATCGAGGGCGGCTTGCAGTGTCGAGGTTGTTTCGGTCGATGTCATGCGGCTTCTATGCGCTTCAGAGGCGCCGCGTTGCAAAGCGAAATAGTGCACTTCAGTGTTGCTCTCCATGAAACAATCAGCGCTTCAGCCTCGGGACTGGTTCGACATCGCTGCGTTCGTCGCTGTCGTGGAGGAAGGCGGCTTCGGCGCAGGTGCTCGCGCGATGCGCACGTCGGCACCGTCCATGAGTCGAGCCGTCCAGCGTTTGGAGACGCGGCTTGGCGTTCGTCTCCTTCATCGCACCACGCGCGCGATGAGCCTGACCGAGGTTGGGCGCGTCTATCTGCAGGAGGTTTCGCAGGGGCTACACGCGCTCGACGCCGCCGAGAAGCAAGCAACACTGGGAGAGGGAAACGCCCGTGGCGTTCTCAAAGTCACGCTCCCTGCCACGTTTGGGCGACACGTCATCGCGCCGCTGTTGCCTGCCTTCTTGCGCGCCTACCCGGCCATCGAGATGGATGCGCGCTTCTCTGAGTACGCGGTCGACATCGTGGCGGAGGGCATCGACGTCGGCATCCGGATGGGTAAGCCGATGAAGGGCGGACTGTTGATCAGCAAGTTCGCGCGGACGCGGCGGGTCGCGTGCGCGAGTCCGGAGTATCTGGCGAACCACGCAGCACCGACCAGGCCGGAGGAGATTCGCGCGCACCGATGCCTCTCCTATCGACGTCACGGAACAGATGGCTGGGGATTTCAAGTCGGGCGACGTGAGACGACCGTGACGCCCAACAGCATCCTGCGCGCCGACTGCGGCGAAGCCCTGCTGGAGGCCGCGCGCGCCGGGCTCGGCATCGCCTACGTGCCCTGGTTCCTCGTCGCCGATGACGTCGAGTGCGGACGGCTCGTCGTGGTGCTTGAGTCGTTCGAGACACGATCGGCCTGGCTGTATGCGGCCTACACCGACGCCGTCCGTCGTGCGCCCAAAGTCCAGGCGTTTGTTGCGTTTCTCCGCAGTGCGCTTGCTGGCGGATTGTACTGAGCACTTGAACCGTGGCACTCGGCCAACAGGCTGAGATAGGTATGCCAATGGACGCATGGAAACCCATCGGCGATCTGTGGCATTTATCAGAGATAAGGCGGCTTGTCTTCGTGTTTTGGTGGTGTTTTATGATTTCGTCGATCGGCGCGCCCAGAGTTTAAATATGTGGCAGGTCGACGCGATCTTTTGACGGGTCGATTCTTTAGCGATGTCGCGACGAGCTGCGAGTTTCAAACCCAGTGGTGGGCACACGGCTGAGACGCGAGCGCGTGGGCCGACGATGGAAGGTCAAGCCTTGCGCGGCATCGATGACGAGGCATGCTCGAGGTCGATGCCGATCCGGTCCACGCGTTTCTCGCACCACTTCTTGCGCACGCCGCCCTGGGATCTCTTGTTCATGTTCTCCGGCCTGTGGGGGACGGCGCTGTGGTTCGGCTTGTCGAGCGCGTTGCCGGCGGGCGCGCTGCTGGCATCGCTGGTCGTCGTGAATCGCGGCCTCGGCCTGTGTCACTCCTGGTCGACGACGTACATGGTCGTGGCCTCGCCGCTGTTGCGCGAAAAGCGCCGGCTCGATCTGCTTCGCACGCGCGTCGTCCCGCTGCTGATTTTCGTTGGCTCGCTCCTGCTGGGGATCGCCGTGTCGTACACAGTGGGGGGCGCACCGCGCGTGGTTTCGCCCCCACATCCTGGGTGTGGGTGCTGTATCTGGCACCATTTTGGATTGGCCATTTCTACCACTTCGGAAATCAAGATTTCGGTGTCCTTTCAATGTACCGTTCCGGGGCAGGGCAGACGACCGCGAGTGCGCGCACGACCGATCGCGTGCTCACCATTGCCTTGATGTGGATCATCCATCCTCTGCTGTATGTATCGATTTTTCAGCGATCCCCGTGGGGTGAGATGGTCGGTGCAACCCTGGGGGTGCTGCCATCATCACTGGTGCCCATTGCCGCGGGTTTTTCGGTCGTGCTGTGGATTGTGGTTGTAGTGCTCGAACTGCGAAGGCCAGTGCGTTCGATCGGTAAGCTTCTGTATTACACTGTTATCTGTGCTCATCCGTTTTGGTTGGCTGTCGTGCCGAGTTCGAATGCTGGTTATTATATTTTGGCTACCTGTGGTCGCATTGGTTGATCGCTATCGGCCTGGTGGGGCACGTGCATGTCAACGGCCTCGTGGCCAGCGGTGCGTCGCACCTGCGCGCGATCGCAGTGCACGTGGTGGCTGTTGTTGGCGTGGCCGCGGTCGTTGGTGTTGCGACCTGGCCAGTTGGCCTCTTGAACGTGCTCAGTGCGCCGGGCTATCGCGACGTGATCGGCGCGATCGACCCGCGCTTCCAGCTGCTCGGCGGCCTCGTGTTGGGCTTCTTTTTGGGCGAGCAGCTCGTGCACTACTGGTGCGACCGCGTGCTGTTTCGCTTCCGCGACCCCGAGATCCGAAAGACCGTCGGGGTTTGGGCCCTCACTGCGACCTCCTCTTCGTCTTCATGACGACGCTCTTCGCTGACCTCGCACTGCGCCGTCCGTCGTGGGCCCCAAGTTCAGGCGTTTGTTGGATGTCTCCGCAGCGAGCTTGCTGGCAGATTGTACGGGCCATCAGCCGTGGTCCCGATGCTCAAGTCCTCGCGGTCAGGAGGTCGGGAGTTCCCGGCCAGGGCAGGAACTCCCGACGGCGCACGTCGCTCCTCGGCCGTCGTCGGCGGGAGCGTCGTCGTCGTCGAGGACGGTGTTGCTTCATGAGTGTGGCGGCGTCGCGGGCGGAGGTGTCAGGTGACGGTGCTCCGAAAGCGCGTTCTGCGAGGTTGTGTCGACGCGGTCATCGGGCCACATCCGCACGATGAACGAAGAAGGCGTCCTCGTGCTTTCACTCCTCGGCGGCGCGGTCGCGTTGTGCGTGGGCCTCGTTGTCGCGCAACGCCGCAAGGAACAACGCCTCGCGGCGCAGACCGACATCGAACTCCCCCTTGAATCCGTCGGCCGTACCGTCGCGGTCGTGCTGCCCGCGGCCGTCGTCGTCCCCGTCGTCGTCGGCGTCGTCGCCGCGCTGACAGATCCGCTGCTGCGTGCGTACGCCCTGGGCGCCGTCCTCGTGTCGACCTTCGGTGGCGGCTTGTCGATCGTCGGCGCCCTCGTCGCGACGCGCGGCTTTCGTCGCGTTGGCGCGTTGACGAGCACCCCCTGAACGCGTCGAGCTGCGCGTTGCCGACGTCGTCTACGGTGTCGATCTCTCGCGCCCCTTCAAGCTCGCCGAGGCCTGCGCGGTCGCTGCGCAGGAACGTCTGCAACAGATCGTCGTCGTGACGCAAGACGAGCGCACGTGGGCCTTCGGCTACGCCCTTGGTCTGCGCGATGGCGGCAACGGCGACACCATCAACGCCGGGAGTTGCCCGCTCTTTGGCCCTGAGGCCCGCCTGGTCCACCATCGACTGCGCGACGCGTCACACGTGCAGTCCCCGGCGACGCGCGTACCACCCGGTGAGGTCATCGCGGAGAACCCCACGCCGTAGCTGCCGTTGCACGCCGCTACTCAGCCGGCGTCGGCGGCAGCGAGGCGGCGTCGTCGAGCACGCGGGCAGCGAAGCCCACGAACTCCTCTTGCGTCAACATCGCCACCACGTGGTCGCCCTGCATCACGGGCAGCGCACCGATGCGGTGTTGCTTCATGAGTGCGGCGGCATCGCGGGCGGAGGTGTCGGGGGTAACGGTGATCAGCTCCTTGACCATGATGTCTGACACCGGTGCCTGCTGCAGAGCTTGCAACGACACATCACCCGTGGCCCCACGCGACAGGTAGCGCAGCACGCGGCCCTGGGTGACAAGCCCGACCATGCGCCCCTGATCGTCCTCGACGGGGACACAGCGCGCGCGCTCCCACGTCATCAACTCGGCCACCAGTGCAATGGGGTCATCGGGCTGCACGGTGACGATGTCGGTGAGCATGAGCTGCGACACCTTCTGGTGGGTGCTGCTCGCCGACTGGTGCTCGGTGAGCTGCGCCAGGTCCCATTCGGCGACCGGGAGGTTCGTGCCCTGCCGCGCGTACATCCCGGCCGTGACGGCCACCGCGCGCGCGCCGGGAGTTCCCTTGTTCTCCATCGCCTGCAGCGACTGCAGCGTCCACTGCGCCCCCGAACGCAATGAGCGCCCGCGCTGTTCAAGGATCGAGAGGTAGCGGTTGGTGTCGTCGACGTTGACGCCGGCGCGGTCGAGGCCGGCCTTCGCCAGCGGCAGGAGTTTTTCGAGCAACAACTGCTGTGCCGTCCACTCCTCGCCATCGATCCACTGCAGGCGCGACCGCAAACCATCACGCGCCGCCGCGTACAGGTTCTGGCGTGCGGCACCAAAGTCGAGGCGTTGCGAGATGTCTTCGACGGTGGCGCCCAGTTCGCTCATCAAGCCGAACCACAACGCCGCGTTGGCCATCTCGTCGGCGACGGTGGGGCCCGATGGCAGCACACGCAGCTCGATGCGCAGGTGCGGCTTGCCGTTGTCGGAGATGCCGTAACAGGCGCGGTTCCAGCGGTAGATGGTGCCGTTGTGCGTGCGCAGCGCCTTCATCGTGGGCGCACGACCTTCGCGCAGCGCCTTGAGCGCATCGTCTTCGTCTTCGAAACTCGCACCCACGAGTGGACGGAAGCGCGAGACGTTTTCCTTGAAGACGTCGACGACAGAGCCTTTGAACCACTGCCGCCCAAACGACACGCGGCCCATCGAGTCGCGCAGGTGCAGGCCGGGCGTCCGCACGTCACACGACTGCTCGAACAACGCGATGCGCGTCTCGGCCCACAGGCGACGGTTGAACAACACGGGGGAGTTGGCCCCCATCGCGAGCACGGGACCCGCCAGGAACTGCGCGAGGTTGTAGTGCTGCGCAAACCGTTCGGGCTCTGCCAGCTGCAGGTGCGCCTGGAAGCTCGCGTTACAGGCCTCGACCATGACGTTGTCGTGGCGGACGTAGAGCTCGTCGATGCCCTTGATCGAGAAGTCGAAGGCCTCGCCGCGCGCGGTCTTCATCGCCGCACTCAGGCTCTTGTAGCGGGGGTTGGGCACCATGTTGTCGAGACCGAGGTCGGTCTTGTCGATGGTGGGCAAAATTCCCGCGAGCACGGGCCGCACACCGATGGGTTCGCCGACGTGGCGCACCTTGTCGACGAGGTGCTGCAACTGCGCTTCCATGTCGCGCAGACCGCTGCCGCCAAAGGGTTGCGAGTCGGCATTCGCCTCGAGGTTGAAGAGGCCCAGCTCGGTTGTGTAGTGCTTGTCGTCGAGGGCCGACAGGATCTTCAGGGCACCGGGCGTGGGGTGGTAGGCGGCGTCGACCAGGAACAACTCCTGCTCAGCACCAATGCGCGACACCCCGCGCTCAAACATCCCCTCTTCGACCATCTGCTCCATCGCCTGCAGCTCGCGCAGGAGGGCAAACATGTACTCCCGACGCGACTCGCCTTCGAGCCCGCCCTGAACCACTTTGTGTGCGCGTGTATCGCTCATGGCGTCC
>JBIKRQ010000382.1:0-6043 GCA_044349155.1 Myxococcota bacterium
TCGACAGCATGTTGCGCTTTGCACCGTTGCCGCAGCGCCTCGACGACTACGTCTTTGGCATGAAGCAGCCCGAGGAGCACATCACCGGCTTGTTCACGTGCTTGTTGCGCAACGAGATCGCCAACTTCGGCGGTGGTGCCAACCCGCAGGCGGCGACGACGACGACGGCGAGTGAGTTGGCCCGTCGACCCGATGGCCCGTCGTGGGTCGGCAGCGATCTCGGCGCCACCGACATGGGGTCGTTCGCGCTCATTCGCCGCGAACGTGGGCGTCTCAACGACGCGATCTCGGGGTTCTGCCGCGACCAGATCGGCGATCGCTACGGCGTGTCGTTCAACGCCGTTGACCTCATCGACATCCTGCCTCCCGACGAGCTCGCCGAAGCGCTCAACGCCGTCATGAACGCGCGCACCGAAGCAGGCGCTGCCTACTTCCGCGCCGAAGGCGAGTGTCAGCAGCGCTTGTTGGCTGCACGTCAGGGGGTCGAGATCGCGCGTTCCAAGGCACGGGCGATCGAGACCGAAGTCGAAGGGATCGGCAAGGTGCTCTTCGACCTGCACCGCGACGGCACGCTTGAATCCTACGTCGCGCGTCGTCGTGACGAGGTCCTCGCCGAAGCCCGCACCGTCTACGTCAAGGAGCGCGCATGAACCCGCTGCTGTTGTCTGCTGTCGCCGCCGCTGGCGTCGTGATTGGCCTCGTCGCTCTGGCGTGGTCCGTGTTTCGCGCGATCGCTGTCGAGGTCGACGACGAAGAGGCGGTGATCGTCACGCGCTACGGCAAGCAGGTCGCGCGTTTCGACAAGCCGGGGCTGCAGATCGTTCTCGACAAGGCGCTGCCCTGGGTCGAGCTGCACCGTGTTTCGCTCGCCCGCGACTTTCGGCACTTCCACAACGTGCACGTCAACGATGCGCGCGGCACGACGGTGATGGTCGACCTGTGGGTCGAGTTGCGCGTCGACAACCCCGAGAAGGTGTTGTTCTCCGTCGACGACTGGGACCGCTCGCTGCAGAACCTCGTGTCGCACGCCGCCACGTCGATCATGGGCAACCGCGAGTTCCAGGACATCCTGCGCGACCGCAGCGAGTTGGGCCGCCAACTGCAGGCCGACATCGCCGCCGAGTGCGAGCGCTGGGGCATCCACGTCGAAGCTGCCTTCGTGCGCAACGTCAGCTTGCTGCCCGATGTGTCGCGCCAGATTTTCGAGGCGATCTCGGCACGGCTCGAGCGCGCCAAGGCTGACATCGAAGAAGCGGGCCGCCTTGCTGTCGCGCAGCTCGAGGCCGACACCAGCGTGCAAACGGCCGCGTTGATTGCTGAGGCCAAGGGGCAGTACCCGGCAGCGATCGGTCGCGCCTACGCCACCCTGGGCCGCGAGAAGGCCGTCCTGAGCGCCTACGAGGCCCTCTACGGCCTCAATCAGCTTCGACCCCAGCGAACGGTGGCCTTCCGCGGTTTCGACGGTCCTGAGCTGCGCAGCATCGATGCCGCGATGCTGCCCGCCGCCGAGTAGCCACGACAAAGAACAGGGCGCCGAAAGGCGCCCTGTTTCGTGCAGCGGACCGACGACGGAGCGCTACTCCGCGGCGCGGTCGGACTTGCGCTCAATCTTCACGAGGCGCTTCGTGTAGTCGTCTTTGAAGTGCTTCAACGACGACGTCACGGGCGAGCAGGCGAACTCGCCCAACGCACACAAGGTGTTGCCGGCGATCTGCTTGCTGACAAACGCCAGCGTGTCGAGGTCGGACTCTTTGCCGTGGCCGTCGACGAAGCGGTACAGCGTCTTCTCGAGCCAGCTGGTGCCTTCGCGGCACGGCGTGCACTTGCCGCAGCTTTCGTGGCGGAAGAACTCCACCATGCGCGTGGCAGCCCACACCATGTCGACGCTGTCGTCCATGATGATGAACGACGCCGAGCCGAGCATCGAGCCAGCACCCTTGATGCCGTCGTAGTCAAGCACGGCGTCGAGCTGGCTGGCAGGGATCAACAACGACGACACGCCAGCAGGCAGCACCGCCTTCACGGGGCGGCCCGAGGGGGTGCCACCGCCGTATTCTTCGATGAGCTCGCGCAACGTGACCTTGCCCAGGGGCAGCTCGTAGTTGCCGGGCTTCTTCACGTGCCCCGAGAGGCAGAAGATCTTCGGGCCGGTGTTGTTCGGCGGGTTGCCGATGGCTTTGTAGGCCTCCACACCCTCGGCGAGGATGTAGGGCACGTTGGCCATCGTCTCGACGTTGTTGACGACCGTGGGGCGCATGTACAGGCCCGCAACCGCCGGGAAGGGCGGACGCGATCGCGGCATGGCGCGGCTGCCTTCGAGGCTCTCGATGAGTGCGGTTTCTTCGCCGCAGATGTACGCGCCTGCGCCGAGGAACACGATGATGTCGAGGACAAACGGCGTGCCGTCGGCCTTCAACAACTTCGACGGTCCACCAAGAATGCCGGCCTTCTTCGCCTCGGCGATGGCGGCGTTCAGGCGGTCACCAGCGACGGTGTACTCGCCGCGGATGTAGATGAAGGCGAGCTCACAGCCGATGGCGTAGGAGCCGATCGCCACGCCTTCGATCAGCGTGTGGGGCTCGACTTCCATGATGTCGCGGTCTTTGAACGTGCCCGGCTCGGACTCGTCGGCGTTGACGACGAGGTACTTCGGCCCCGGCATCTTGGGCACAAACGACCACTTCAAGCCCGTGGGAAAGCCTGCACCACCGCGGCCCTTCAGGCCCGAGTCTTTGACGGCGCCGGTGACCTCGTCGGGGGTTTTCTGCAGCGCGTTTTTCAAGCCGCGGTAGCCGCCGCGCGCCTCGTACTCCTCGAGGGTGACGGCGTGATGACGACCGGGGTTCGGCAGCAAAATGGGCTTGTAGTCGATGGGCATCGGAGGCCTCAGGAGCAAATCAGAGAGGGGAACGATCGACGTCGCCGCCAGCTCGGCAGCGGTGAGCGATCAGTGCTGCTTGGGGGCGCGCGCTGCACGCTGCTTGAGGTCGACCACGAACTTCTCGAGGTCGGCGTCGGTCTTGAGGTTCTCGACGTAGTCGTCGCCCACGCGGCACATCGGCGCGCGGTGGCAGCCGCCGTAGCACTCGACGGTGCCGTGCAGCTCGATCTGGTGATCCTTCGTGTGGCCGTGGCGCGTGCCGTGGGTGCCGTGCATCTCGACGTCGAGGAGCTTCGCGGTTTTGGCGAGCGCTTCTTCAGCGCCAACCAGCGCGCAGGGCAGCTGGATGCAGTACTCGACGCGAACGGGGGCCACCTTCTCGGTGAACAACATCGCGTAAAACGTGGCGAGCTCGACGGCGCTGCTGTGCGGCTGACCGCACAGGTCGGCCACTTCGGCCAACGTCTCCGTCGACAACCAGCCGCGTTCCTTCTGCGCGAGCTTCAACGCCGGCAGCAGCGCGGTCTTCTTGCTTGGGTAACGAGCGACCTCGGCAGCAATCGCCGAGAGGGTGGCGGCAGACAACGTCATGGGGCCTCCGATGCCAGAGGCAGCGACGACGGACAAGGCGTTTCGCAAGATCAGTACTGCGGCGCGGCAGCACTGATCTCAGCCGCGTCAGTGGTGCGGTGTGGTGACCACGTCGCTGATGTAGGCGGGCGCCTCGTCGAGGCGCTCGAACAGGTAGGCGAGGGGGACAGGACCATTCACCAGCAACAATGTGTTGAAACGTCGGTCGCTGTAGCCATCGCGCCAACGGCGGTGGGCTTCGCGACGCAGCTGTTCGATGCGCACCTTGCCCACGAGGGCCGACAACCCCGACGTGGGCTTTGCCAGCAGGCTCCGCACCAACGCGCGCGCCACGGGCAAACGCACACCGCCACGGCGCACCAAAAACGCCGCCGCACCCTCGGTGGTGAACCGGCCAATGCCAAGGCCGACGTCGACCACGGCCATCAGCGCTTTCACCATGGCCGCCCGCAGCATCATGAGCCGGCTGGCGGGCGAGTGGCGGAAGTGGGCTTCGCGCATGAACTCAGCGCTCACCAGCGACCACCCCGCGACCATGTCCTGGCCCCACGTCGACGCCGGGCCCGCCAGCGAACCGAGCAACGCCCCGCGGCGCGCCATCGTCGTCGTGCGGTTCTGCCACACGGCCTGCACGTGGCGGCCCGGGAACCCCTGGGCGGCCACAAGGGTCTCGAGGTCAGCAACCGACAGCTCAGCGAGGGCGTCTTGCTGCGGGCCCAACGGCTCGCGCATCAACAGCAGCGCGTCGTGTCGAGGTGCATATGCCTGTGGAGGCATATACAGCGCGGCCTGTCCGTAGGGCGCCAACGCCGAGGGCATGGCGTCGATGTGCAGGCGCTCTTCGGCATTGTCGGCGTCGGGCGACGGCACCGGCACAGCGCCCTGCTCGTGCAAGAAGGTGCGCGCTTGATCGGCAAGCTCGCGGCTCCAGGCGAGCGCTTCCGACAAGCTGTGCGGCGCGTTTTTGCGAGCAAGATCGACGGCGTCGTCGAGACGTTGGCCCTTGAACGATCGCTGCACCAGACGCGCTTGTTCGACGCGCAATTCTTCGGCGATCGAGCGCCCCAGATCGAGCACCTCGGCCGAGGTGAGATCAAGCCCGCGCAGGCGCAGCAGCTCGTCGAAGCGGCCGACACCCAGCGGCGCCAGCGGCTGCGTTTGCAGCGTGCCCAGCCAGTCGCGGTGGGCATCGAGGGCGGCAGACGCGTCGTCGACAGCCGCGTCGATCGTGGCCTGCAACGATGCCGCGATCGGTCGACCTGCAGCAGCGCTGGCACGGCCGGCTTCAGCGACCGCGTGCAGCACATCGGGCATGCCGTCGACGATGTCGCGGGCGCGCGCCAACAGCTCAGCCGACGGTGCTGTGAGCGTGCTGGCGGCTTCGGCCTGGGCGCGTTGCAGGTGCCCACGGATCGCCGCGATGCGACGGGCGAGCGCATCAAAGCGCTGCTCGGGCTCGACGGGGACCAGCGCGCGCAGGTGCACCACCAACGCTTCGGCCAATGGCGCCACAAGGTCGGGGTCGTGCTTCCAGAGCGCGACTTCTTCGTCGGCGTAGCGAAACAGTTCCAACGACGCGGCGAACACGCGGGCATCGAGCAAACGTTCGCGGCCTTCGCCGGCCTGACTCTCGAGGTCTTTGCGCCACGCGACGTTGGCTTCGATGGTGGCGGCCTTGGTGTCGGCCCCGGGCTCATGCAGTGCGTGTTGGTGATCGAGCAGGCCGAGGGCGGTTTCAACCTCGGGCCGCAAGGCACACAGCCGCCGCACGTGGGCGTCGTCTCTGGCGTTTCTGCGGTGGTTGTCCGTCGTCACGGCGATCGACTCCAAAAAAGCGGGAAGTGAGCCTCGAAGGGAACCCCGCGTGGGGGTGTCGAGGCGCGTCTCTTGCGGCGCCGCCAATCAAAGGCGGGCGGGGCGGGCCGATGTAAGTGCACACCGGCGCGATGTCCATCGGGGCCGTGTCAGCCGCCGCACGCGACGACGCGCGCCTGGTCGTTCTTCGCCGTGGCGTCGGCGAGCTCTTCGGCGATGAAGTCGGTGCACGCCAGCACGCAGGGCGCGGCCGTGTCTTCCGTTTGCCAGCACGAACCGGTGGCACCAAAGGCGTCGTCGTCGTCGTTGAAGTCGCCGTACGGCGCGTCGCGGGCGAGATCGCACTCCTGCGCAGCCACACACTCGGCCTTGCGCTCAATGGCACACCCGCCGACGAGGGCGGCAACACAACAAGCAAGGACAACGACACAGCGGTTCATGGGCAGCTCCACAGGACAACGCGGGCGACGGAGCCTACAGCGATCCGGCCACTCGCGCACGACGACAAGCAGCAGTGTTCATTCTGTGGCGTTGGCGGCAGCGGCCGCGTCGGTCTTTTGCTGGATCTTCACCTCGGCGGCGTGGACGCGGACTCTGACCTCGTCAAGCTGTTGCTTCGGCGCCCCTCCCACCTGGTCGACGAGTGCATCGCGCCCGGGGCAGCCCGCCGCAGCGGCAAGAGTGACGACGATGGCAATACGGCGCGGGGTGCGAGACATCACGCAAACGTAGTACGCCGAAAGCCCCATGGCCTAC
>JBIKRQ010000383.1:0-6019 GCA_044349155.1 Myxococcota bacterium
GCCAAAGACGTTGCCGCCCGCCTGCGCACCAACGCACCGGCCGCCGAGATCGAAAAGGCCGTGTCCGCCTGCTACGCCGTGTGCGTGCGCGCTCCGCCGCCGTGACAGCCCGCGGGTTTGCTGCTAGTGCGCGGGCATGCAGCAGTACCTGGATCTCCTGGCGCTTGTACAAAACACAGGCACGCACAAACCGTCTCGCGGAACGGTTCAATCCACCAATTCATCAGTGGGAACGCGTAGCATTTTTGGACACCAGATGCGCTTCGATTTGCGCCAGGGTTTCCCGCTGGTGACCACCAAGACGCTGTCGGTCCACTCGATTGTGCACGAGCTGCTGTGGTTCATCGCTGGCGATACGAACATCCGCTATCTCAAGGAGAACAAGGTTCGCATCTGGGACGAGTGGGCCGACGAAAACGGCGACCTTGGGCCGGTGTACGGCGCGCAGTGGCGGCGCTGGCGCGGGCCCGACGGCACAACCATTGACCAGCTGGCCAACTTGATTGATGGCCTGAAAAAGAACCCCCACGGCCGCCGACATATTATCAGCGCCTGGAATGTTGCAGACATCGAAAAAATGAAACTGCCACCGTGCCATGTGATGAGCCAATTCTATGTCGCCGATGGTCGCCTGAGCTGCCAGCTCTACCAGCGGAGCGCCGATCTCTTCCTGGGCGTGCCGTTCAACATCGCCTCCTACGCGCTGCTCACGCACCTCGTGGCGCAGGTGGTGGGGCTCGGTGTCGGCGACTTCATCCACACCTTTGGCGACGCGCACATCTACGACATCCACGACGAGCAGGTGCGTCTGCAGCTGAGCCGCACGCCGAAAGCGCTGCCCACGCTGTGGCTCGATCCGTCGATCACGCGCATCGAAGACTTCAAGCGCGAGCACATCCGCTTCGACAACTACGTCGCCGATCCCAAAATCGTCGCCGAGGTGGTGGTGTGAAGCCGCGCATCACGCTCGTCGCTGCCGCGGACCTCGACGGCGTGATTGGCCGCGACAACGGCCTGCCCTGGCGCCTGCCCGCCGACCTCGCGCATTTCAAAAAGACCACCATGGGCAAGCCCGTGATCATGGGCCGTCGCACGCTGGCCTCGATCGGCGACAAGCCCCTGCCCGGCCGCGAAACCGTGGTGCTGTCGAGAAGCCGTGTCGTCGTCGACAACGTGCACAGCGCCACCACGCTCGACGAAGCCACAGCCATCGCGGCGCGCTTCAACGACGAGGTGATGGTGCTCGGTGGCGGCGAGGTCTACCGCCTGACGCTGCCGATGGCCGACGAGATCGTGCTCACGGTGGTGCTCGCCCACGTCGGCGGCGACACGCACTTTCCGCCGCTGCACGATGGCTGGTTCGAAGACGCGGCGCACACGCGCGTGCACGAAGCCGACGCGAAGAACGCCCACGCGATGGTGTTTCTGCGCCTGCACCGCGACACGTCGGGCGTGCCGTTTTCGTGGCCGTCTGCGGCGTTTGCGGCGCGGTTTGCCAAACCTGAACAAACCAGCATTTCCTGAACAAAACCGGACACTTGTAAAGCACCGCCCCCACTGAACACAGGGGCGGTGTTTTTCCGTGTGGCCTGCTATCGGCGGCCCCATGTCCGTCGAGAGCGCCTTCCAATCTGTGCTTGATCGTGTCCACCAGGGCCAGCGCCAGAGCGCTGTGAGCGGCCTGCTGGGCCTTGGCATCGCCCACATGGCGTGGGTGCTGAGCCGCAAGAAGCCCGTGGTGTTCGTGTGCCGCAGCGGCCAGCTCGACGACACCGTGCGCGACCTGCGCTTCTTTGCGGGTGCGTCGAAGGCGTCGCGAATTCTGTCGCTGCCCGCCGATGAGCGCACGCCGTTTCATGCGACGTCGCCCGATCCCCTCGTCGTCATGGAGCGCATGGCCACGCTGCACAAGATCGGCAGCGGTGTGCCGTTCGACGTGCTGGTGGTGCCGCCCGAAGCGATCTGTCGTCGTGGCGTGCCATTCGACGAAATCCAGCGCATGGCCGAGATCGTCGAGAAAAACGAAGACCTCGACCGCGCTGCCGTCGTTAAAAAGCTCACCGCGGGCGGCTACAGCCAGGTGAACACCTGCGAAGACCCGGGCACCTTCGCGCTGCGCGGCTCGATCCTCGACGTGTACTTCCCCGGCTTCGACAAGCCCGTGCGCATCGATTTGTTCGGCGACACCGTCGAGAGCATCAAGAGCTACGACCCCACGAACCAGCGCACGTTGGCCGAACACACCAGCGTGAACATCGGCCCCGCGCGCGAAGTCCACCTCGACAAAACCACCGTGGCGCGCGCGATACGCCGCCTGCGCGATCAAGCCGACGAGGTCGACTACCCAACGAAGAAGCTGATGGCGCTGCTCGCCGATCTCGAGAATTTGATCACGCCGTTCGGCGTCGAGGGGCTGCTGCCGGCGTTTTACGAGCAGCTCGAAACGCCGCTGCAACTGGTGGCGCGCTCGTTGGGCGACAAGGGCTTTGTCGTCGTGCTCGATGAGCCCGATGCGATCAGCGCGGCTGTTGACGTCGTCACCGCCGACTTCACCGAGCACCGCCGCCAAGCCCTGGTGCGCGGTGATTTGTGCTTCGACGTGAGCGCGTTTTTGCGGTCGAGCGCTGAGTGTTTGAGCGAGCTGCGCGGCTTTCAGTACGTCGACCTGCTGGGGCTCGTCGTCGAGGGGCGCGGCGGCCCCACGCCGGTCGAGGTGAAGACCACGCCGATGGCCGACCTGCGCGCGGAAATTCTGCGCGAGACCACCAAGGCCGAGCACGACGCGCACGGTGTGTTGTCGCCGTTGGTGAAGCGCATCCACGACGCCCGCAGCAAGAAGCGCACGGTGCTGTTGCCGGTGCATTCGCTGGGTGGTGTGGAGCGGTTGCGTGAGCTGCTGAAGGCCCACCACCTCGAGGTGCGCCAGCTGAGCGAGGGCTTGAACCTCGACGACCACGACGCGATCGGCCGCCTACGCGACCCGAGCGTGCATGCGTGGACGTGGATCGCGAAGCCCGCCGATCCAAGCAAGGGTGCAGACCTCCCGCACGTTGGCCCTGGCGGCGTCACCGTCATCGCCGAAGACGACATCTTTGGTCGTCGTGCACGCCGCGCCACCACGGTGCGCAAGGGTGGCTTCAAGACCGCGCTGGGCGACTTGAAGGAGGGCGACTTCGTCGTGCACGTCGAGCACGGCGTGGCGGTGTTTCAGGGCCTCACGCGCTTGAACGTGCGCGGTGTCGAGGCCGACTTCCTGCAGCTCGTCTACGACGGCAACGACAAGCTCTACCTGCCCGTGCACCGCATCAACCTCGTGCAGAAGTACGTGGGTCCTGGTGGTGCTCCGCCGCGCGTCGACAAGCTCGGTGGTGCAGCGTGGGAGACGACGCGCAAGAAGGTGAAGGCCGCGGTCATCGCGATGGCCCAGGACCTGTTGGCACTGTACGCGAAGCGCGAGTTGGCGCAGCGGCCGGTGCACGTCGAGCCCGACGAGAGCTACTGGGAATTCGAAGCCGCGTTCGCGTTTGAAACAACGCCCGATCAGCAAAAAGCGATCGACGACGTGCTCAGCGACATGCGTCGCGCGCGCCCGATGGACCGCCTCATCTGCGGCGACGTGGGCTACGGCAAAACCGAAGTGGGCATGCGCGCAGCGATGCTGGCGGTGTGTGGCAAACGCCAGGTGGCCGTCCTCGCGCCGACGACGGTGTTGGCGCAGCAGCACTTTCAGACCTTCACTGAGCGCTTCAAGAGCACCGGGGCGATCATCGAGGTGATTTCGCGCTTCAAGACCGCGGCCGAGGCGAAGGAAATCTTGAACCGCGCCAAAGAGGGCAAGGTCGACATCCTGATCGGCACGCACCGCCTGCTCTCGCCCGACGTGGGTTGGCAGGATCTGGGGCTGATCCTCGTCGACGAAGAGCAGCGCTTTGGCGTGAAAGCGAAGGAAGCGATCAAGCGCTGGAAGGCCAACGTCGACGTGCTCACGCTCACGGCCACGCCGATCCCGCGCACGCTGCAGATGGGCTTCTTCGGCATTCGCGACATGAGCGTGATTGAAACTGCCCCCGTCGATCGCCGCGCGATTCGCACCAGCATTTTGAAGTTCGACGACGACATCATCCGCGAAGCGATCATGCGCGAGCTGTCGCGCGGTGGTCAGGTCTACTTCGTGCACAACCGCGTGCGCTCGATTCAGGCGACGGCCGACTACATCAAGCGGCTGGTCCCCGAGGCGCGTTGCGGCATCGGCCACGGGCAGATGAGCGAAGACGAGCTCGAAGACGTGATGCTGCGCTTCATGAAGCACGAGGTGAACGTGCTCGTGTGTACGGCGATCATCGAGACGGGCATCGACGTGCCGACGGCGAACACGATGTTCATCGACCACGCCGAAGACTTCGGCCTCAGCCAGCTCTATCAGCTGCGCGGACGCATCGGCCGCAGCAAGGAGCGCGCGTTTGCCTACCTGCTGATTCCGGGCGGTACCGATTCGCTGCATCCGGATGCGCGGGCACGACTGGAAATTCTGCAGCGTTTTTCAGACCTTGGCGCGGGTTTTCAGGTCGCGCAGCACGATCTGGAACTGCGTGGTGCCGGCGATCTGCTTGGTGGCAGCCAACATGGTCATGTCGCAGCGGTGGGCTACGACCTGTACGCCGAGCTGTTGCGTGATGCGGTGGAAGACCTGCGCGGCCGCAGTGCTGACCTCGACGTGCCCGACCCGGAAATCACGCTGCCGGTCGCGGCCCTCATCCCCGACAAGTACATCCCCGACATGCACGAGCGCCTGCAGACGTACCAGCGCATGGCGTCGGCCACCGACGGTGCCGAGATCTACGACGTCGTCGGCGGCTTGAACGACCTCTACGGCGACGTGCCCCCCGAGGTCAGCACCCTCGCCGACGTGATGGTGTTGAAGCTCAAGCTCAAAGAGATGGCCGCGCGCGGCATGGAGCTGGTGCTGCCACCGGCGGGTGCTGAAAAAGCGAAGGCCGCGGCGTCGCCGTTGCAGGCGGGTTTGACGGCGTCACAGGTGAAGCAGCAGATCATCAACGCCCGCCGAGCCGGCATGAAGATGACCGGGCCTCCCGAGGTTGAGCGCAAGCTGAAGCTCGAGACCGGCGTGCCCAAGGTGGTGATCACCCTCGGCGACAAAGCACGTCTCGACCCCGAGCGCCTGCTCGCATGGGTGAACAAGAACGCCGACTTCCTGAAGCTCACGCCGCAGATGAAATTGGTGATCACACCGACGGAGAAGGAGTGGCGCACGCTGGGCGAAGACCCAATCGCTCTGTGCCGCGATGCCCTGCGTCGTGTCGCTGAAGCAGCCCTCGGCAAGGCGAAACAGGCATGAACGACGTCGTCGACGCGCCAGCCACAGCACCACGCGCGCCGACCACGTTTGTGCTGCGGCGCACGCCGACCGCGCGCTCACCGTGGCAGGCGCTGGTGTTGCTGCTGGCAGCATGGGCGCCGTCGATCGGGCTGCCGCTGCTTTGGTACTGGTACGACCGCAGCATCAGCACGAGCACTGCTCTGCTGCTGGCGGGACTTGCTGTCGTCGTCGCCGTCGCCTGGCTGGTGCGCACGTTTGCGTTGTCGCGCACCGCCGCAATCGTCGTCGACGACGAGGGCATCGAGGTGCCCATCGGTCGTCAGCGCCTGCGGGTGATGCTCGACGAGGTGGTGTCGATACGCGACCTCAAGGGTGCCTTGCAGATCGTGGCGCTGCCGATGGCGGGCATGGCACCTCGCGGGCACCAGGGTGCTGTCGTCATCGCTGCGCGCTGCTTCTCACAGCTTGTGGGCGCGCACATGGTGTTGGCCGACGTGGTCGAGCGCCTGGGTCGTCGTGACGACGGTGCCGCACGCGTGCAGCGCCTGGCGGTGGTCTCTGCGGCACAGGAGCGCTTCGCGGCGATCCGCCCGGTGGTGTCGTGGACGGCGATCGCCATCTGCACAGCCCTGTTTCTCGTCGAGGCCGAGACCAACGCCACCATCTCCAACACGTTGCTCG
>JBIKRQ010000327.1:0-7259 GCA_044349155.1 Myxococcota bacterium
TGCGCTCCCCGCTTCCTTCACGCCGGCCTCGCGGTCCGACGCTCTGCGGTTCGCTTCGCTCGCTGTGACCAGCTCACGGGTGGACTTTCACCTCCAAGATCGCGCCCATGCCGGGCACACAAACGAAAACGCGCGGCCGAAGCCGCGCGCGAAGAGCCATCGACGTCGTCGAACTCAGGGCCAGATGCGATCGAGCGTGCGCGCAAACGGGATCGCTTCACGCAGGTGACGCAGGCCGCAAATCCACGACACCGCGCGCTCGACGCCGAGGCCGAAGCCCGCGTGGGGGACTGAGCCATACTTGCGCAGGTCGAAGTACCAACCGAGCGACGACACATCGAGCTGGTGACGCTCGACTTCCTTCTCGAGCAGCTCGAGGTTGTCTTCGCGCTGACCACCGCCGATGACCTCGCCGTAGCCCTCGGGGGCGAGCACGTCGAAGCCCATGGCGACCTCGGGGCGGTTTGGATACTTCTTCATGTAGAAGGCCTTCACCGCGGCGGGGAAGCCGTGCACGAAGATGGGCTTGTCGTAGCGCTTGGTGAGCTCGGTCTCGTGGGGCGAGCCGAAGTCCATGCCCCAGTGGATGTCGAGGAGCTTCTTTGCTTCTTCGTCGGTTTGCTCAGCACGGATGGCCTCGATCTGCTTCACGGCGTCGTCGTACGACAGGCGCGGAAACGGACCCTTCACGTTTTTGAGCAACGCGATGTGGCCTTCCATCCACGCTTTCTCTTCGGGCGTGTTGGGCAGGATGTCGAGCATCTCGTCGGCGTGCTTGCTCACCGCGGTCTGCACCACTGTCGTGAGGAATGACTCGGCGAGGTCCATGTCTTGCCACATGTCCATGAAGGCCACTTCGGGCTCGACCATCCAGAACTCGTTGAGGTGACGACGGGTCTTGGACTTCTCGGCGCGAAACGTGGGGCCGAAGCAGTAGGTCTTGCCGAACGCGAGGGCCGTGGCCTCCTGGTACAGCTGGCCCGACTGCGACAGGTACGCCGTGCTGTCGTCGAACCACTTCGTCTCAAACAACGTCGTGGTGCCTTCGCAAGCGTTGGCCGTGAAGATCGGGCTGTCGACGAGCAGGAAGCCGTTGTCGTCGAAGAAGTCGCGGATGGTCTTCACGATCGTGGCGCGCACGCGCAGGATGAGCCACTGACGACGATCGCGCATCCACAGATGGCGGTGGTCCATCAAGAAGCCGGGGTCGTGGTCGTCGCCGCCGCCCTTGCCCTTCTTCTGGATCGGGAAGTCTTTGCTGTCGCTGACGATCTTGATGGCCTTGGTGACGAGCTCCATCTGGCAGTAGGGCGCGCGTTCGTCGGCCTTCACTTCGCCGGTGATTTCGACGGCGGCTTCCTGGCCGAGGCGCTTGACCTCGTCGAACATCTCGGGCGTGACGTCGTGCGCGCCAAGCACGCACTGCAAAAAGCCCGAGCCATCGCGCAGGTGAAGAAACTGCACCTTGCCCGAACCGCGCTTGTTGGCGAGCCAGCCCTTCAGCGTGACGGTCTGGCCAATGTGCTGTTTCAACTCGGCGATTCGAACCCAGGGCGTGTCGCTCATGTCAGTGCCTCGTGAGAGCCGGCCGCGTGCCGGTGCCCACGACGTAGGAGACACGTGTGTGCAAGGCAAGAGCCGACTGCACAACAGCTACTGCAACAGCACCAGGGCGACGAAGGCGATGCCCACATAGACCGCCAGCGGCATGAAGATGGCGATGCCAAACTGCGAGCGCTGGTCGCGCATGGCGATGATGTCGTCGACGGCGTTGCCCTCGGGCACCATGACCCAGTTGGGGCGGTACAGGTCTTCTGCGAGTGCCAGGAGCGGCTTGAGCACGGGCTCGCGAAACATCTTTTGCGCCCGAAACGCCGCCGGCAGCAGCCACCAGATGAAAAACGGCCACACCAAAAACATCGCCGCGGGCACGTTGTTCACCATGCGCATCTGGCCGGTGACGACGCGCAGGCGGTCGCCTTCTTCGTGCAAGCGCCGCCGAAAGTCTTCGGGCAGTGCAGCAACGCCAGCGGCGATCTGCTCGCGCAGCCAGGCGTCCTCGACGGAGTTTTCCTTCGCGCGCGTGCCCGGCCGGTGGTTCGGGGCGGGTGGCGCGGGTGGGGCGGCCTGTTCGGTGGTGGTGTCGCTCATGTGTGCTCCTCGCCGCGGCGACAAACCGCGAAGCCGGCTTCTCTCGAGGCTCGCTCGATCCAGAAAGCAGCAGCTGCACTAACGGTTCGACGTCGACACACAAGCCCCGTCACTGCGGCACGACGGCGCGATTCAGGGTGCCACCACGCTCCACAGCGCTTCGTCGTGCCCCTCGAGCACAAACAAGTTCTTGATGCTGCGTGGTGGTGCGACCGCTGCAGGAGCGAGCGGCGTGGGGGTTGGCGCTGCTGGCGGTGTCGACGGGGATGGCAGCGTGAGGGTGCCGCCTTCGATGAGGAGCGCCTCAATCTTACCACTGGTAAGATCCGCCTGCGACGCCAGCACCAACGCTTCGTGGCGACCGCCGTCCGCAGCGAGCACCTCGACGCGGGCCAGCACCCACTCGCCGCCAGCGGTCACGCGCGCCGACAGCACACGCGACACACCACCAACGGCGTGGCCGTCTTTGCCGATGGCCTCGGCGCGCAGCAGCGTGGCCTTGGTGTCGACGAGGTGGGCGAGGCTGCCGCGCATCATCGCGCCCTCTTTGTTCACAAACGCCAGGAAGCCATCGGCCTCCACACTCAGGCCCACGGTGCGAGCACCGCGATCTGAAAACGGCGCTTCGGGCTTGCCGACCAGCTCGGGGGCAACGGCGAACGCACCACCGCCAAGGCGCGCTTGAAACAGCCAGCCGCGCACACCCTCCTCGACGAAGTTGGCCTCGAAGACGACGCGGCCATCGGGGAGTGCAGCAGCGTCGCCAAACGCCTGCAACGTGACGCCTTCGATGCCGCTGACCTCGTCGCCCGTGCGCACCAACTCCGACAGCGCGCGCGGGGTGTCGATGCGACCAACGAGCAGCCGACGCGGGTTCATCACGAACTCGGTGCCCGCGAACTTCTCGCCGAGATCGTTGCCGCCGACGAGCAGCACCTCCTCGACGACGATGGGGCCGCTGCCGTCGTTGCGCTTGATGGAAAACGCGTGGCTGACGCTGCCTTCGTTGGTCTTGTCTTTGGCATCAACGACATCGCCGGCGCGCCGCACGACGACGGGAGCACTGCCCGGCATGGCTGAGACGAGGGCCTGAACCACCGCGTTCTTCTTGGGGTCAAACGCATCAATCGACGCGAGCAGGTGCCCACCGGGGCCCACAGCGACGTCGCGCAGGCCTTGCACCTCGAGGTCGCCAACCTTCGCGCCGCGCGACAACGACAACAACTTCGTCGGGGCCGCATCGGGCGAAGCGGTGAGCAACACCTGCCCCGCGAGCACAATCGCGATGTGACCGTCGATGCTCGTCTCGACGCGGGTGGGCGAGCCGTCGGCGCTGAAGGCCGCGAGATCGTCGACGCGCGCGGTGGTGGCCCCGCCAAACGCGAGAGTGAAGCGGGTGGCAGCAAGGTCGCCGGTGCTGGTGGTGACGACAGCACCCACCGTGGAGATGGCGCGACCGGCGGCGCGCGGCGACAGCCCTGCAGGTGCTGGTACCGCAGGCGTGGTCGGCGTTGCTGGTGTCGTCGGCATTGCTGGTGTCGTCGGCGTCGTTGGCGTCGCTGGGGTCGTCGGTGTTGCAGGTGTGCCGCTCAGGTGAGCGCCGCCGTCTTTGGCCGACTTCTCGAGGATGCCACCGAGGACGGGCACCGAGCCGAGCACCGGATGAATGGCCGCTGAGAGTTGGGCCGTGACAGGCACGTCGGGCTCAAGGCTGGTGACGCCGACAAGAAACACGGTGAACTGGGTGGTGACGACGAGAAACAGGGCAGCGATGCGGCGCAACAGCAGCGGACGCTTCTGCCGTTTCAACGCCAGGGCCGCGCGTACCGAGAGCACCAGCGGCAGGATCCACGCGAGCACGGCACCCGCCGCGAGGCTGCCCGCGTCGCCCAACGCGCCGCGCGTCCACGCCGAGAAGCCGGCGATGGCGACGATGCCGAAGAACACCCCGAACGCGATCGTGAACGCGAGCAGCATCAGGCGTCGTGGCGCTGCTGCCTTCGGGGCCTGGTTCGTGTCGCTCATCGTGGGCTCCTCTTCGTTTGACCCTCGAAGAGAACACCGGCTTTGCGGTTTGTCGCCGAGGCGAGTCTCTCGAGGGGTTTGGTGGGGACACCTCCCCGCCGTTCATGCGCTGGCCGCACGATGCAGTCGCGAGGGGGCCCACGGCAACCCCTCGCCACGCTTTTCCATTCGAACCCGTGCGTTTGGAGCGTTCGTCAGCGGTAGGGATGCTCGACGATTTCCCAGCCGCGCACGCCTGCTTCGCGTCGCAACGCCTTGTTTGGCCCGACGGCCACCGGGCGCCCGACGGCAGCCATCAGCGGCAGGTCGTTGATGTGGTCGCTGTAAAAAGCGCACGTCGCCAGATCGACGCCGTGCTCGGCGGCGAAGGCCTGCGCCCGCGCGAGCTTGCGTTCGCCCTCGAGGACACCGTCGAGCACACGGCCCGTGCAACGGCCGTCGTCGACTTCGAGTTCGGTCGCAAGCACGTGGGCAATACCAAGCGCGTGCGCGGTGGGTCGCGCGAAGTACGCCGCCGCCGCCGTGGCGATGACGACGACGTCGCCTGCTTGTTGGTGGGCCTTGATGCGCGAGACGACGGGCTCAGACATCCAGTGCTGCAGGATGTCGGTGTGCATGTCGTCGATGGCGTCCTGGATCGCCTCGGGGGTTTGGCCGGCGTAGCAGCGAAAGGCGATCGCGTTGGCGCGTTCGCGCGGAAACAGCCCGAGCTTGTAGGCGATGTACGAGAAGAACACCTGCAGGCCGAGCCACGCGGGCACGAGGCCACGGCGGATCGCAGGCAAGGCCGTGAGCGTGCGCGACTCGCGAATCAGCAGCGTGCCATCAAAGTCGACGAAGGCGATCGACCGCGGTGACGACGACGTTGATGTCATCGCGCTTCTCCCATCTGCACCAGGGCTGGATGTACATCTCGCTGCAGGCGCGCGTAGTCGGCGGGCGTGTCGACCTCCATGAACAGGTCGCGCTCGTCGAGGCGCACGATGTCGATCAGGCCCGCCGACATCATCAGCTGCGTGACGTCTTCGTGCTCGCTGCGGGCTTTCGCCGTCGAAAACGCGATCGCCCAGTCGGTGGCGCTGCGCACGAAGGCGTGGTCGCCAGGAGCCACGCGGACGATGCCGGTGGCCTCGCCGCGCGCCGCCAGTGCGGACACGATCTGCGTGCCGTGCAGCCCCTTGCCGTGTCGAACAGCAACGTTCGGTGACGACGACGAGGCGAACACCACGACCTCTTCGGAGTCGGCCGCGGTGCGCGGTGCGACCAACGTGGCGCTGCGTTTGGCGTGGACATCGCACAGGCGCAGCAGACCTGCGCGGGTGTAGACGATGTCGGCGTCCATGAAGAGCACGTGGTGTTGGCCATCGAGCACAACCTCGGCGGCGTGCCAGGCGAACTGCAGGCTGTGGGCACTGCCCGACGTCGACAAATCCTCGGTCGGGTTCATCACCCACTGCACCTGCACCGTTTCAGGCAGGTCGCGTTGGGCGCGCAACGGCGTGTGGCACGTGCGCGTGTTGCCCACGATCACGATGCGCGAAACACCGATGCCCGCGAGCTGACGCAGGTGAAAATCGAGGAAGGTGTCGTCGTCGTCGCGGCCCGACAGCGGTAGCAACGGCTTGGGCGTGGTGCCCACGGCGGCGATGCGGTTGCCGCGACCTGCTGCAAGAATGACGGCGGTGTGCACGGCGCGCGCGTTCATGCCTTCACCGCCTGCACGAAGGTGTGGATGGCCGAAAGCAAGCGGGTGATGTCGTCGTCGACGAGGTCGCCCATCACGGCCACGCGCAGGGTTTTAGCGGCCAGAGCACCCTGCCCCGCGTAGACGATGAAGCCTTTGGCCTTCAACGCATCGTGCAGGGCGTCGTAGTCGATGCCCGCGGGCAACGAGAACGCGCTCAGGCACACGGAGTTGTCGACGTCGGCGATAAGCGGCGCGAAGCCCAGCTCGCGCAGCCCCGAACGCACGTGACGCGTGAGCTGCGCGTAGTGCGCATGGCGAGCGACGAGGCCACCCGCGGCAGCGTGCTCGTCGAGAGCGGCGTCGAGGGCGTACAAGCTGTGCACCGGTGGCGTAAACGGCGTGGCACCCAGCGACGACCCGCTCGACGACGGCTGCCGATAGCGAAACAGGTCGAGGTACACCGACGTGGCCCCCGATGGCCGCGCCCACAACGACGGCGAGGCGAGCACGAAGCAGGCGCCGGTGACGCCGTGCAGGCACTTGTTCGCCGTCGACGCGTACGCCGCGACCAGGCCCGGCACCTGCGGCAGCGGCTCGGCGCCAAAGCTCGACACGGCATCGACCAGCAACGGCACACCAGCGCGCACAGCAATGGCGGCGATGGCATCGAGGTCGTTCTTGCGGCCGGTGGTGGTCTCGTGGTGCACGACGCACAGCGCATCGGCCCCGTTGAGTGCAGCAGCGAGCGCGTCGAGGTCGACGGCCGCCGTCCACGCTTGCGTGATGCGGCGCGCGGTTTTGCCTTGTGCGGCAATCATGGCCGTGAGGCGTTCGCCGTAGACACCGTTTTCGACGACGACGGCGACGCCACCACGTGGCACAAACGAGCCCACCATCGCTTCCACAGCGCAGGTGCCCGAGCCCGCGAGCAGCGCAATGTCGGCATCGCGCGTGGCCGGATCGACGGCGCGCAGCTTCTGCACCACGCCACGGTGGAGCTCGACGAATTCAACTTCGCGGTGGCACAGGTCGTCGCGCAACAGCGCCTGTCGCACGGTGTTCGTGAGCGAGACCGGTCCGGGATTCAGCAACTTCATGGGGTCTCCACGGCGGTGATGTGGGCGCGCAAACGCTCGGCGACGACGTCGGGGGTGACCTTTGGTCGTGGCAGGTCGGCCGGCGCGCCGGGCGCTGTCTTCGTGTGCACAAACGTGAGCCCTGTGGCCGTACGCAGTGCCTGTTGCACGTCGCTGGCGGTGCTGGCGCGCACGACGGAAGGGATGCCGCAGGCCGCAGCAACGGCACCGAGGTCGACGCTGTGGCTGACCGTGGCCTGCCCGCCCGTGGAGTCGTGCACCTCGTTGTCGAGCAGGATGTGCACGAGGTTTTCCGGGCG
>JBIKRQ010000142.1:0-14795 GCA_044349155.1 Myxococcota bacterium
GCTCGACCCCAAGCGTAGACAACACGCCCAGACGCATGAGCAATGCACCATCGCCGTCGAGCACGATCACGCGCTTGTGTGGTGCCGACAGCGCGATGCCCAGGCCCAACGATGCCGCACAGCCCATCGAGCCGACCATGTAGAGCTGGTCGGCGGTGTCACCCAGGGCGTACAGCTCGCGGCCTGTGTAGCCGGTGGTGGCGACGATGATGTCGTTGTTCGACACGCACGCGCGCACGGCACGCAACACCTCGGTGCGCGAGGGACGCGCCGCGGTAATCGGCATGGGTGGTGGTGCGGGTACCGGCGACAACGCGGTGGGTGTGGAGCGCAGGGGGTGCGAGCGCACCGCATCTTTCTGCATGATCAGCGCATAGGGCGTGCGGTGTGTGTCCATATGCGCAACCGCGCGCGCGAGCACCGGCGCGACGTCGTCATCGCGCGTGGGAAAGAGCTCCCACGGAATCTGCATGTCGGTGAGCAACGTGGGGGTGATCGGCCCCATCAACGCGTGCTGCGGTTCGTCGGCCGCACCGCCGGGCTCGCCGCGCCAGGTGCAGATCAACAACACCGGCACGCGCAGAATCGCGTTGAGCGACGTGAGCGGATTGACCGCGTTGCCGAGGCCCGAGTTCTGAAACATCGCGATGCCGCGCTGGCCCGCAAACCACGCACCACTCGCGATGGCGACGGCGTCCCCTTCGTTCGTCGCACCGACGTAGCGGAGCCGCTCGCTCTCGATCGTGTAGTTGATGAACGGCTTGAGGTACGAGCACGGCACGCCCGTCCACAGCGAAAATCCCTGCGCCTCAGCAGCAGTGGCAAACGTTGCGGCGTCAATCATCGAAGGCTCCAACACAGGCAGTGAAAGCGTGACGTCAGGGAGCGAGTTCGCCGAGGTCTTCGACGACGTCGACGTCGAGCCACGAACCCGCCATGTACAGCACACGCACTGGCATGCCGCGCAGCTGGGCGTGGCGCAGCAACTCGGGCACGCGCAGCATCGCCACGTCGACACCATCGGCCGACAACTGCGTGATCAAGCCAGCAAGTGCTGTGGTGCCCGCGGCCGACAACTTCATGATGCCCATCCACTCGCCGTCGGCGACGCGCTCGCCACCGTGGGCACTGGCACTCGCCTCTTCGAAGCGCACCGTGGGGATCTCGACGAGGTGCACCTGGCTCAAGAAGCTGTCGCGCGAGAAGGGCTTTGAACAGCGCACGAGATCGGCGCGACGCTCGCCGTGGTTGCGGCTGCTCTGCCACGACGGATCGACAGCGATCACGATGTCGTCGGGCACATCACACAGACCATCGATCACGTGGCGCTGAAACAGCACGTCGCCGTAGCTGACGACGACGGATCCATCGAAGGCCGCCTTCGCACACAACAGCGATCCCACTTCGCCGCTGCTCTCGTGGGCATCGTTGTCGAACGTGGTGATGCCCTGCGTGGTGACCGCGTCTTTGCAGTAGCCGCGCACCACCGACACGTCGCGCACGCCAGCGCCGCGGTAGGTGTCGACGATGTGCTGCAGCAACGGCTTGCCGCCGATGGCCAACATGCACTTGGGTTTGTCCGCCGTGAGCGCACCGAGCTCTTTGCCGCGGCTGGCGGCGAGCACGATCGCGCGCGTCTTGTTCGTCGTCGCGGGCAGATAGCGACGTTCGGCTTCTTCGAGTTCGAACTCGCCCTGCAAGCGAAACACTTCGGTGAGCGGTGCCACGTGGCTCTCGACGTTGAGCAGGTGCTCGTCGGCGTGGATGCGGGCTGCCGTCTGCTGCATCGCCGTGAGTGCCGAGCGCATCAGGTGGTTGGCCCAGATGGCGATCGAGAAGCCCGCGTCGCGCAACACCTGGGTGGGTGTGGTGTAATACTTCGTGGGCACGACGACGACGGGGAGGCGCTTGTTGAAGGCCTGCTGAAACGCGAGCACTTCACTCGCATCGCGGCGCGCGCTGTGCATGAGGATCGCGGTGGCGCCGGCATCGGCGTAGGCGTGGGCACGCAACAGCGCTTCGTCGAGGCCCCAGCCGGCAATGAACGCTTCAACACGCGCGACGACGCAGAAGTCGGCGTCGGGGGCGGCGTCGCGGGCGGCTTTGATCTTGCCCGCGAACTCGTGCACGTCGGCGAGGGGCTGCTGGTGGCCGCGGATGAAGCTGTTTTGCTTGGGGAAGATCTTGTCTTCGAGGCACACGCCCGCGATGCCGCGCGAGGTCAGCTTGCGCACCAGGCGGCGCACGGAGTTGAAGTCGCCGTAGCCGGTGTCGCCGTCGATGAGGATCGGCACGCTGGTGGCGTCGGCCATGAACTCCACCACTTCGAGCACCTGCGTCCAGCTGGCCTCGTTGGCGTCGCGCACGCCGAGTGAAGACGCGATCGACAAGCCACTCGCCCAGATGCCGCGAAAGCCCGCCTCTTCAGCGATCTTCGCCGACAAACCGTTGTGGGCCTCCATCAGAAATTCCAACTGCGGCGACTCGATCAGCGAACGCAAGGTGGTGGTGCGACGAAGCGATGAGGGAGCGGATGAGGGCAACGACGACGTCATGAGCGAGCTCCGGAGGTCGAGACGGCAGCAGAAGCAACGGTGGTTGGGGCAGCAGGCACGGTCAGGGCGATGAACGCCGCGTGAAGGATCCACGCTGCTCCCATCGCCACGAGCAGCGTGCCCGTGGAGAGCACATCGATGAGCGCGACGATGACCAGCGGCCCCAGCGCGAGGCCTGCTGCGTAGTGAGCGTTGTAGAGCGCGTTGGCGGTCCCGAGCGTCGCTGCGTCGTTGTCGCGAACGAGCAACAGCAGGCTCAACGGCGACAGCGTGGCCAGGCTGCCACCCATCACGAACGCGAGCGCGGGCGCGACCACGGCGTTCATCGGCACAAGCCCCGCGGCAATCACCGCCAGCCCCCCGACGACACACACCGCCTGCATCACCACCGCCGGCCCGTGGCGCTCACCACGTGAGGTGTTGGGCAGGGTGAACACCAACATGCCAACCGCGAGTGCGGCCATGGCGAGCATGGCCACGCGCCCATCGTTGCCCTGATGCAACACATGCAGCGGCAGCACGACGAGCACAGCCGACTGAAACGCACCGAAGTGCAGCGTGGTGGCGCACGCGGCGATGTTTCGGCGCAACAGCGTCGACAGCGACTCGACCACTGGGAGTGCAGCGTCCACGTCGTCGTTGCCGATGGTTGCGGGTACGAAGCGGGTTGCCGTCGCCATGGCCAGCACCGCCATCACGACAGCCACGGCAAAGCCTGCCGCTGGCCGCCACGACGACAGCGCGGCCGACATCAACGGCCCAAGCGCCCAGCCGCCTGCGGTGGCCAACGTGTACAGCGCCAGCGTACGAGCTCGCTGTGTCGACGTCGTTGAACGCAGCAGGAGTGTTTCGCAGGCGACGAGCGACGCCCCCAATGCCACGCCATCGAGCAGGCGCCACGTTGGGTGGATGCCCTCGACGACGGTGAGAGCCACCGCTGCTGCAGCCAGCAGCGCGACCGCGCCCAACAACAAGCGCTTGTTGGCGGCCCTGCGGCCTGCCCACAACGCCCCCACCACCGTGCCCACCGACGTGCACACGCCGGCGAGGGCGACGTCGTTGTCGCTGGCGCCCTGCGCGCGCTGCAGCACAGGTGCGGTTGCGGCGATCGCCGCAAACCCCGTGCACATCGCCAGCGCGACCGCATGCAGTGGCGTGAGCCCGTGCTTCGTCACCGACGCTCCGTCGACAACACGAAGATGCGCTCGCTCAGTTCACGCGCAAGGCCGCGCGATGCCTGCACGTAAAACGCAGCGATCGAGACGACACCCACACCCAACGACAGCGCCGCACACACCACCGCTTGTGTGGGGACAGCGACGGCCGCGATCGAGATGAGAGCACTCATGACGATGGGCCCATCGATGGTGCTCGGCCGGCGCAGCAGCAGGTTCTCGAGGACGAGGCGACCGATGGCGCGCGCCCCCACCAACAGCACGCCAGCACCAAGCAGCGCACGCGGGAACTCGTCGTTGAGCTGCACGACAGCGATGGTGGCTGGCACCAGCAGCACGACGATGCCCACAAGTTGGCGAGCAGACTCAGCGCGGGAAACGCCGGCCGCCAACGCGCGCGAGACGCTGCCAACGATGCCCGCTCCGCCAACGAACGTGATCGAGCCAACGGTCACCACCGCACCCACCGTGACGTCGACACCCGCGAACGACAGCGACGACGGAAACAACGTGGGCACCAGCATGGCGACCGCATGCACGGCCATCGCGCTGACCTGGGCTTCGGCGATGCTCGTGCCGTTGCCGAGGATGAGCATGCGCGTGTGGCTCGACTCCCAGTGCAGACAATGGTTGTTGAAGATCGTTCCCGCCAACAATGCCCACGTCGCCACGCCAAGGCCCGCCTGCACCGCGCCGCACGTGCCAAGCAACACGAGCTGCATCGTGAGGATGTCGAGGGCGTGGTCGAGCCAACTGCCCAGCGGCGAACTCGCGCCAGTCCGCCGAGCCTGTTTGCCGTCGAGGGCGTCGAGGGTTTGAAACGTGAAGATGCCCACGATCTGCAACAGCAGCACCAGCGGCGGCACGGGCTGGCGCAGGTCGGGCGAACACCACAGCAACACCGCGGTGGGCACAACGACGGCGAGCGAGCCCAGCACCGTCAACGTGTTGGGAGCCATGCGTGCCGGCACAAACCGCAGCGCCGCGTTCCAGAAGGGTTGCAGCAGGTGCGCGACCTGACTGAGGTCGGTGGTCGGTGGATGTTGGCGCGTCAGCAGATGCTGGCGCTCACGCTCGCTCAGGTGCATGCAGGCTCCGCAGTGACGTCGTGACGGGACGTCGACCGGTATCGCGTCGCGACCGACCTCGGGGCCGCTCGCCACTGCGCGCGTTCGTCAGAACCAGGGCAGTCATGTGTCATTTCTGCTGCAGTCTCGGGGCGCGGATTTGTAGCGGGCAAGCGCTGTGGACTCCTCGCCGTGGTGCGCAGTGTCTCACTTCAGAACGACACGACCTGGTGTCTGCTGGCGACGGCGACGAGGGAGCGTCCGTCGACGCTGCGGACGCGTGCTGCCGTTGGCGTCGTCCCCGTCGCCCGTGGCAGCTTCCGCCCCACACACCGGAGCCCACGTGAACAACGACAGCGAGCATGAAAAGGCCATCAGCGGCGACGACCCCTTGATTCCGCCGATTGGCGTGCTGCCGTCGACGGTGCGCTTGTTTCGCATCAACTGGATCTCGGCCCTTGAACGCTCGCCCTCAGGCGCGCCGGTGTTGTCACCCGAGTTCGTTGCCGCACAGGGGCGAGCTGTGCGCTTGATCGACGTGCGCGACGAAGCGGAGCTGAACGGTCCACTCGGGCACATCCCCGGCTCAGACTGGGTGCCGCTCAGCGACGTCGACAGTATCGCTGCACGCGTCCACCGCGACGAACCTTTGATCTTCATCGCGCGCACCGACGAGCGCTCAAAGCGCGCCGCCGAAGTGCTCGCAAGCAAAGGTCTGCGCATGGTGGCCGCCATGAGCGGCGGGCTGGTCGCGTGGAAAGCGCTGGGGTTTGCCACCAGTCGCGAAGCTCGCATCGCCCACCGTCGCGGGGAGCTGCGCACGATCGAAGCGCCCGCCGAAGAACCGTCGCGCCACCTCACCCTCGACGACGTCAAGCACCACATCGGCGACGCCTTCGCGGTGCGGCACATGAAGTTCGCCTCGATGCTGCTGCATGGGCGCTTGTCGTGCGTCGACGGACGCGATGACTCTGGCGTGGTCGGAACGCCCGGCGGTGATGCTGGCGAATTCCTGCTTGCGCTGTCGGCCCTTGAACGCGTCACCGGCAGGCCGCTCGACGACGTCGTCGTCACCAAGCTGCTGCGCCGGCGGCTCGATACCTTTGGCCGCTTCTACCTGCACAGCGACGTGCACGGCGGCAACGCGTTGATCGCTGCACTGCGGGCCGACCGGCGCCTTGACCCCTTGCTCGACTCGATCTCGCACACGCACGAGTGGCGACGACTCATGCAGGAGCCGCCGAAGGCGTATCGCTCGATCCTGCTCGACATCTTCATGAACAACCCGCAAGCGCTCGGCTGTGGGCACGTGCGCATGTCGTGGCAACAAGCCGAGGTGTACGGCACACGACCACTGCTGATCGAAAGCTTCCTGCGCATGTTCTTCACGCTGCGCTGGAACGGTGCTGTCGAAGCCGAGTACGTCACGCTCGGCGGCGGCCATCGCGAAGGCGCGGTGCTCAACGTCGTCGTCGACGGTGGTGTGCACAGCTTCACCACGCTGCCACTCGTGTCGCCCTCAACGGGCAAGCAGCAGATGTTTGTGAACCACCCGCAGGTCTCAGGCTTCTTGCGCAATGAGCTCGTCGAGTTCATCGCACAGCAAGACGACATCATCTCGCTCACCCGCGGACAGCACGAGGCCCTGCGCACCGACATTGCAGTCCTCGGCCAACAGCAGCTGATGGCCACGCTGCAACGCCTTGCTGCCGGGTTGCCGATCTACCAGGTGCGCTTTGGCAGAAACGACGACGTCGGTGTCGAAGCCCAGGGCCATGTGCCTCTGCTCGCGTAGCGGTCAGGCGGTCACCACAAGATCCCCTGGGCGTCGACGGTGACAGCAGGCGGCAGTGGTGCGCCCGCGGGCCCAAGCCGTTGGCGCACGTTGCGCTCGACGTTGATGCTCATGTTGGTCAACGGCAACGAGTTGTAAAAGTGCGTGAACGGGTCTTCGAGCACGCGGCCGGTCTCTGAGATGAGGGTGAAGCCCAGGCAGACCACGAGGTTCACCGGCATCGTCACCCACGAGAGTTGCTCGACGATGGCAAACGGAAACAGGAACGAGAAAATCACCATCAAGCGCTCAACGAAGAAGCCGTAGCTGCGCGGCATCGGCGTGCGCTTGAGGCGCTCGGAACCACCCTGCACGTCGAGGAGGGTGGCGATGGTGGCGTCGAGCGAATGCAGCCGCTGCGGGTCGAGCCCAGCTTGCGTCAACGTCTTGAGGTTCTGGTCGAGCAGCGCATGAGCGAGCGAGGGTTCGGCCTTGAGCGCTGCACCGTCGTCGCTGCTCAGGTCGAGTCCGAGATCGACAGCGACGCGCTTGACGTGCTCGTCGGCGAAGACGTCGTCGTCACGCAGCTGCACCCGCAGCACGTGCACCCACAACACATGGCGAAGGAGCACGCGCTGGCGACGGGCTTCGTCGTCGACGTAGGCGCCAACCTGGCTCGCGAGCATGCGACTCGCGTTGGTGAGCTTGCCCCACAGCTGCCGGCCCTCCCACCAGCGCGCATAGGCCGCGTTGGCGCGAAACGACGCGAAGATGCCCAACGCTGCACCGAGAATCGCTGCGGGCGGTGCTGGCAACACGAGATGCTCGTAGCCCGCGACGTCGTGCAGGACCCAGGCGAGCGCGCCCGCGACGAGAAAAATGCAGCAGTAGCGCCACTGCCACAGCAGCACGTTCACGAACGAACCGCGGTTCGAGACCATCATCGGGATACCTACGGGGCGGAATGGTTGTCGACGTCAGCAGCGTGCGTCACGGGCTATCCGCCGAAGTACTCAAACAGCTCCAGGTGCGGTGCTGCTTCGCGACAAGCGACGTCGTGTTGATCGAGGAAGGCTTCGATGTGCTTGAGCAACGCGGCTTGCTCGAAGCGCGCCCACGACGACGACGCGGCCTTGTCGTCTCGCAGCACCGTGGTGCACCGCGAGAGCGCGCCCACGCCGTCTTGTGCTTCCTCGAGCTGCTGCCGCAACGCCCCACGCTGCTTCGCGGCGAACTGCGCGATCAACGCCATCGACCACGCCTTGTCGACGGGCGGGATGCGCACGTAGCGCTGAGGCTGGCGCGCAAGCCGATCGCGGATGTCGCGTTCGTCGTCGAAGCCCTCGACGATGGTGACCACTTCGCCGGTGGTCAGATCAAGGAAGCTCTCGCTGCCGCCATCGCGAAAGGCAATTTCGAGATCGGCCCAGTCGATGTCGAGCGTGCGCATGCGCGCGATGGTGGCGTCCGCACAGCCACGACGCAAAGAATGCGACGCCTCCACCTTCCCCGCAGATCAAGTAGCCCGCCGCAGCCCGCAACGCGCCGCTTGCAGCCCACGTCACGAGGTCGTACAACAAAATTGAGAACGATTCTCATCATGAGAATTGGGCCTCAAAGAGAATCCCACGCGGGGTTTGTCGGCGAGGCGAGTGTCGTCTGCGAGGCTGCCATGGGTCATTCCGCTGCACAGCTGTTGGCACCCGGTGCGCCGGTTGCTGGGACGACAACAGCGAAGGTGACCGCGTTGAAGCAGGCGCGCCTCGGCGAACAACCAGCGGGCAGCACCGTTGTCGTCGAGCACCTCGATGGCGCGCTCGATGCCACCGCGGTGCGCTTGATGGAGATGGGGCTGGTGCCGGGTGCGGTGGTCACGATCACGCGGGCAGCGCCCTTTGGTGACCCGCTCGAGATTGCGGTGTGCGGCACACGGCTGTGCCTGCGGCGCCATGATGCGCGGCGCTTCGTCGTCGTCGACGGCGGTGCAATGTGAAGCGTTCGGTGCTGTTGATGGGCAACCCGAACAGCGGCAAGACCACGCTGTTCAACGCCCTGACCGGCCTGTCGGCGAAGACAGGCAACTACGCCGGCATCACCGTTGAGCACCGTGAGGGCACGGCCACCATCGGCGGCGCCAGCGTCGACGTCATCGACGTGCCTGGCACCTACTCGCTCGTCCCGCGCAGTGATGATGAAGCCGTGGCCGTGCGCGCCTGCTTTGGCGATTTGCCCGGGGCGCGAGCGCCTAACGTGATCGTTGTCGTCGTCGACGCCGCACAGCTCGCCCGCAATCTGTACCTGCTTGGGCAGCTGCGCGAACTGCCACTGCCGATCGTGGTGGCGCTCACCATGACCGACGTGATCGAACGCGATGGCGGCACCATCGACGTCGACGCTCTGCAACAACGCCTCGCCGTGCCCGTGGTGGCTGCACCAGCTGTGGCGGGCGGTGCCGATGCACTCAAGGCACTGCTCGCGCGTGAACTCGCCGATGCCCCGCGACGTTTGCCACTCAATCCCGTGCCCGTGGTGGCAGACCAGATCGTCGAGGAGACCATCGCTGCCGCCGGCGCCACGGCCACATGGCTGAAGGGTGCCGACGCGGCCCTTGGTCGCTTGTGCCTGCTGCGCCTGACCGACGCGAGCGAGCGCCCCGCCCTGCCCGGCCTCGACGTCGCCAACACCAGCGCCCTGCGCGCGTTGAAGAAGTCACACCGCGACGAATTCAGCGCCCGCTTGCTGGTGGCGCGCCATGAGAAAGCGGCTGCGTGGGCCGACGGCATCGTTCGCTACGACAACGCGAAGGACGGACAGCAGACATCGACATCGACGACGATGAAGGGGCCGTCGACGCTGCCCGCGTCGGTGCGCTTCACGAATCGGGTTGATGCGGTGGCCCTGCATCCCGTCCTCGGCCCGGTCCTGATGGTGGGCGTGTTTGTCGCGCTGTTTCAGGCGTTGTTCTCGTGGGCCGAGCCATTCATCGGCGCCATCGAAGCTGCTGTCGACATGGTGAAGGGCTTTGTCACCTCGACGGTGCCAGCGACGATGCCGCTGCTGTCGAGCGTGTTGGCCGACGGCATCGTCACGGGCGTGGGCAACGTGATCGTGTTCGTGCCGCAGATTGCGATCTTGTTCTTGTTCCTCGCCGTGCTGGAAGACACCGGCTACCTCGCGCGCGCCGCGTTTCTCCTCGACCGCGTGATGCAGCGGGTGGGCCTGCATGGCCGCGCGTTTGTGCCGCTGCTGTCGGGATTTGCGTGTGCGGTGCCGGCGATCATGGCCACACGCACGATCGAAAACGAGAAGGACCGCCTCGTCACCATTCTCGTCACACCACTGGTGTCGTGCTCGGCACGCCTGCCCGTCTACGCGCTCATGATCGCCACCGTGTTTGCCACCACACCGCCCGTGCTCGGCGTGTTCGAGGCTGGTGCGGTGGTGATGGTGTCGATGTACGCGTTGAGTTTGTTCGCAGCGATCGCGATGGCCGCGGTGTTCAAACGCACGCTGCTGAAGTCGCCCACGCCGCCGTTGGTCCTCGAGCTGCCGATGTACCGGTTGCCGAAGGTGTCGCAGTTGGCGCGTGCTGTTGGTGGGCGCGTCGTCACGTTCTTGCGCGAAGCCGGAACTGTGATCATGGCGATCACGATTGTGCTGTGGGCGCTGCTGACGTTTCCCATCGACCACGACGTCGAAGCCCGCCGCGACGCCGACATCAAAGCGGTCGTCGACAGCGAAGCAGCAGGTGAAGCACGCGATGCGAAGGTCAGCGCCATCAGCAACCACGCGCAGCAAATCCTCGTCGAGCACAGCGCTGCAGGCCGACTCGGTCACCTGATGGAACCAGCGATTGCGCCCCTGGGCTTCGACTGGAAAATCGGCATCGGCATTCTCGCAAGCTTTGCGGCGCGCGAAGTGTTCGTGTCGACGTTGGGCATCGTGTACGGCCTTGGTGAAGCCGACGAAGAAAACGAAAGTCTGCGTACGGCCATGCAGCGCGACACCCGCGCCGACGGCACGCCGTTGTACACGCCACTCACGGGGCTGAGCCTGCTCGTGTTCTTCGTGCTCGCCATGCAGTGCATGAGCACCATCGCCGTCGTGAAACGCGAGACGCGCTCGTGGAAGTGGCCGCTGTTTCAGGTGGCCTACATGACGGCGTTGGCCATCCTCGGCTCGCTCGTGGTCTACCAGGGCGGACGTTTGCTGGGGCTGACATGAGCGCAGCCCTCGACCTGCTGCTGTCGTCGACGATCGTGGCCACAGCGCTCGCGTTTTTGGTGCTGCGCTTTGTTCGCCCGCGCACCAAACAGGTCAGCGGGCCCGCCGACGTGCTGGTGGGTGCATCGCTGCAGCGGGGCCTCGACAAGGCACGACGCAACAAGCAACGAAAGAAGTGACCATGCGCCGTGTTTGTGTGGTGGCTGTTTCGCTGGTGTTTGCCAGCTGCGCGAAGCTTGAAGACGGCGCACGCGACGCCTTTCGTCGCGACGTGTCGTGCGACGGCACGGTCACCGCACGCCCCGACATCGATGTGTATGCGCGGACATTTCCCAGCGTGCAGCCGCCCACCGACGTCGCTGCCGACCCGCAACGCCTGGCGATTTGGACCAGCGAGCAGGCCAGGGCGCAAGCGTTTTACCGCGAGCGTTTTTCGGCCTTCGAGGTCAAAGGCTGCAACACCAGCCGCACGTATTCGTGTGCGCACCCCAACGCCTCTCGCGGCGGCGCCAACGACGCGGCCACGTCGTGCACACCGCTGCCGTAGCCTCGAAGACAAAACCGGCTTTGCGGTTTTGTCGCCGAGGCGAGTGGTTTTGAGGGGTGGGCGGGGACACCTCCCCGCCAATCAACGCTGAGTTGACGGCGCGCTGTTGGACAGCGGGTCAACAGCTGCTGACCCGCGGGTCAGTAGGCAGAGCGGACGCAGTCGTAGGTGAGGTCGATCGGATCGTCGGTGGCGATGACCTCGAAGTCGGTGGGCTGCAGATCGACGAGGGAGCGGGTGTCGAAGCCCACCTCTTGCCACGTGTGTTCACTGAAGCGATCGCCCGTTGCGGTGAGCGCAATGTTGCCGCCGTCGGACAACGCCATGCCGTAGGTCTGCAGCGCGCGCGCGACGACGCGGGCCCCCTCGCTCGGCAAGGTGTCGAGGGGATAGTCAGCACGCAAACGCCAGCGTGTGCCGTACGGCGGAGCGTTGACGTCGTCGGCCGACGGTGCGCCGGCATGGGTTGCTGGATGCACGTACACGCCGGCGCGCATGCGCTCGTTGGGCAGGATCAAACGGATCGCGTGGTTGACCACACCCGAGGCGACCTCGTCAGCGGTGAGCAGCAGCGGTGCGATCGGAAAGCCCGCGGCGTCGGACGACGTGCACTGCTCGCCGCGGCCCTCGGGTCCATACACGCGCGTCATGTCCCAGGCGGCGATGCACAAGGCGGTGAACACGCCCGCGTCGTCGACATTGGCGTTGTAGGCCTCGTACAAGCGCTGGTCGCGATCGTCGACGACGAGAAGGTGGCAATCGGCGTTGCTGCACTGATAGCCATCAACACCTTCGATGGCCCCGCCGACGGGCACAGGCATGGCCACGTCGTCGCAGTCGGGGTCGTAGAACTCGCCAGCGCCGCGTTCGAGGTACGGCGTGTCGGCATCGACGTGCAGGATGTCGAAGCTGAAGTCGACGCGCAGTTGGCCGGTGCCCCAGCTGCCGTTGTCGGCGAGCCACTGCGTCATCGCCGCGGAGTTCGCCGCAAGGGGCGCATCGGCGACGGACTGGTACATCCACGCGCCCGACGGGAAGTAGCCCACCTGCGCTTCGCCTTCGCCCTCGCCTTCTCCTTCGCCCTCGCTTGCTTCGCCTTCGCCTTCACCTTCCGCTGCTTCGCCTTCGCCTTCACCGTCGCCGCCAGGCGGCGACGTGCAGGCCGACACCAGCAACGGGAGCGCGAGCAGGCGGACGATGGTCTTCATGCCTGTGGGCATACCACGGCGGTCAGAGCTTGCGCTTCAGGCGGGCCAGATCGTCGTCGAGCTTTTGCTGTGCAGCGCGTGCCGCATTGGCCTCGGCTTCGGCCCGTGCACTCGCCGTGCGTTCGAGTTCGCGCGCGTTCTGCTCGGCGAGCCGGCGCTGCTGCCACGCCGTCAGCTGCGGCTTGAACGTGAACCACACGCCAGCACCAACAGCACCAACAATGCCGGCCAACAGGAACAGTTTCCACAGCGCGAAGGCGAGACGCAGGCCAACAACGACGACGACAAGGGCGACCACACCGCCGATCACCACCTTCACGATCTGCTTCGAACGCCCAGCTGCGGCCTCGGCATCGCGTGCGGCGCGCTCTTCGGGCGAGAGCGTGAGGTCGTCGATGGCCTTCTTCGCCATCGCCTTGCTGGCCTCGACGACGAGGCGCTCCTTCTGCTCGGTCACCACGTCTTTCAACGACGACATCGATGGCTCCTACTGCTGCATGAACAAGGGCATGACGATGGTGGCGGCGCGAAACGCCCAGGCATCTTCGCGGTGGCCAGCACCGTTGCCGTCGAGGCCGCCGTCGTGGCGATAGATGAGGTTGTCGTCGAGGACGTAGCCTTCGTCGAGCAACACGTCGCGCATTTGCAGTGTCTCGCAGAAGTTGTCGCCGCCGTCGACGTCGTCGTCGATGCCATCGCCGTCGGTGTCGGCACACCGGGTGCGCGGGTTGCCGCCCGAGTCGATGTACAGCACCGTGTTGCGCACGCCGGCACCGCGGTAGTCGTCGATGAGGGTGTCGTCGCCGTCGTCGACGGTTTCGTTTTCAAAGCTGCCCCAGCCAAACGAGCTGCTCAACCCCGCGGCGAAGTGAAACGCGTCGGGGAAGCGGGCGGCGATCTCGAGGCTGACCAGCCCGCCCAGCGAGCTGCCCATCACGCCGCGCACCGCGGGCTCGCCGTAGGTGTCGTCGATGAGCGGGCGCACCACGTTGACGACGAAGTCGGCGTAGAGGTCGCCGCCACCACCCGTTGGTTCGCTGAAGAAGCCGCCGAAGGTGGAGCGCGGCTCGACGACCGGCGTGTAGTCGTAGAAGCGCTCGACGGTGTTGTCGATGGCGACGATCATCAACCCGGCGGGTGTGTTGACGTCGAGGTTCCAGCCCCCAAACGGCACCACAAAGTCAGCAGGCATCGCGCTGTCGCGACGGAGCACGTTTTGGCCATCGTGCACATACAGCACATGCGTTGGCGTGGTGGCCGGCAGCAGCACGCGCACGTTGCGCGGCAGCAGACCGTCGCGACCGATGCCGAGGTGGCGCTCGTACACCTGCGGATACGCCGCGCGGTTCACGCCGGTGCGGCCCGTGAAGCTGAGTTCGCCAAAGCCATCAAAGCCGTAGCAGCGCGCGTTCGGGTCGGGGTCGAAAGCACCGTTGCTCGACGACGACACGAACTTGTAGCCCTGCCCGTCGCCTGCCGCGACCACGAGCCACGCGTAGCGAAAGCCGCCCTGCGAATCGCGCTCGATGTTCATGGCCGCGGGCGCGAAGCCGTTGAAGTCGCCGGCGAGAAACGTGCGGTCACCGCGCAACGAGAGAAAGAAGAGGCGACCATCATCGAGTCGCAGCGGCCACCCACCACGCTGCGACAACGGAAACACGGCAGCCGACGGACTGGCTTCGAGCGCTGACCGAACAAAGTCTTCGTCGACGACGACACCGGGTTCCCCCTCGCCTTCACCTTCACCTTCACCTTCGCCTTCACCTTCGCCTTCACCCTCTCCTTCGCCTTCGCCTTCGCCCTCTCCTTCGCCTTCACCTTCGCCCTCGCCTTCCCCTTCCCCTTCCCCTTCACCTTCGCCTTCCCCTTCACCTTCGCCTTCACCTTCACCTTCGCCTTCACCTTCTCCTTCACCTTCTCCTTCGCCTTCGCCTTCAGCGATGGTGGAACCGTCGGCCTCGGGGCAGCCGGCGATGGTGAACAGGAGGACCAGCAGGGTGGCAAACGGGAGGTGCAGCGCGCGCATGGGGCGAGCATGCCTCAAGTGTCAGCGCCAGGCGACGGTGTGACGCCGTCGATCTCGCTGACCGCACGTCGAGGTGGTGTCGACGTGCACGGCTGCTAGCAGGTTGCTGAAAAAGTCGGCAGTCGGTTCTCGACGAGAAATGAGGTGTTCGTCGTCGAGAGCTGCGCCAAATATCGGGTGTTCCGGATCTACCTGTCATGCGTGGTGAAGATTCGAAGC
>JBIKRQ010000508.1:0-4180 GCA_044349155.1 Myxococcota bacterium
GATGGCGCGCCGGCAGGAACCATCGTCGACGGCGTGAGCCCCGGCAGCCACCGCCTCGAGGCCACCGCTCCTGGCCGCGCCCCTGCGGTGCTCAACGTCGTGCTGCCTGCGGGGCTGGTCACGCGGCAGAACGTGCAGCTCGGCGTGCCTACGTCGTCGTCGTCAGCACTGCCCACGGCGGGTGTCGTCACGCTGGGGGTTGGCGGTGCGCTGGCGTTGGCGGGCATCGCCCTTGGCACCGTCGGCGAGGTCGCGGGCGGCGGTGCATGCACCTCGGCGTCGGATGGCATCTGCGAAGTGGGCCGCTGGGGCTGGATCGCCGCGATCGGTGGCGGTGCGGTCGGCCTCGTCGGTGCTGGCTTGTTCGCGATCGGATCTGCCGACTAGCGCAGGGCTGGCAGCGGCAGCCCAAGCCCCACGCGCAGGACCTCGTCGAGGATCCACGCCGTCAGCCCCCACACCGGGTGCGGCCCCGCCGTAAACAGCGGAGCTGTGCGCGTGCCCAGGGTTTGCGCTGTGCGGTGGTTCGGGTCGACGAGCTGATCGAGCCGCAGCGTGAAGCCCACGTCGATTTCGGCCGCCGACATCTGCAGTTCCTCGACGCGGAGCGCGCCCACAAAGCCCACCACGGGTGTGACGCCCACGCCGGTGATCGCCAAGACTTCGTGCAGTTGGCCGAGCACCCGCACGCGTTCGCGCCCCACGCCCACTTCTTCGTGCAACTCACGCAGCGCCGTATCGACGACGTCGACGTCGTCCGGGTCAGCGCGGCCGCCCGGAAAGCTCACCTGACCCTTGTGCGTGCCCACGGTCTCGGTGCGCTTGGTGAACAGCACCGACGGGTGGCCGTCGACGACACACAAGGGCACGAGCACCGCCGCGCGTTTCAGCTCGCCAGGCAACTGACGGTGCGCAACGCCCGCCAACCGCGCCTGCAGAGCCGCGAGGATCTCGTCGTCGAAGGACGCCGGTAGCTGCATCAGGGTTTTGGCGCTGCAGGCTTCGGCTTGCCGAGCTTGAAGGGGACGCTGACGTTTTTGCGTTCGCCGCTGAACTTCGGCCACCGCACGCTGCCCATCGCTTTTTGCACGCAGCCGACGACGGGACGGCCGCGGAGTTCGCGTGCGTCGAGGTCGACGTTGATGGCCTTGCCGTCTTCGGTGATCGTGTACGACAGCACGACTGCGCCAGGCATGTCGGGATTGCTGTCGATTTCGGCCTTGAAGCAGCTCTTCAAGTCGCCCTGGATTTCTTTGAGGGGTGCCACCGCCTGCGCGTTGGTGAGGCTGTCGGGCAGGTTGCCAGCGGGCTTCTCGACGGGCTTTTCCACCTTGTCGGGCGGAGGTGCTGACCCGCCGTCGTTGGTCGCCGTGGGGTTCGACGTCGTGGCGCTGCCGGTGGTGCCCGGCTTGGGCTTCTTGGTCTTGTCGTCGACGGGCAACGGCTTCGTCGGGTCGTTGGCTGCACCGGTGGGGTCAGGTGTTGGCGTGGCCACAGCGACGGTGGTGGGCGTGCCAGCGGGTGTTGGAACCGGCACGGCGTCGGCGGGCTTTTGCGGCAGGTCGACGACGGGGGGAACGCGGGCAATCCACTCGGCGCTGTCGTCCCACGGCTTGGCCATCATGAGTGCTCGTGCACCGCCCGCAGCGACCGCCGCCGGCACCACAAACATCACCAGCACGACGACGACGCGCATGATGCGCGCCCGCGACACGGCGGCCTGGTAGGCGCGCTCCTCGGCGGCGAACCGCTTTTCTTCTTCGGCGGCCTGCCACGCTTCGCGAAACAGGCGCACCAGCTTCATCGGGCGAAAGGCAGCGCCGTCGCGAGCGATGGGGGTGTCGGCGTCGAGTTCGCCTTTTTTGATCTTGTCGACGAGGACGATCGACGTGACCGGCCCCAACACGAGGTCGTTCTGTTTGAACAGCCACTCGCCACGCGTGGCGTCGTCGTCGCCGTCGTCGTTGACGGCCTCGGTGCTGCCGGCGTCGTCGGCGACGTGCACCGCGGCCTTGCCCTTTTTGCGGGACGACGGTGGCGACTTGGTGGTGTTGGTGACTGCTGTCATGTTTCCGCGACGGAGCATCGCTGCGTCGAGGCCCCCCTGCCAAGTCAAACCGCACGGTGGAACAGATCACCCCATGAAGGACCTCTCCCACCGCGTCGCCCTGTTGTTGCGCTTCGGCTACGACGGCGCCCGCTTCTACGGTCTGCAACCCCAACCCGGTCTGGCGACGGCCGGCGGGGCCCTTGCGGCGCGTCTCTTGACAGCGGCGAAGACCCGTGCTCGCGGCCTGGCGTTCAGCGCCCGCACCGATCGCGGCGTGCACTGCGGCGTGAATCTGGCCACCTGCTACTTCCACGTCCACGAGGTCGATGTCGAAGCGATGCGCGCGGGCGTGTTGCACGACTGCGGCGATGGCCTGGTGGTCCACAGCGTCGACGTCGTGCCGCCCACCGTGCACGCCCGCAACATTTCGCGCGGCAAGCACTACCGCTACGTCGTTATCGACGGCGCCGATCCCGAGCACCTCGACGACGACGCCGCGTGGCGCGTGGCTCCGCTGCTCGACGTTGAACGCATGCAGCGCGCGGCGGACCAGTGGCTGGGCACCCACGACTTCAGCTCCCTGCGCGGCGGCGGGTGCTCGGCGTCGTCGGTGGAGAAGTCGATCTACCGCTGCGACGTCACGCGTGCCGACGATGGACGGATCATCATCGACGTCGTCGGCGATGCGTTCTTGCGGCACATGCTGCGCAACATGGCGGGCCTGCTCGTCGAGATCGGCAGTGGCTGGCGCGACGTCGACCTCGCGCCCGTGATGGCCGCGAAGCACCGCCAGGCTGCAGGGCTCATGGCCCCAGCACCGGGGCTCACGTTGGTGGCCGTTGGTTGTGCCTGGCCCGACGACGGCAGCGGCCGCTTGCCCGACGCCCCCGATGACGTTTTTTACCGCGGTGCGTCAGCGATGACGACGTCGGACGACTGACCGGGGCGGCGTTGCGATGGGCCTGTATGGTCCTGCCATGCGAGCACTTCCGGTTTTGCTTCTGTTTGTGTCGTTGGGTTTGGCGCGTTGCACGTGCTCTGAGCCACCCGCTGTGACGCCGTCAGAAGGGGAAGGCGAAGGAGAGGGCGAGGGAGAAGGCGAGGGAGAAGGCGAGGGCGAGGGCGAACCGGTCGCCTGCTTCGCCGTCGTCGTCGGTGACAACCTTGCTGCGGCCGTTCCTGCGCGGTTGCAAACGCTGCTGTCGCCGGTGGCGCCAGACCTGATCGTCCTCGACAGCGACGACGAATTGCCTGCGTCGTGCGGTGTTGGCTCGCGCGCGTTGGCGTTTGGGCATTCGCGGATCGCGGCCCGGATCGTCGACGACACCACCGTCGGCGACCTCGACCCCGAGGGTTATGTCATCAAGCGCGGCACGATCGACGTCGACGTCGTGCGCTGGGATGTGCTCGCCACCGACGGTGCGCCGCCATCGCCCACGCGCCCCGACGGACGCGCCAACCACCTGCCGAATCCCGGTGGTGCGTCGTACGGCGCCTACGCGTTGCTCGAGCAGCTGGGCTTTGCGTTTCTGCATCCACTTGAGCCGACGCTGCCCACAGCACTGCCGTCGACATGGCCCGACGTCGACATCAGCACCGCGCCGCGCTGGCACAAGCGCAACATCCACCTGCACACGATGCACCCGTTGGAACTCACCGACCTGCTCAACGGCTGGGGTGTCACCGAAGGCAACGTCGTCGGCCACGACAACGTCGACAGCTGGAACGCGATGCGCCCCGAGTGGTCGTTGTTCCTCGAGTGGATGATCGCCAACGGCCAAAACGAAGTGGAGTGGATCCTGCTCGAAGCCGACAGCTGGGCCGACTTCGCCCAATCCGAAGAACGCGCGCGCCGCCTCACGCTCCTCGTCGACGATTGTCACGAGTGGGGCATCGCCTGCGGCGTCGACGTGCCCATTGCCCTGCAGCAGCAGCACACGTTTCGCCTGATTCGTGAGCAGACCGATCGCGATGACGAGTTCCGCCAGATTCGCGAACGCCTCGACTACCTGATGGCCTGCGGCTTCGACTTCTTGTCGACGGAAAACGGCTCCACCGAGTTCACGAACCCGGGCTCGGCGTTGATGCTCGAGTGGATCGACGAGGTCGCCCGCATCGTCGACGACGTGT
>JBIKRQ010000384.1:0-5982 GCA_044349155.1 Myxococcota bacterium
GAAGTTGAGCACCAGCAACGACAACGACGACGGCGCAAACATGCCGCCGAACAACAACCACGCGTTGCCATGCACGGCACGCAGGTTCGGATACAGCCCCTTGTGCTGCTTCTCCCACACCGCACGAGGCCAGCGGCCCTTCCACTCGATGCCGACGACGTCGTGGTCGGGCACCTCGGTGGCGCGCTCCATCAAGAAGTGCGGGCGACCAAAACCAAGCTCGCACTCGAGCGGTGCGGTGCGACCAAAGACCGCCGGCCACGACGGCGGCGACGGCAGCAGCGTGGGCAGCACTTTGGGCATGCGGTCGTGGGGGGAACCGGCCGTGTCGACGGTGTCTTCGTCGAAGGCGACCACGCCGTCGCCTTCTTCGGCGTCGTCTTCGAGGGGTTCGGGATGATCAACCATGCGGGCTCTCCACGACGGCGCTGTCGACGTTGCTGCCGGGCCTTCTAGACTGCCTTTGTCGATTTGTCGCCGCTGCTGGCGGGGGCTTGAGCGGACACCTGACTGGTCACCGGGGATGGGCGCCGTGGTCGCAGTCGTCCTCGTCGTCGAAGTGGCCGGCGGCGTGGTCGTCGGCTTCGCCAGTGCCGGCGGTGTTGATGTCGTCGAGGTGTGCGGGTGGCTCAACCGCAGGCGGTGCGCGCAGCACGTCGAACGCCAGCACGATGACGCCGCACACCAGCAACAGCACCGCGATCCGAACGCGCATGAACGACTCGTATCAACACGACGCGGGCTTGTTGATTCACGCGTGGATTCGTACGCCCGCGCCCATGCCTGCGCGCTTTGCCGTTGTCTTTCTCGTGATGACCACCCTTGTGCTCGGCGTGCACGGCTACCTCGGGTGGCGCCACATCTCGCCGTCCGGTCTGACGGGTGCTGCGCGGCTGGCGGCGTGGGCGCTGGTCGCTTGCAGCGCTGTGATCCTGCCGGTGTCGTTGTCAGCACGGTTCTGGTTGCGGCCGCCGCTCGCCGATGTGGCGTCGTGGATAGGCTTTGTGGTGATGGGGCTGTTCTCGTTTGTCCTCGTCACCACGGTGCTGCGTGACGTCGCGTGGCTGCTCATGAAAGCGAGCTCGACGCTGCCCGCCGACCCCGAGCGCCGCACCGCGTTGTTGCGGATGACGAACCTCGCGGTGTTGGGTGGCAGCGCTGCGCTCACTGGCCTTGGTGTGTGGAGCGCTCGCCGTCGCGCCGCCATCGTCGACGTCACGGTGCCCATTCGCGGACTGCCAGCAGCACTCGAGGGCTTCACGATCGCGCAGATCACCGACGTGCACGTGGGGCCCACCATCAAGCGCGGCTACATCGAAGCGATCGTGGCGGGCGTGAACAGCATCGATGCCGACATCGTGGCGGTCACGGGCGACGTCGTCGACGGCTCGGTGGCGGACCTGCGCGAGCACATCGCCCCGTTTGCCAATCTGCGGGCGCGCCACGGCGTGTACCTCTGCACCGGCAACCACGAGTACTACTCGGGTGCCGACGACTGGGTCGCCGAGTTGTCGCGGCTGGGCCTGCGTTGCTTGATGAACGAGCACGTTGTCGTCGAGAAAAACGGCGAGCGGCTCACCGTTGGTGGTGTGACCGACTTCAACGCGCACACGGTGTTGCCAGCACACCAATCCGATCCGCAGCGCGCGTTTGCGGGTGCTCCTGCCGATGTGCGTCGGGTGCTGCTCGCGCACCAGCCGCGATCGTGCACCGCGGCAGCAGCGGCTGGCGTCGACCTGCAGCTGTCGGGGCACACCCACGGCGGGCAGTTCATCCCGTGGAATTTCTTTGTGCGGTTGCAGCAGCCGTTTGTCGCCGGGCTCGATCGCTTCAACGACATGTGGGTCTACACAAGCCGTGGCACCGGTTACTGGGGCCCGCCCGTGCGCGTTGGCGCGCCGTCGGAAATCACGCGGCTGCGGCTGGTCGCGGCCACCTGATGGCCATCTGCATCGATCGCTGTGTGTGCTTCAACGAGCCATTCGCGAAGCTCGTGCAGATCGCTTCGTCGACGAAGTCCACGACGATCGAGGCGCTGCAAGAGCACGTCGAGTTCGGGCGCTCCTGCCGCTTGTGTCACCCGTACATGCGACAAGCGCTGCGCACGGGCGAGGTGGTGTTTCGCACCATCCTCACCAACGACGACAAGCCCCGCTGAGTCACTCCTCGTTGTCGAGCGAGGCGACGATCGAGGCGTGGCCGTCGGCATCGGGCACGAGGAACAAGAACTCGTCGCGGCGGTTCGTGGCCCAGGCGCCGTCGTCGTGGCCGGCCACGGCGGGGTGCTCTTCGCCAAAGCTTGTGAGCTGCACACGCGACGGATCGATGCCCAAGCGCGCCAGGTATTCGCGGGCGGCCTGTGCGCGACGCTCGCCGAGGGCGAGGTTGTAGGCGGTGTCGCCGCGCTCGTCGGCGTGGCCACCCACGAGCAGGCGCGCCTCGGGGTGCTCGAAGAGTTGGGCGGCGACGTCGCGCAGCACGCGGCGGGCTTCGACGTCGAGGTTGTCGGTGTCGGTGTCGAAGTGCAGCGGGCCTTCGGCTTCAAGCTCAGCGATGCGCTGCGCAAACGTCGGTGCTGCCGCGGTGTCGTCAGCCTTCGCCGTGGGCGCCTGCGCGGTGGTGCTGGCGGTGGCGCACGCGGCGCTGTGACCCAGGGCAACAACGGTGGCGAACTGGACGAGTGCGAGGGCGATTTTCTGCATCTGGCAGCTCCGGTGGTGGGGCTGTTGTCGACGTCGATCCCGCTTGGGTACCCCAATGTAGGACAACGTCGCCAACTGCCGCTTGACGCATCCGGTTGTCGCCTGCGGGCGCCAGGGGTCGCCAGTTTTTGACCACGCTTTTTTTTGCGCTCGAAAAACAAAGAGCGCGCCCGAAGGCGCGCCCAGCTGCTCACCATGCTGTCGAACTCAGTTCACGCATTCGGCGAAGGCGGCCGAGACGTAGCCTTCGAGGCTGCCGGCATCGATGGCGAACCAGGTGGTTTCGCCGCGCACTTCTTGACCTTCCGTCGACGACACGCGGGTCACAATCTGGCCCTCAGACAGCGTGCCGAGAGCGGCCTGGGCGGTCGACGCGCTCGGGCGCACGTTGAGCGCTTCGGTGGTGATGCGCACCTCGCTGCAGGTCGAAGCAGGCGGCGTGGTCGTCGGCGAGTCGACACGTGTGATGCGCAGGCCGTCGAACACGACCTTGCGACCGAGGCTGCTGCGTTCGCCCGTGTTGTCGTCGAGGCGGATGCGCTCACCGTCGGTGCCGGAGAACTGAAACTCGCCGAGGCTGCGGAAGCCGCCTGAGGTGGTCATGTTCATCGTGACGACGTCGGTGCGACCGTTGTGGCGAATCGAGTACTTCGCCTGCTGCGATGTCGCGTAGGTGCGGTTGACCCAGGCCTCGAGGCGGTAGCGGCCAGCGCTCGGCACCTTCACCCACCAGATGCCGTAGTTGCTGGCGGTGCTGTTGGCGGTAGCACCGGTCCACACGAGGTCGCCTTCGTTGGCGTACTGGTCGTCGACGGAGCGCAGGTACTGCGTGGGGCCGCCGAGGGTGACGCAGGCGCTGTCTTCGTCGATCACGCCGCCGTTTGCGACCGTGGTGCAGTCATCGGGAGCCACGTTTTGCGAGGGCGTCGGCGTGGAAACACCGCAGGGGCCGTCGAAGTCGGAAGCACTTCCCCACCACTCCCAGTGCCACGCCTCGCTCGGCACGGTGCGACGGAAGCCGAAGCGTGCGCCGTTGTTGTTCAGCCAGCGCAACACGCCAGCGTCGCTGGTGTTCAAGTCGAGGGCGTGGCCCGACTGGTGGTTCGAGTAGCCGGGGCGCGCAGCGAGGTTGCAGCTGTTGCAGTTGCAGTTCGTGTAGCAGCCGTAGAGGCGGGTCTGTTCAGCGTTGGTGCGAAACCCGCTCACGATGCGGACGTTCACACCGTCGCGGCGCGCGGCCTCTTGCAGGGCGATGTAGGCGTTGGCGGTGTCGACTTCGACGGGGCGGGCGTCAACGCTGACGACGTCGATTGCGGTGCGTGTGCCCGAGCTGTAGCCCGTGTCGGAGCGCTCGGTGCAGTCGTACACGCCCTGCAGCTCGATGTTGCTGCCGTCGTCGAAGGGCTGCTCGAAGTCGCGCTGCTCGGTCTCGACCTCCAGCTCAGTGGTGCAGCCCGGCATGAAGCCGATGGCGGCAACGATGGCAACGAAGACGGCGGAGAAGGTGTTCACTCGCATCGAATATTCTTGTGCCTGAGCTGCGTGCTGCGCCCCATCCGTCCACCGTCGGGGGGAGGGCCCAAACGCATCGGACAAGCAACCGATCGGCGCAGCACGACGCCCGCAAATCGCTGTTGCTCGCGGCTGATCTGGCGATCTGTCACGCAGATGTTGAACTCGAACACTTGGCGTGCCGCCAAGTGTTCGAATATCAATATGAATTCGACCGCAAGCGGTCGAAACGCGCGCTGCTCGCTTCGGCCGATCGCCGGCGCTACATGCACCGCCATGAACACTGCACCGATCCTCGTTGGCGTCGTCATGGGCAGCAGCAGCGACGGGCCCACCATGCATGCGGCCACCGCGATCCTCGAAGAGCTCGGCATCGCCCACGAAGCCCGCGTCGTGTCGGCGCACCGCATGCCCGACGCGATGTTTCGCTACGCCGAAGAAGCCGAGGGCCGCGGCCTGCGCGCGATCATCGCGGGTGCAGGTGGTGCAGCACACCTGCCGGGCATGATCGCCGCGAAGACGCACATCCCCGTGCTCGGCGTGCCGGTGCAGTCGAAGGCGTTGTCGGGGCTCGATTCGTTGCTGTCGATTGCGCAGATGCCCGGCGGCATTCCCGTCGCCACGTTCGCGATCGGACCTGCAGGTGCGAAGAACGCGGCGCTGTTTGCTGCGGCGATGCTGGCGTCGTCGGATGCCGCGTTGCGAGCGCGCTTGTTGGCGTTTCGCGAGCGCCAGACCGACGATGCAACGCAGTCTGTGCCGGCCCTGCCATCGGGCTGACACGCGTCACAGCGTCGACGACGTTGCCTTGACGGAGGCTGCACAGACCGCCTCATACTCGCCGCCGTTGTGGGGTTGCTGTGAACCTGTTTGTTGCGTTTGTGTGCCTTGCTTCGGCGGTTGCTGAGGCTGACGTTGTTGCGTTCTCGTCGACGCCGGCCGACCTGCTGACCATCGGGCGCACCGCTGTGCCTGCGGCCCCCACCGACCGTGGCCTGAGCTTCGCCATCGACACCGTCGACATCGACGCCACCACGCCCGCGACGAAAAACACGTGGCACACCATCTATCGCATCGACGACGACGACGCCCTCGCCGACTGGGGGCAGCTCGGCATCGATTGGGCGCCGTGGTCTGAGCTGCGCCCGGTGGTGCGTGCGCGTGTGGTGACGTCCGCGGGCCGCGAGTACACGCTCGATCCGTCGACGTTGATCGATGGTCAGGTGGGCAACACCGGTGGTGGCGTGTTCAGCGATCGACATCGCCTGCAGGGGCCGTTGCCTGGTGCAGGACGCGGCGCTGTCGTCGAGCTCGAGGTGGTGCGCACCGACATTGCCACCAGGGCGATGCCATTCGTCTTCGACCGCGTCGTGCTCGGTGGTTGGTACCCCACGGTGTATGCGCGTGTGAGTGTGGTGACGCCGCGGGCGGTACCGCTCCAGGCTGTCGCCCACGGCGTCGCCGACAGCACCAGGCGCCGCACGTTCGATGACGGTCCGCGCCGGACCACCGAGTTCGTGCTCACGGCGTGGCCCGGTGCCGCCAAAGCGTGGGAGCCAGAGCAGCCCGACGACATCGAAGACGGCGCGCTGGTGAGCGTGTCGACGGCGTCGTGGGCTGCACTTGCCTCGGGCTACGCCGACATCGTCGCGCGTCAGCTGCGGGGTTTTGATGCGGCGGCGCAGTTGGCGGCGTGGAAGATCGACGTCGCCGCACCGGTGCTCGTGCGCGAGCAGCAGATCATCGACGCGGTAGGGAGCAACATCCG
>JBIKRQ010000066.1:0-21992 GCA_044349155.1 Myxococcota bacterium
AACGCTTGATCATCGAGCGATGTCGAAACCTCTACACGCAACCGGACCTCATCGCCGGTTGCACACGCAAGTCGTGGTGGCTTGAAGCCGACTCGGCAAAATCATGATCATTCGGGATCAGGACCGCGCTGCCAGCCGACGGACATGACATCCTGCGCCGGGCGCTCAAGCACTATGGAAGCACCTGAACTCTGTACTCGTGCTGATTCATCGGAGGGTTGGTGGAGCTGGTTTTCGGGGAAGGTCTGGACGCCGGTGTATGGACCGCGGGTGCACCGACGCTCGATTCCATCACGGTCGGTAGCCAGGGGCTCGTTCGGCTCCTCGAAGGCCAACTCGGCATTTCTCACGTCGACGTCGGCCCGTCAGTCCGTGTGGCCGCCCTTGTTCACCGACTTGGCGACGCTGGCGCGTTCTATGCGCGCTCCGCCGTTCACGACGCCTGGGGAACAGCACGGACTCTGCTGGCCCTCCATGACGCTCTCTGGGCGCACGGATGGAGGGGTGAAGGCCTTGGGTGCCGGAGACTTGAAGACCTCGCCGCTGTCACGTCGGGGCTCCCATCCGGTCTTCCGCAGCGGCTCGAGACTGTCACGGGCTGGCTGGGTGACCGACGTGTCGCCGTTTCGAAGGTTGCCCTCGTAGACGCAGAGTCTGACGGTGCGCCGGTTCTGCGCGCGCTGTGGGCGAAGCTGCGGGCAGCCGGCGTCATCGTCGAGCCCGACAAGGACTCGCGTTTTGCGAGCGCGTCGCCGGCCTTGAGCACCCTTGGGCGCTCCCATGCCGCTGGCTTTACCGCCGTAGCGGGCGACTTGTCGTTGCAACTGGTGCGGGCGACCTCGCCACGCGCTGCGGCCCGAGACCTTGCAGCGACCTGGTCGGCCGAGGAGTGGGAACAACCGCTCGTCGTAGGGGGCGATGGCGTTCTCGACGAAGCGCTCGCCGACTTCGGACTGCCGTCCCTCGGCAAAGCCCGGGCGTCGAACGTGCTGCTCGAAATCCTGCCCCTTGTGCTTGGCCTTTGCTTTGGGCCCCTCGATCCCGAGAAGGTCGACCAACTGCTGCGGCTTGAACCATCCCCCGTTTCGCACGAGGCGCGGCGAGCGCTCTCTCGGGCCTTGCAGACGACACCGTCGACCGAGGGGACAGAGTGGCGCGAGGCGATGACCGAACTCTGTCTGGATGGACCTACCCGCGCCATCCTCGACACGGTTTTTGTGCCCGTCGCCAACGACAACGCGCTGGTGCGCGTCGACCTCCTCGAAGGGCGCCTCAAGCTCGTCGAGCAATGGGCCGCACACCATGCACCTGGCCACGTCGAGGCCACCGCCGTCTTGAGGCAGGTCGCGACGCTACGAGCCCAACTGCAGCAGGCCGGCGCGCGGCGCTTGTCGCCCGGTGCTGTCATGGCTCTTGCGAACCTCGCCTCCGACAGCGCCGAGGTCTCCGCACGCCCCAGGACGGCGGGTGTTCACACACTGGAGCGCCCTGACGGCATGCTCGCCCCCGCGAAGCGTGTGGTGTGGTGGAGCTTCACATCGTCGTCGTCGACGACGCGGCTGCCCTTGTTGCGACCCGAGGAGCGGGCTGCGCTGGCGGCCATTGGCGTGGAGCTCCCGCAGGCAGCTACCCAGGCACGGGCGGCCGCGTCGCGTGCGCGTCGGCCCTGGAAGTTGGCGCAGGAGCAGTTGCTGCTGGTGTGCCCCTGGCGCGATGACGCCGGCGAGGCCCTGTCCCCGCATCCGCTCTGGGACGAAGTGACGAGCAACCTCGCTGACCGCTCACAGGTCAAGGTGCTTGAGACCAGCGTTGTGAGACGTGCTGGCTCCCGACGCATGCGCCTGCTGCCGCCCAGGAAGGCCGTGACCGCCGAGCGAACGCTCACGGTCCCCCATCTGCGCGAGCATCCCCTTGAACGCAGCGAGTCGCCGACGAGCGTCGCGTCGTTGTTGGGATGCTCCTTTCGCTACGTCGCTGCCTACGGTGGCCACCTCCGGAGCCGCGCGGCGCGGGCATGGAGCGTCGACGCGCGGGCGATGGGGCTCGCTGCCCACACCCTGCTCTCACGGGGCGTTGCCGCCGGACTTCTGGAGGCGCCCGGTGGCTTGAACCATGCCCAGGCGGCGGCGGTGTTCTTCGACCAGCACATCGCTCGGGTCAGCGGCCTGCTCGCGCGACCGGATGCTCAACCGGACCGGCTGCACGTCCGCGCCGCGTTTGTTGGCACCATCGAACTGTTGGCTGCCGTGTGTCGAGACAACGGCCTACGCGTCGCCACAAGCGAGGTGGGGCTGCAAGGGTTGGTAGACGGCGTCAACGTGCAGGGCACACCGGACCTCGTCCTGGTCGACGACGCCGACCGCGTCGTCGTCATCGACTTCAAGTGGGGCGGCGAGTCTTTCCGCCGCGACGAACTGCGCGACGGGATAGCCCACCAGCTCGCGACCTATGCCGCCCTCGAGAAGCTGCAGGGCAAGCGTCTTCGCTCGGCGGGCTACGTCATTCTTGGCTCTCAACAGCTCCTCGTTGTCGGTGAGGCGCTTCAGGGGGCGCAGCGCATCCAGGGCCCGGCCCTCGATGACACCTGGGGCGCCACCCAGAAGGCTGTGGTCACGGCGCGCGTACCTTTGGCCGCTGGCACCGTCGTCGTTGCCGGCATCAAGAGCGAGCAGGAGATGGCGCCAACACGCACGAGTGTGCAGGGCGGTCGCCTTGTCGTCGTTCCACCTTGCGAGTTCTGTGACCTCTCCGTCGTGTGCGGGCGTCGTGCCCAGGTCGTGCCGACATGACGAGGCCAACACCATCAGGAGCCCGAGGCACCATCGGCATCGTGTCGGCCAGCGCTGGCAGCGGAAAGACCACGCGCCTCGCTGCTGAACTCGAGCGGTTCATCGTCGACGAGGGCGTCGCGCCGGAGCGGATTCTCGCCACTACATTCACGAAAAAAGCAGCCGCGGAGCTCGTGGAGCGCGGCCGTCGGGTCCTGCTCAAGCGCGGAGACCTCGACGCTGCCGACCGGTTTCGGGCAGCGCGCATCGGAACCGTCAACGCCGTCGCCGGCCGCATCGTGGCCGACTTTGCCTTCGATTGTGGCCTGTCACCTGAGCTCGTCGTCATCGACGAGAGCCGTGCCCAGGACACCTTTCGGCGGTGCCTTCAGGAGGTCGTTACCCAGGACGACCTCGACGCCATCTTTGGGCTCGAAGCTCGGTTCGCGTCGTTTCCGTGGGTCGACCTCGTGAGCAACGTGGTCGCCCGGGCGCGAACCAACGGCCTCGACGCCGACGGTCTTGAGGTTTCAGCCATCCGCAGTCAGCAAGAGCTGTTGGCGATGTTGCCGTCCCCAGGACAAAGCATGCTGGACGATCAGCTCGCGGTGGCCACACGCCAGACGATTATATCGTTGCAGAAATGTCGAAATGATGGTGACAGCACGAAGATCACCGAAGCCGCGCTGGAGCGCGTCGAACGGGCCGTCAGCAGGCTGGACCGCGGTCGGACGCTGGCGTGGCCGGACTGGATGCAGCTGGCGTCGCTGACAGCGGCGAAGAAGTCGCAGTCGGCGCTGACACCGTTGGTCGACGTGGCGTCGCGGATTCTGGAACATCCTGGTTTTCGCGCCGACCTCGTCAGGTCGATTCAGCTCATCTTCTCCCTCGCTCGGCGGGCCCTCACCACCTACCAGCGACACAAGGCCCGACGACACGCCATCGACTTCATTGATCAAGAGGCCCTCGCCCTTGACCTCCTTCGCCGCCCCGATGTGAAGGCAGCGCTGGCCGGTGAGATCGAGGTCGTCCTCGTCGACGAGTTTCAAGACACAAGTCCCCTGCAGCTGGCGTTGTTTCTCGAACTGTCGCGCATTGCCCCAGCATCCATCTGGGTCGGCGACCCCAAGCAGGCCATCTATGGTTTTCGCGGCGCTGACCCCGGCCTGATGGAACAGGCCGTCTCAGCGCTCCTGGGCGGCGCGGTGCCCGAAGCCTTGACCCGGAGCTACCGCAGCCGCGCTCCCCTCGTGGCGTTGACGAACAGGCTCTTCGTCCCTGCGTTTGAGGCCGACGCTGTTCCGAAAGTCCTCGTCGAACTCGACGCTGCTGCCGAAGATGACCAGCACCTCGGCCCAGTCGCTGAGCGGTGGCGGCTGACGACGCGAAGCCGCGAACAAGACGCCGCGGCCATCGCCCGCTGCACCCACGAGCTGCTGGCAGATGACACCGTGCTCGTCCGCGGGAGTGAGGGGCCACGGCGGGTGCGCGTCGGCGACGTCGCCATCCTGTGCATGACACGTGACATGTGCGCGCTGGTGGCTCGGTGTCTGGCGCTGTTGGGCATCCCCAACGTGGTGGCGCGGGCTGGGCTCTTGCGCACCGAGGAGGGCCAACTCCTTTCGGCCGCCCTGCGGTTGTGGGCCGACCCGCGCGACGCTCTGGCGCGTGCCGAGCTGGCCAGGGTGCTCGTCTACCCAACCGACGCTGGCGCGTTCCTCAATGATGCCCTCAGCGCCGCCGGTGACGAGCCGTTCGCGACGGCCGAGCCCGTGCGCGCGGTCCTTGAGGCCCGGGCCCAGCAACGGCATGCCGGGCCTCTCGACGCGTTTGATGCCGTCTGCCGCGCCCTCCGTATCGACGAGGTCTGTGCCCAGTTGGGGGCGGCATCGGCGCGCCTTGCCAATGTCGACGCGTTCCGGGCCCATGTCGTGCGCTTCGTCGAGGAATGTGCCCACACGGGACACGCCCGCACGGTGACGACGCTGGCACCATGGCTCAGCGCCCTCGCGACCGACGACGGCGACACCCAGGCGCCCCCAGCCGACGACGCCGTGACCGTCACGACGTGGCACGGATCGAAGGGGCTCGAGTGGCCGGTCGTGGTGTTGACTGAGACCGACCACGAGCGCCCGCCGGCTGTTCTCGGCGTCCACGTCGTTCGCGACCATGCGGCAGCGTTCTCGCTCGAGGACCCACTGGCCGGTCGGCACGTACGCTTCTGGCCCAACCCCTTCTCCGACGCCACACGCCACACGCCATTTCACGCCATGCTGGCCCAGCACCCGGTGACGACGCAGGCCGAGCATGAGCGTGACCGCCAGCGACTCCGTCTGCTGTACGTGGGGTGGACGCGTGCTCGTGACCGCGTCGTGCTCGCCGGTCGCAGCGCCCTGCCTGCAGGCCTGTACGAGCGCTTCTCGCCCGGTGGTCTTGAGGAGCCGAAGCTGCAGGACGCAACGACGACTGCGACAACGCAGCGCCTCGGCCGGGCGCGCTGGGGCGGGGTCGACGTCGACGTCGTGATGCGTGGCGCCGATGGCAGCATCGGGGTGCTTCGTCGGACGCCGCTGCCTGTCGAAGTTGAGGACCTCAGGCCTGCAGAAGGTGTTTGGCCGCCAGCGACCCGCGTCCCATCGTCTGCGGAAGGGCAAGGCGTGATCGTCGACGAGGTGGTCGTTGGTGCACCGCTGGCGGGGATGGTTGGGCTCTTGAGCATGCACCCCCCAGATGTTCTCGGTACCGCGGTCCATGCATGGTTCGGCGCCGAAGCGCCCGAGTGCGATGACGACGACGACGATGATGCCGTTGAGATGGCTGCCGGTCTTCTGCGTGCTGTTGACGGTGCGGGGTTCGCTGCTGAGCTGGTGGCGTGTCGTCGTCGTTTTGAAGCGAGCCTCGCCACGCGGTGGCCTGATGGTCGGGTTCGCCGCGAGGTGCCGTTCTCATTCATCGACGACGTGGGCACCACGACGCGGGGGGCCATCGATGTTCTGGTTGAGACCGCTGCGGGCTACGTGATCGTCGACCACAAGGTGCTCTTCGGTGACGTGTCGCGGGCTCGTCGAGATGCTGCCGGCTATGCCGGTCAGCTGCAGGCGTACGCAAACGCCATTGTCCGCCTCACCGGCCGACCGGTGTTGTCGACGTGGATCCACCTGCCGTTGCACGGCCTGCTGTTGGAGGTCCAATCAATCCGGTGAGGACAGCAGCGGGAGCTCGAACAGTCGCCGTGCGAGAAAGCGCGCCTCGAGCTCGGCCGGCAGACACGGCTGGAACTTGCTCAGCGGGCGTCGCACCACTTCATCGACGTGGGCGATGCCGTCTTCTTCGGTGACGACGCCGGGCAGCAGCACGTCGCGGATGGCGTCGCGGATAGCAACGTCAGACTTCGCAGCCTCTCCGCGAAAGCGGATGCAGAGGTGGTCGGCAGTGACCTCGCCGGTGAGGGTCTCGCGCAGCACGCGCGCCAGCAGGTTGTTGGCGCGCGTCCCCAGAAACGTGAACCACACTGGCGAGCCTTTTTGCCGGTGCATGGGCCGCTCTCCGTCGTGAACGAAGGCATGTTCGGAGCGGATGGTGCGCATGGCTTCTTTGGCGCGGGAGGTCCACTCCGGGTCAATCCCGTCGTCCAGGAGCAGCTCACGCACAGCCTCGGCATGGCGCCGGCGCACGACGCGGCTGCCACCCTGCCAACTCACGTGTGCGCCTTGTGGTGCTGGTACCACCTCGCAGCGCGCCCGTTTCCAGTCGACGTCGACGAGCTTCCACGAGCGGCCGCCGAGCACGAAGCAAGCGCCGCTGTCGAGACCCTGCACGAACAACGCGTCCATCGAGCCAATCTCATCGGGGCCCCACATGATGCTCAAGCTGCGTGGTGCATCGAAGACGGCGTAGAGGGCTGCGAAGTTCTTGCGGCCGTACAGCTTCTCTCCCTGGGCGCCCAACACGACACGGCCGTCGACGACAACGGCTATGTCCTGCTCTGTCATGCGACCCAGGAGTGCTGTGCGCTCGTCTTTCGTCACGCCTGAGAAGCAGGCAGCGCCGGAGACCCACGACCACCAGTCCGCTGCCGCGACGCCGTGCTCCTGCAGCGTGAGCGCCAACAGCTGCTGGGCCAGCACGTGATGGCTTGCGGTGTCGGGCGTGACAGCCTCGACCCAGCCTGCGCGCCACAGGCGCAGGAACGCGGCACACAGCATGAGTTCGAAGTCGTCGGTGCACAGGAAGGTGCAGTTGCTGGTGGTGCCCGCCCGTCGACCCGTACGTCCCATGCGCTGCAAAAAACTCGCGACCGATGGGGGCGCGTCGATCTGAAACACCGAGTCGAGGTCGCCGACGTCGATGCCGAGCTCCATGGTCGACGTCGCCACGATGATGCAATCACTGCCCTCTTCGAAGGCGTGTTCGGCCTGCCGCCGCTCGTCCGCCGAGAGCGACGCATGCATCGGAAACACCCGCAGCCGTGCGATCGACGTCGGAGGTGCAGCGCCAATCTGTCCCTGCAGCGCTTCGGCCATCTGTTCGACGCGTCGACGACTGTCGACGAAGACCAGCGTCTTGCCGCGGGGCTGCAGCTGCAGCACCACCTTCGCCGCGTTGTGAAGATTGCCCACGTGGTCAAGGCGAACCTGAGCCGTCGACGCGGGCTTTGGTGGATCCACCAGACGCTTCGGGCGTGCGCTGGTGCCCTGCAGCCACGTGAGGATGTCGTGCGGGTTGCCGACGGTGGCCGACAAACCGATGCGCTGGACGTCGACACCACAGTGCCGCTGCAGACGTTCCAGCAGCGCGACAAGGTGGGCGCCGCGGTCGTCGCCTGCAAAGGCGTGAACCTCGTCGATGACGACGGCTCGGAGGTGTTGAAAGAGGCGCCGGCTTGGGACCTTTTCGCTGATCAACATCACCTCGAGACTCTCGGGCGTGGTCATCAGGATGTCGGCTGGGTCTTTGAGAAAAGCGCGCTTCTCACTGGTGGTGACGTCGCCATGCCACTTGAACACGCGACGGCTCAGCAGGCCGGCGAGCCGCTCCAACCGCGCATGCTGGTTGTTCAGCAGCGCCTTGATGGGTGAGAGGTAGAGCACCGATGGTGGGCCCCATTGGTGGGCGTCCATCGCGCTCAGCAACGGAAAGAACGCGGCCTCGGTCTTGCCGCCCGCCGTGGGGGCGAGCACGACGCAGTTGTCGCCGTCGAGGATGGCATCGGTGGTGAGCGCCTGCACCGGCCGCAGCCCGGTGAAGCCAAGCGCATGCACGATCTGGTGCCGCAGCGCCGGTGTCAGGCGATCGAAGGCACTGGTCACGACGTCGTCGCTGGCGATGAGGTATCGGCAAACCACCGCGCGAAGCGTGACAGCGGCCCCGCGTAGAGTTCCTTGGCGTTGTTGCGCGCGACCTGCATGACGCTGCGGGTGCTCGCCTCGTCGATAACGCCAGCGCTGTGCAGGTGGTCCCAGAACTCGAGGGACGTCCACACGCGTGCTGCGCCCAACTCTGCCGAGGCGACGAACAACGCCGACTTGTCCTGCGTGACAAACACGGTGTCGCGCTCAACGAGCCCAACAGCGATCGACTGAATCTCGCCTTCGGCGAAACCCTTTGCCTTCACGGCCCGCAACGGGAGCACGTGGGCAACACCTTCGTCGATCGTCAGCTCCCGACAGTGCAGGACGCCGTTGTCGAACAAGGCTTGTCGTCGGGGATGGTCGGGATGCCCGGTGCCCTGCAGCAGCTCACGTCGCACTTCTTCAGAGACCAAAAACCGGCCCTGCACATCACTGCCAAGGTGGAGGAACTTGGCCATGAGATTGCCGGGTCCGGCGTCGATGATGAACCGCACAGCCTTCACGGTTCCCCGCGAAGAATTTCCCGGGCGCGGGCGGGCGTGATGATGTCTTCGCAGGCGGCCTCGATCACACGCTCGGCGAGCAGTCCTTCAACCAGGGGTTCGATGCTCTCAGCGTCGATCATCTCTGGTGTGAAGCTGCGAGGGATCTGCTGTTCGAAGTCGCCGTCGATGGGCGCCGATTTCGCCAACTGCAGAAGCTCATCTGGTTCGTGCGCCAACAGCAGGCCTGCGTTTTTGGCGTGCCACACAGCGCCTTCAAATGAGAGCCCCCACGTCGAGGCGAGGCGGCGCACGAAGTCCCGCCCGTCTTCGGACGCCTGACGCGAGAGTGTCGCCGGGGGCGCGAGAAACGATGGCGCGAAGGCGCGCGCCCGCTGCTCGATATCGAGGTGCCATGCATGAAACGACACGTGCACGAGGTTGTGGACGTCAACGCCTGCGTCGAACAGCAGATGACACAACTCGTGGGCCATCACGGCTCGGCGCGACACGGGTCGGGCACTGCGTGTCGATCGGCGGTTCAACAGCACCAACGGCACCATGTCGTCGTCGATCAGGGCAACGGCGTCGATCTGCGCGTCTGACAACTCGAGGAATCCGACATGAATTCCGTGGCGCTCCAGCAGGCCCTGCACCGAGGGGATGGGCTGCACGTTGTCGGTGAACCAGGGACGCGCCGCTTCGCCGAGGGCGTAGCCCTGTCGAAACGGCGGCTGGTCGAGGCCCACCGTGCGCGGCGAGCGCCGATCGTGGATGGTCGATGTCTTGCCGAGGGCCTGTGTGAGGGGCCACACGATACGCGCGGTACGGGCAGCCAGGGCGAGCAGGCGGGTATCGTGACCACCCAGGGCCACCGTTGCACCATCAGGGGTTCGACAGCGCACCTGCAGGGCTGGCTGAGTTCGCCGCCCCAACAAAACCTCGGGATCGACGACGAGCGCCCGGGCCACCTGCGTCAGGCTTCCCCACGAGAGCTGTTTTTGGTCGGCTTCAGCGGCTTCGAGGTCGGCGACCGCCATCTGTGCAAGGGCAGCGGTGTCGGCAAGCGAGAGGCCCAGGGCCTCTCGCTGTTGTCGAACCCGGGGACCGATCAGGCTCATGAAGTGAGCGTAGTGCAGCGCCGGGCGGCTAGTATAGGGCGGTCGGGTGTGCGGCTATGACGCCAGCTTCCACCTGGCTGAGCAGAGGCTTGACTCTGCGCCCGCACATAGGTACCCTATACTTCTACACGGGATCTGACCTCATGGGAAAGGCTTCGGCCTCCTCAAGTTTTCAGTCCCATCTTTTGGAGTTCGTCTTGAACGATGCCGCACCTGCTCCCCATGAGCAACGTGCGGCTCGTTTATTTTTCTCGCGGTTCCGAGAGCTTGTCGATCGCCGGTCCTATGTGGGGAGACGAGCTAAAACGCTGAATGTGGTGACGGCCTGTGCAGAGGCCCTCGTACTTGCCCAATCGCATGTGCGCTCTGGGGGCGAGACCAGACCAGCGGCCGAGCCGGAGCTTGCCGGTCACGGCATCCGCACTCTTCCCGACGTCTGCGACGAGGCGCTCGCGTTGCTTCAGGGTGACGTGGTGCTACCGCGGCAACGGCAGACCGTTCCTAAACTTCTGCGGAGTTTGCTGATCAAGATCGGCAACCCTGAAGTAATTAGTCACGACATAGTCGCAGCCTTTAGGGGCGTCGTTCGTGATATGACGCCCGGCTATCAGCAGGACTGCTGGAAGACTGTAATAGATATTGTTTCCAATGAACCGAAGAAACTTCTAGACCTTGAGTCCGCGACGGAATCCCTGGTGGCGCATTTGCGCTCCCAGGGTTGGACCGGCGAGACCCTGGCTGAGACTCTGGACTCCTTAGATGTTTCTTCTTCCATTGGAGTTCAGCGGATTATAGATTTATCATCTAAGCTGACGGCGGAAGAAGTAGAGTTCACGGTGTACGTTGCTGTCAATTTGACTGCGCTTTCAGGTGTTCTTCCCGCCAGTGATGAGCATTTCTCGCTCGTTCAAGCGCTTCCATTTGTGCCATCGAAAGCAATGAAAAAGGGGCCGTACGTTAGGGTAACTATCCGCGCGTTCGATCCTCGCTACGCAGCCCAAAAGGGACGCCAGCTGGTCGGGGCTGTTCTTGGGGCCGCGGAAGTATTCCTCCAGAAGAACGTTGACGTTTCTAGCGACGTGGTGGCGGTCGGTGGACCGATTAACGCGGCTTTCAATACGCTCGAGCCCTTGCCGACATCCCGTCGCCGCGCAGGTGCCGACGAGGTCGAGCGGATAATGCGAAGCACGCGGCAGTCGGCGACATTGAACGCTTCCGACTCTGTGTTTGCTGCGATTCGGCATCAGCATCGCGCCGGGAATACGGTCGACTTGGAGAGCCGGTTTCTTCTGCTGTGGCAAGGGATCGAACGCCTGTGTGCGGGATCTCCGGACCACACATCAGTTCTGGCTGCATGCAAGAACGTGGTCGCGCGGTCGATTGCGATGGAAAGTTCGGAGGGAGGTCGGTGCTCTCGCGGCGGCTATTGGCCAGGTTCCGTATTCGGAGGCAGACAGAAGTTTGCTTCTTGCGTTGGTTGGGGATGGCAACCGCGTCAATATGGAGAAGTTGTTGGGTTTTATTATTGGACCGGACGCCGAATCCCGAAAGCTGACCGCGTTTTTTTATGAAGCCTCGCCATCGGTCACTCAGTGGTATTTTCGCTTGCGGAAACGCCTCTACGGCGAAAATGGTAAGTCGATTGGTGCCAACGTCGCTGCCTACCTTGAAGAGTCAAGACAGCGCATCGACTGGCAGGTTGTTCGGCTCTACCGTGCCAGGAACGGTATCGCCCACGCTTCAGCTTTGCCGCTTTGGCTGCCAGACCTGATCAATCATACTCACTACTACCTAACAAACCTAATTGCGATCTGTGTTCACTACCGTGAGACTGCTGGTTCGACTCCATCAGTAGAGATTTTGTCTGAGAGGGCTGGTCTATAATCGGAGTACATTGCGCTACTCAAATCAGACGACCACCTTGCAGAACCGTCTGTCCTGCTGCGTCCGCGTCAGTGGATCTGAAGGGAAGAAGCCCGAATTTGTATTCGAATTCGGGCCCAGCCGACCAGCTCATTCGTCGTCGGCCGTCGTCGTCGTGGCCTTCTTCTTCGGTGTCTTCTTCTTCGCCGCTGCCTTCTTCACGGCCGCCGGCATCCGCCAGAGGTGCACCTGCTCGCGGCTCATCTCCACGAGGCGGCATTGCTCGTCGACGTAGCTGTCGAACTCGTCGGCGGTCTCGCCGTCGTCGTTGTGCCATTGCCGGACCCACACCAGCAGGTCGACCATCGTCTGCAGGATGGGCAGCAGCTTTGTGCGCGTGGCCTGGTCGAGGGCTGCAGCCGGGGCGCCCTCTTCGAGGGCCTCGCGGGTGGCCCGTGGCACCAGCTTGTTGCCGTGCTCCCCCCACTCGTCTTGCCACAGCGCGATGGCGGCCTGAAGCTGCTCCAGGTGCGTCCAGCCTGCCCAACCGACCACGAGGCCTGCTGCCCCGGAAGATCCAGCCGGCGGAGTCGCAGAGGGATAGGCAATGAAGGCCTCTGTCGGAATATCCATTGAGCCTCGATGCCCCCAAATTGTATGGTTTTGATAATCGAAGACTTTTCTCTCCTGACTGAAGACATACGGCAATCCGACCACCGAATCAACAGGTATATTTAAGTCTTGTTCGCGCTGCACGCGCCACGATTCTTCCCATGTTCGGCGCTTTTCAATGCCCGATTCTGAATATATCCGGCTCGTTGAGGATGGCACTGAAGCGTCGCTCACTATAGCGGCGATAAGCGCCTCCCAGTCACCTGTCGTTGCGTCAAGCGTGAAGTGCAGGGCAGGAGCCTCTGGCATCGCGGCAAGGGACGCAGCTATCTGCCTCACAGACAAAGCGCGCGGCGTACCTCGTGCGTCTTTGAACATGCCTTCTGCGAGTCTCATCAGTTCGTCGACGCAAGCAACCCGCACAAGCTGATGCCAGTCTTGAAACTCCCAGCGCCTCTTAAACTCGGGGCGCTCGAAATGAGAGATGTTCTCTCTGGCCAATAGCTCCATTCGACCTTCGATTTTCTCCTTGGTAGTCGTACCCACACCGATTGCCTCAGTCATCGGAGCCCGCGAGTGACGCTGAAACCATGTGGTCGTGGTGGCGACGGTTGAACTCGACCGAGCAAGCATTATTTCAAATGGGCGCTGATTTGGGTCGATTGGCTCGAGCGAGTCGACGTCTCTGTCATCCGTAATAGAGACAAATCCAAAGGCTTTGTAGATGACCCAGTCGACTTCCTCCTGCAATGCGACGAGTTTCCGCTGCAACGTAGTGGTCATAATCTCTGCCTGCTTAAGCCTCTCCGTGAGTTTGGCATGCGCCTCGGCGCGGGATTCGGCGAAAATGCATCTTGGGGAGAGCTGCACTAAGCGTCTGGCTGTGTCCGCTGCTGCTTTTCCTAAGTCGTTGAGTCGGACGGTGAAATCGGGAATGGGTAGCTCCTGTACGACAACGGTACCCTTGAACACTACGCGCTCAGACCAGCTCTCCTTTGACTCACGAGCCCCGTCAATTTTGTCGTTCAATTTAACTGAACGTCCACGAAAAAAGTATGCTGCGGCCGATGAGTTTAACATGGATATGATCGCATTTCGATTGGTGAGGTGGTTTGTATGTAGCTTAATTATAGGTGCGGTCTGCTTGAAGAAGACATCGCCATCTACACCAACGAAGTGATTATGGGTGGCCATTTCACTGAAGACGACGAAAGACTTGTCCCTGTGCTTTTCGACCGGAAGCTGTGGCATTGCCCAAAACGGCAGCCCAACATCACACAAGCGTGTGCCCCCAGAGACGAAACGGCGCTCGAGCCACGACCTGTGTGGCCAAAGGGCTTTGAGCAAGCCAGGACGAGACGTGATCTCGATCAGTTCTAGCCCCGAAGTATATGGAAGAATTACCTGCTTCTCTGGTTCCGCGCGCCAGTCGCGAACGTCGGATCCACAGATAATGGGTCGGACCAGGTCTTCTTCAACGCCCCACCGACGAAATGTCTCAATGGACTGCTCCATCAGTTCGGATGCACGGGTGATCGTATCCAGACCAATGCTTGAACACAGGTTCGTCAACCGAATACTAGCCTTCGATAATAGAGTTGACACGTCTTTATCAAGGTCAGCGTTTAGCATCGTCCACGGGTGAGTTTTTAGGTCGTCGATGCTTGCGCGAACAACCTCAATTAGATTGTCGGAATAGTCCTCGACATTGAACGAGCGTGCGATAGTTTCCCAAACCGGATGACTCGCCGATGAGCCGGTTGCAGTGTCGGATCCACGCTTCCCGCGTACAACCTTGATCGGCCGGTTCGACGGCGGGCTACGCTTTCTGCCAAAAAAAATCAGTGGTGGAAGACCAAAGTTCGCAAGATTCGCATACCGAACGTCGATGATATTCGAGATCTCAAAAGATGGGAACACATCCTCAATAACCTTGCGTCCCCATTTTGCCGTTGTAAAACTATTAGCTGTAACCTGTCCCACAAATCCATCGCGAATCGCCAACTCAAAGAACCGTTCGATGAATGGAGCCACAAGGGTGTATTGACCGGCGGCGGAACGATACAGACTCGCAATGAGTCTCCTTTTCGCCGCATCTGGTTCCGACCCAAATGGTGGGTTTCCGACGATAACATCGAAACGGGTGGCTTTAAGAAGGTCGTGAGTTTTTTGGTCAACCAGCGAGAACCCACGCGCACGACCGAAAGCCTTCTCGCCTGTGGCCTCACCTAGCTCGCCTTGGACCGCCTTTCCAGCCAGCAAAGAATCGCCAACAAAGGTGTTGGCCTGCAGGTCGGTCGGCATCTCGTCTAGAGTTGAGAGTCCTGCCTTATCGAGGAAGCTGACCAGGAGGCGGAATCGCGCAATCGCGACAGCGTATGGATTGAGGTCGATGCCGTAGACCTGCGACAGCGCCTGCCGCGCCCGCTCCGTCGCCGATCGTCCCGGTTCCTGTCTTGTGCGGGTCTCGAAGAGGCGGTCGTAGGCACCCAGCAAGAAGTGCCCGGAGCCGCAGGTCGGGTCGCACACAGTGACAGCGACGCCGCGCTCTTGCAGCGCCGGCGTCAGTGTTTGGTCGAGGATGAAGCCCTCGACAAAGTCCGGAGTCTGCAGCAGACCGTAGCGCTTGCGCACCCCTTCGTTGAGGTCTTGATACAGGTCGCCGAGAAAGCGCGTCGTCGAGCCATCGTGATCGACACCCTCGGGACGGCCAAAGGTGAAGACCGGCACGCCTTCGGCGTCGATGGCTCGCAGCGCATCAAGCATCGTCGACAGCGCCCCGGCCGACGGCGACAACCGCCACAGCGGCGCGCTCGTGCGGCCAAAGACCTGCGCCCCCACCCACTCGTCGGCCGGCCGGTCCCGCGGCCACGACGGCGGCGGCTCGGCGAGCGCGTCGAAGATGTGGCGCAGATAGTCGCGCTCCGAGAGAAAGCGAAACATGCGCTGAAACTGCGCAAGACGATCAGCAGCACCCGGCCCGGCGATGCGGTGGCGCAGAAACCCCCGGTCTTCCAGCGTGCGCACAAATACCGTGCACAACACCCACGACGCCGCCACCTGGTCGCAAAACGCATTGCGCCACGTGAGGAAATCCTCGCCGGTGCGGCCTGCGGCCTTTTCGTCGTCGTAGCTCTGCCGCAGCGATGGCTCGATGCGGGTGTCTTTGGCGCGGGCCACCAGGTCTTCGCCAAGTGCCTTGGCGACTTTGGCCATCGCCTTCACAAACGCGGTGGGATCGCGCAGGGGCGGCAGGGTTGGTGCGGTCGTCGTCACAGAGGGCCCCTCATTCTTCGCTGGCGGCCGAGCGGGTCGGCATATCGAGCACGATGTCGTCGATGGAGCGCACAACGCCCGCCGAGGCAGCCTCTTCGGCCGTCATCTCTTGCGGCGAAATCACAATGCGTCCGTGCACAACGGGGTCGAAGTCGTCGTGGAGGTCGACCTTGTCCATCAGGTCGACGAGCTTCTTCAGAAACAGACGCGGGGCGATGCCCGTCTGCTTGCCAAGCTGACCGGTGACCTGACCAATCACACCACGCAGTAGGTCGTCGGTGATTTTGTCGGCAATGCGGCCCGGATGCTCGGCGGGAAAAAGCGCCCGCACCCGGCAGGCCACCTCAAACAAGCGCTCCTCGTCAAACGACGTCAGCCGCAGCTGCACCGCACGCGGATTGTCGAAGCGCGGGTCGGCGTCGAAGGCCACATGCAGGCGGTCGGCGAGGGGCTGCAGGCGACGAATCCCCTGCGACCCTTCAAAGAACGCCGGCGTGCCCGTGATGACGAGGTAGAGCCCCGGGTATTGACCGTGGTCGAGGGCGTCGAGCAGCAGACGCAAGGTATCGAGGCCCTTGTTGCGGCTGTCGGCGCGCACGCGCTGGATGGTCTCGACCTCGTCGAGGATCAACAACAAACCGGGTCGCCCGGTCTGCTTCAGCAGCACCAACAGTCCACGAAAGAACGCCAACGCGCTCTTCGCGTCGACGTCGGCTTTGAGGTTGGCTTTGCGTTTGACTGCAGCTGCCGTGTGCGGCTGACCCATCAACCACGCCATGAGCCCGTCGAACGTGTCGACGTCGTTCTCGAGGCGTGCTCGATGTGCGGCGCGCAACGCTTGCGAGAATGCTGGCTGGTCTTTGGAGATGTCCGTGAGCCGTGCTTCGAGCAGCGCGCCCACCTGAGCATGCAGTTTGTCGGCGTTCTCCTCGAGCGCAGGGTCTTTCTGCAGAACCTCTTCCTCGAGGTCAAAGAACCACTTCTCGACGAGTTGCCGAAACGCACCGCGGTCTTGCGCCGACGTCCGCAGGTTCTCAAGGGCGCGGCGGTACACGGTCTCGAGCCGGTGCAGCGGCGTATCGACCTCGCTGATTTGCACCTCGGTGACCGCCATGCCGAGTTCGAGCGCCCGCGCCGACAGCCAGCGCGAGAAGAACGTTTTGCCGGCGCCATACTCGCCGCGCACGGCCTTGAAGAGCCCACGCCCCGTCGTGCAGGTCACCAGCTCATCGCCAAGGACCTTCTCGAAGCGCGCGAGGCCGACAGCAAGATGCTCCAGCCCCTTCTCGGGCACCGTGCCGTGCCGCAGCGCCCGCACAATGTCGCCCCGCCGTGCCAGCGACAGCGGCGGCAGCCCAGCAGTTGCACCCGAAGGCGAAGACGAAGACGTCACGATGGTGCTCCATCAAAGAGGCGCAACAACAACGCGCGGTCGAGCTCGACAGCGGTTTGCCTGGTGTCCATGCCGATGACCTGCTCACCATCGACGTTGAGGACCTGGGCCATGGTCGCCACGAAGCCCGGGACCCGTGGCCCCATCAACGGCATCTCTTTGGCGAAGGCGTCGCGACTCAAACGCCCGGCAGGCCCGCCGAGGGTGAGCAACAGCCGCAACCCCTTGCGCACCTTGTCGACCTCTTCTTGCCGACGGTTGGCGACCATCGCCTGCCACATCTCCGACGACGTCACGGCGGTGACGACGTCGTCGTTCGGGAAGAGCGTCGCTGCAGCAATCGGTGCCGTAGAGGGCGATGTGTGGGGCAACGACGTGCCCGCAGGCGCTGTTGCGTGTGTCGGCGCAATGACTGTGCGTGGCTTCGGGGAAGCTGTCGACGACGAACGTGGCGCGCCGAGATCGGACCACCACGACGGCGGCCCGAAGTCCGCCCGCTCAAAGAGCTTGCGCTCATCGACCCATTCGCCAGCGACACCGCCGGGGGCGAGCAACACCGTCGGGGCAAGGGCCTCCGACAGCGACAGTCCACCGTGTTCGCCCGCATGCAGGTGGGGTGTGTAGCGGGTGACCTCGTCGTAGGGGACAGCGACGAAGGCGACGTCCGCGGTGGCCAGAGCACCTGCGGGAACTTTGACCTCGTGTGGGCCCGCCTCTTCATCGCCGTGCAGCACGCGCCAGCGCGCGCCCCCCATTGTCGCCTGGGACTTCTTCATCAGCACGGGCGGTGTGCCAGCAAACCGCTGCGACGAGATGTTGCCGTGGTCGCTGCACAAGAGCACCGCGCGCCCCGCTTGCTCAGCGGCGTCGAGCAGTGCCTGCAACACGGGGATGGTGTGCACACTCAACTCGGTCCGCACCTGTGACGAGCCCTTGAGCTGGTCGTCGATGGCGTTGACGACGACGCCAACCACCGGGGCCAGCGGATCTGCGAGCAACTTCTTCACGTCTGGATTGAGCTGTCCCGCAGGGGCCACCAGGTCGCGCTTCAGCCACAGCACGGGTTTGGACACCGTCGTTGTCGTTGCCCCTTTCGCCTTTGCAGAAGCATCGACGAGAGCCGTTGCCACCGGATGCTTCCCAAAGCGTTCGTCATCGCGGCTCGTGTCGAGCCCCTCACCAGCGGTGAGTTCGCGGCCAAGGAACAAAGCGGTGCGGCTCACGCGGGTGATGGTTGGGACGATGGCGACAACGGGGGCGACCGGGTCGCTGGCCTTGCCTGCGGGCAGCGTCAGCGGCGAGAACGACGCGAGACGACTGTTGGGGCGGTCCCACAGCTCAGCCAGGTTCGCCCATGACATGCCGTCCATACACAGCACAAGAATGCGCAGGCCGGGCGTGGCGCCAACGACATTGAGCGCGAAGCGATCGAGAGCATGCTCGATGCGCTCAACGCCCTGGAGGTGGTCGCGACCACCCTTGTGGGCCACCAGCCGCGCGTAGGCCTTCGCGAAACGCTCATCGAGCCTGTCTCGCACGTCGTCGACAGCCGCCAAAAGCTTCGCCACACCAGGCTGTAGAGCACCCGTATCGCGGCCCCGCAATTCTTGCCTGGCCCAGTCGGCCCAACCGCCGTGTCCAACATGGAATTCAGCAAGCACCTGCAGCTCGTTGGCCGGATCGTTGGTCAGCGCTGGCATCTCGAGCAGCAGGAACGACGCAAGTCGCTTGATCATCGGCGTGAGCGCATCGAGGCTGCGCGTCATGCAATCGTGCTGACGAAGGTGGAAGTCTGCGGTGCTGATGTTCTCGAGCGTTGTCAGCGATGGTCCATCGACATGGGCAAGAAGAGCGTCGTTGAACGCCTGAGCTCGAAGCGTCCACGTCGACGGCAGTCGCCGAGACTCGCTCGCGGCTGCACGAGCCTCCTCTGTGCTCAGCAGTTCTTCAGCCTTGCCGAGGAGCTCATTGGCCACGGTCGGATGAGACTCGGCGAACGGGGTCCACACCTGTGAGACCAGCGACGCAAGCTCAAGCAGTGCTTGTGCGAGGCCAGGGCGCTTCGCAGCATCCAGCACGCTGCGAAGCGGATGCTCGGCAATGCTCTTGATGCTCACTTCGAGCACCATTAGCAGCGAGTTCCACAAGGACGAATGTGGGTCTACCAGCACGTGCCGCGTGGCTTCACCGACAAGGGCGAAGGCTGCGACGACGTTGACGCGACCGGTGAGCCAGCCTGCAAGGATCTGTCGCGCTGCCACACCATGCGACTGCTCAACGACGTTGAGCATCTCTTCAGCCGCGTCGGGTACGCGGCCGAGGGCGGTCGCGAGGGAAACGCCCTTATGTGGCGCCCCTTTGAGTGCAGCCTCGAACAACCTTGCTGCTGTGAGCTGCCCACGGGGCAGGTCGAGCCAGCTTTGCAGATACAGAGGCCACGCCTCATCGAGGTCGACCGTCGACTTGTGCGGCAGTGTCGGGTCGGCGTAGTCGCGCGCTCCCTCGTGGCGGGCCAATCGAGCAAGGCGACTTGTGCTCAGCCGCGGGGACGCCTTGCGTGCACCAAAGCGCCGCGACAGTTGCCGCTCGGCACTCGGCCAATACACGTCGCCGCGCGCGAAACGTGCCGCAACGTCGCGCGGCAACTGTCGAGCGAACGGCACAAGGTAAACCACGTCCTCGCTCTTTTCCTCGTCGAGCAGCAGTCGCAGTTCCAGCTCGGAGCCGACCTCGCGCACGCTGAAGCGGGTCCGCCCTCGCTGAAGGTTCGCCGTGACTTCGGCTTGCTTCGGACTCGACGGGCCGAGCGTCGCAAAGATGCAGCATCGCATCGTGCGATGTTCTTCGCGGTGCAGCTCTTCAAGCTCACTCACGACGTGAGCAAGGGCGAGTTGGGGGGCGTCGACATGGCCTTCGGTCACCGCTGGCCTCGTGCGGTGACAACCACCTCAAGCTCGACGCCGTCCTTGATCAGCTGCCGCAGATGAACGGCAAGCGCTTCCACATCAGCGACAGCGCGGAGTGCATGGTGCTCGGACGTCGTCGTCGAGGCAGCCTCGTGCGCGGCTGTGGCAGTGAAGTTCGACGACGATCCTCCGACCGCCACGACGGGGCCCGGCGTCGAGACCGTTGGTCCTGGTCCAACAGAGGCCGGCGGTAGGGGCGCCGTCGGCGCAGATGGTGGCGATGAGATCGGTGCAGGCGGTGGCGCCACAGGCTTGAGGAGCTTGATGAGTTTGCCAGTGGCCGTGTCCATGGCCTTGGCAAAGGGGCTCACGTTTTCGTCGTGGGTCAGCGCCGCGCGCAGTGCATCAAGCACCTGCTTCGCATCGACGCTGCCGGCATCTCCTTGTTCACGCCCGGTGCTGATGAGCTCGCGGTTGTTCTCCTTCTGCAGCAGGTCCTTGAGACCCTGAATCGCTCTCGGCTCAGTCATGTACGTCAACGCCGTGAAGCGTTCCTTCTTCCACGGAAGGTTCGCTGTGAGCTCGGCCACCTGGAACGCGGGCTGTCCGGTCACGGTCGTGACGAAGTCGCGCAACTGCCGGATCACCTGGCCGCGCTGCTGCTGCTCAATGTCGTCCACTCCGAGCAACGCCCCCCACGAGGTCAATTCCTGCGCGAGGGTGGTCAGGCCAGCCTTGTCGAAAGCCTGTGCCCGAGCCTGAATCTGGGAGGCGAACTCGTCGAGACGCGGAGCAGACACCACCTTGCCGGTGAGCTTCACGCCAAGGACTTCACCATGTTCAAGAGCCTTCGCCCACACGGTCGGCGTGGGCAGCTTCACCGGAATCAGGGCCACCGCGTCGTCGACCTTGCCAACGGTCAGCTCGATTGGCGTGCCGTGAAGCGTGAAGCGGCAGGGCGTCTCGGCGGCGACGGCCCAGGTCAGGATCAAGAAATCCTGCAGCTCCCTCGACAGCATCATCAGATTTTCTGGATCGAGCGCCGCGCGCACGTCCCCAGCTGACACGACTCCCGATTTCGATGCCAGACGCTTGCTGACTTCGTTGAGCAAGCCCCCAGCGAAGACGACCTCGTCGTCGACAACGCGCACCAGCCCCATGTGGTTCACCGCGGCGATGCCTTCGACGTTTTTCAGGCGAGCAGGGTCCAGCCGCTTCTTCTTGCCCTCTGACTGCACGACCTCGGCGAGGCTTTCCAGAACATGCTCAAGCCTGGACCGTGTTGGCTCCAGCTTGAACGCGGGGTGGCGTGGCGCGATGCGCTGCAACGCCTGCTCGACGAAGCCTTCGAGGCATCGGTCAAATGCACCCGCGGTCGGCATCGTGAGCGGTGCATCGGCAACCAGAAGATGCAGTGGTTTCGAAGGCTTGAGGCCGGGAGCGAGGTGTTCGCCGCTCGACTTCACAATCGAATAGGCCGCCTCGAGGGCATCAGAAACCTTGCGCTCCTTGAGGCTTCGCTGCCCGCGCAGGGTCTCACGGGCTGTGTTCAAATCTTCGGCGCTGATCCACGAGACCCGTTGGGCGAAATCGTCGTCTTTCAGATCAACGAGGCCATCGAGCACGACCAGTTCGCGAAGCGTGGTCTGGATGTCTTCGCTCACAAACGCAGGCAGCCAGGCGATGGTGTGCTGCCGACCAGCCTCGGCCACATCCAGCAGCTTCTTCTCATCGTCGGCGGGGTTGTAACCCACCTCATCAAACGGAAAGTCGATGATCAGGCGCAGGTCTTCGTCGGCGCCCGTGCGAAAGGTCTGCTCTGTGGCACTGCGAACGTTTTCGTAAACGACGCCGATCTCCCAATCCCTCGCGCACCAGTTGACCGTGCGTCGCCAGCCCGTCTTGGTCTGCTTGACGCCCAGTTTCGCGAAGATCATGTCGCGCACGCGCACCCGGCGTCGCTGCATGTTGTCGAGACCGCCGTTGGTCTCGATGATTCGCTTGGCATCGATGGAATCCAGCGCCGCGCGGACGGTGGGGTTGCCTTCGCCCTCGACACGAATCGCAGGGAAGTTCGTTCCCCAGTCCCGCAGATAGTTCGCAGCGACGGTGTACTCTTGGCTGGGCACCTTCGACGTCAACGTACCGCTGTTGAGCGCAACGATCTTTTGCGCCGTCAGATTCTTGAGCGCGGAGGCGTTTGGCGCGATGCCTTGCAGC
>JBIKRQ010000666.1:0-5979 GCA_044349155.1 Myxococcota bacterium
CGCAACGACGACTACGTCGACGGCGGTTCAACGGCGCGCGCGCCAGGCTCGCCGATTCGCTCATCGTGGGGCACCGGCCGCACCACGGCCGACCTGCTCGCAAGCAACGTCGACGCTGGCGTGCTCGACACCGACACGAGCGATGCCGGCTACATCGACGGCGGCCCCGCTGTGCAGCAGGGCGTGACGGCCCTCGTCGACGAGGGCAAGCGCGGTGCACCGCTGGAGCGCTTGTGCAGCGAACTCGACGAGCGGGCGACACCGCGCGAGTACCTCGACTGCCTCAACGACGAGACCACGTTGACCGACGTGCCTGCGGGCGTTCCCCCGATCGCTGGCCGCGTCGTGCATTTGTCCGGGGCAGCGTCGACAGACCAGCTGTTTCACATCGCAGGCGGCACGCAAACCCAGGCGCTCCACCTGGCGCGCAAGACGACGACATCGACGACGCTGCCCGTCCAGACCGGCCTTCACCTGCTGCACGTCGTGGGGCGTCCGTTGTCGGGCAATGCCGACGTCGATGGCGACGGCGAGCTGAGCCAGAGCGAACGCGAAGCTGGCAACGATTGCACCAATGTGACGAACGCCGACGGCAAGACCTCGCGACGTTGCACCGCGCGCATCACCCCATCTGATGCAGTGTTGGTTGCGGGGGCACCCGATTTCCGTGACGACGTCACCTTGCGCGGCTTTCCCAAGAAGGCCGTGCTGGTCAAGGCGTTGTACGACGCGCGCCTGCAGGCCGAGTCTGGTGGCTTGACGCGCAAGGTCGCGAGCTACGACACGACGCGCGAGCACCGTTTCCGCGTGCTCTCGATTGAGCATCCCGAAACGTCGATGAGCAAAGGCGACGACCGAGAAGTCGTCGCCGAGAACAACGTCGATGGACGGCTTGAAGAGGGCCTCGACGCGGTGACGCTGGCGCTCGATCTTCTCGACAAAGGGCGCACGGAGGTCGTTGGTCGCGATGATTTGTCACGCGTTGGCGACTACGAAGTGCGGCTCGGCACCGACGAGACAGGCATGGAGTGCAACGTTTCGACGGTGTCAGCGGGTGCCGGCACGTACGCGCTGACCGGCAGTTGCGAGGGCTCGTCCCTCGACGAAGTGATCAGTGCCGCCGACGTCCTCTACCTCGAGCTGTTTCTCAGCGGCAACGCCGACAACGTGCTGTACCGCCACAACCTGTATGGAACGAAGACGCGCCGTGACTACCTCGTGGCCGGCAGTGAGCACACGGCGGACAAGTCGACGAAGGATGTTGAGCCGACGAACTTCGCCATCAAGCAACCGCCCCGCGCGGCGCGGTCGAAGCTGAACCAGGCGCTGTTCTTCATCGATCCCGATCGTTTGAAGACCGGCATCGTGACGGTGTGCCTCGACGAGAAGTGCACCGGCGCAAACACGAAGCTCAAGCGAATCGACGTCACTGCGTACGACCCAGCGACCGGGTACACGATCGCGCCGCTGCCGTTCAGTGGCGAGGTTGACCAGCCCGTTGAACGGCTCGAGTTCATTCCTGGCGACCAAAGCCAGTGGTTCCAGCTGATGTTGCCCGCCGAGATGTCAACGATGCCGGGCACCGAGAAGGGCAAGGCGTTCTTCGTTCGCTACGCGCCGCGAACGTCTTCCACGTCGTCGGACGTGCAAACGCCAACGTCGTTGCCGTTCAACGTCGGCGAGGGACGTTTCGTCACACGCGCTGCATTTCCTGCGGGACAGTTGAGCGAAGGCGGCATTGTGCTCGCTGATGGTCGACTGGTGCGCAGCTACACGGATCTCGTGCTGCCCGACCTCGGCGTCACACGCGCGTTTGAGCGCACCTACGACAATGGCCGCAACGAGCCTTCGCCATTGGGCACGGGGTGGAGCCACAACTTCGAGGGGTCGATCTACGAGTCGATGCCAGGCAGTTATCAGGTGGTGTTGGGCGGTCAGGGGTACGACTTCCCGACGTGTACCGTCCGGAAAGACGCGAACATGCGCGTCACGAAGGTGGAGGACTGCACCAACGACAAGGCGCACGCCGGCAAGCTCGATGTGCGGGTGACGGCGCACGCAAACGACCCCGCACAGTATGCGCACTGGAGCGCAACGTTCACCGACGACGCCGGCACGATCTACACGTTCAACCGCGAAGCGACGGATTCCTCGGGGCCTGGTCGTCGTCGTTTGCTGCTCACATCGATCGACGACGGCATCGACGACAAGCCGCTGACGCTGGTCTACACAAGCACGGATGACCACGTCGACGAGGTGTGGCGCAACGGATCCTGGAGACTCAGCTTCTACTACGCAGAAGTCCCAGAAGGCTCACCCTCGTCGAGGCTGCCGATTCCCATCTCGACCACGCGGGCATCAATCCCGCGTCTGCTCCGTGTCGAAACAGACGCTGCAACGATCGAGTTCGATCACGATCTCGATGAGGGTGCGGCATGCGGTCCGCCGACGCTGCAGAAGCCGTCCGTTCGTTACGGCCGCTTGTTGCGCGTGTGTCGAAAGACGCGGCCGATGAACGACGACGGCAGTGTTGGTGCGCTGACGCGTGATGAACTGTGGCGCTACGACTACGAGCCGGTACCGGCGACACTTGCAGGAGCGTTCGAGCGTTTTGCGGCGGGCAACGAGTTGAGCGGCGAAACGCTTGAGTTGCCGCAATCGTCATCGCCAGTCGTGCACAGCGTGTCGTGGGATCGTGGCTTCGATGGGCCACATGTGTACCCGCACATGTCGCAGAGTCCGTTCGAGACGGTGACCAAGGGCAACTTCCCGGGGCGCCACGTCGCCGTCGACTTTGGAGGCAGCGCGGTCACCCGTGCCGTGACGTTGCTCGACGGCACTGTGGGCGTGGTGCAGCTCAACAAGTACGGCAACGTCACGAGGCTTACTGACGCAGAAGGCACGAGCACCGCATCGTGGTTGAGCAACGACGACACGCAGCTCGTGGCGCCCGAACAGACCACTGCTCCTTCTGGTGATGCGGTGACGAACACCTACGACAGCGATCTTCTGAAGAAGACCGTTGTGACGGCAGTTCCGCACCCCGGTCGAACGGCCGGCTACGGCCCAGGAACGACGACGGAGGTGCTCGATCGCCATCGGCGCACCAACATACCGACGAGCGTGAAGCACACAGCAGGTGGAACAGGCGTCACGTTCACGAACACAGTGCACGCGACGGGCAAGGTGCTGTCACAGAGCGTCGTTGGTCTCGAGCACGAAGCCGAAGCGATGACGGTCGACGGCAACGCGGTGATGCAGACGAGCACATCGCCAGGCTACGCGACGACCGCGACCGTGCCTGATGGCACGTGGCACCTGCCAACGCGGCTCACGACGACGTGCAGCGCCTGTGTCGCGGAAGACATCACGCGCACCACGAACATCACATACGACTCACTGGGGCGACCCTGGCGCGTCGAGATTGTAGAGACGGACCGCAAGCTCACGACGACGCGCGACGCACTCGGCCGCGTGATTCGCGAGAAGTTCGAGAACGACCCGAACGAGACCTGGACCACGACGTACGAGCTCAGCACCTCGAACGGTATGCAAACGGTGAGGCGTCGCCTTGCGTCTGATCCAGCAGCAGTTTTCACGACGACGATCGACGCGCACGACCGCGTGACGTCGACCCGCGACCCGCTCGGTCGCGGCGAAGACTACACGTACGACGGCAACACCCAACGTGTGCTCAACGTCTACCGCGTTGGCGCGGGGGCCAGGAAGCTCGCTGTCGAGAACACGTACGAGCATGGCGTGCTGGTGAGCAGCAAAGAGCACGACCTGAACGGCGCCTTCACGACGACGGAGTACGACGACTTCGGGCGCCCGATCGCCGTTACGGTCGACAGCGAACGAACGACGACCACCTACGATCTAGCCTACGGCTACGAAACCGAAATCTGTGCGGGCGCGTCGGGCACCACCTGCAAGCACCGCTACGCGATCACGCACGACCACGCCGCGCGCAAGGTGACGACGTCGTCAGATGGCCTGCACATTGAACAGACCATCGATGCTGCGTTGCGACCATTGAAGACCACGACGCGTGCGCGCAGTGGTGGCCGCGTGCACTTGTCGACTGAGATGGCCTACGACGTCGACGGCCGCGCGCGCCTGCAGACGGAATGGGTGGCCTCGCGCGGCACGGATGAGCTGCTGCACGTGCAGGCGCTCACCTACGGCGACACGACGGGGAATCGCTTCATCGTTGCGGCGGACTCGGTGCAGGAGTCAGCAACGGGATCACAAATCGGCACGACGACGACGCGCCTCGACGATCGCGGTCGTCCGACGACGATTGAAGAGGAAGGCGCTTACTTCCGTCGCGCAACGAAGACGACGTACGACTACAGCGCTGAAGTGCATCGCGTCTTGAAGACTGCGAAGACGACGACGAGTCCAATAGTGGCTTCGGTGACAACAGACGTCGATGACTTCGACCGGGTCGTGCGTCGCGAGAACGCGCAAGAGACGAGCACGTTCACCGGTCGGCAGACATTCCCGACGACCACGTCGACCTACGACTATCGGGGTGGTCGTCTTGTCCGCGAGACGAGAACAAGTGGACGCGAGACTTCACAGATCGATCGGGTGATCGACGGTGCTGGTCGCGCGTTGAGCGAAGTGGTGTCAATCGGCGGTGCAACAGCTTCGTTTGGTACTCGCGCGTACGACGTCGCGGGCTTGATCAGTTCGAATGACTTCGTCACGCGCCTCAACACGCAGGGCGAGACCTACGTTGTTGAGCTTGGGCGCAAGACCTGGACACGTGACGCCGCCGGAAGAGAGCTGAGCTTCACGCTCACGAGCGATGTCGAGCCGAGCGACAACACAGTCTTGTTCACAACCTGGGACGACGATCGGTTGAGTGCAGACCTGTACGACGTGCCTGTCGCAGATGGTGCGGTTGCTGTTGGCAGCGTTGCCTACGATGGCCGGCAGGAGCTGATTGAGCGCGATGTGTTCGAGTTTCTCGTCGACGAGGTTGGACCGAGCGTTGGCGCCACCGTGTACACGGACCGGGACGCACTCTCTCGCACACAAGCGGTGCGCACCGTTGGCGTTGGTGAGCAGCCCCGACGCGACAGAAGCGGGCGCATCATCTCGGAACGCGCGGGAACGAAGCAGGTCGTCATCTACGGAATCAATACCGGAAGCGGTACAGCGGTTGAGGCGCTCGACATCAACGTGAGCGGTCCGTTCTCAGCGAGCTACTGCGATCCGTTGCTGACGACGGACGACGTGCACGAGCGCGTCGACGAGCAGTTGCGGGCAACGACGAAGGAGGACCGCAGGGTTCTCGCCGAGTCCTTCGGCCTCAAGGAGCAAGACTGGCCTTGCGAAGTGCGGTTGCTCGTCGACTACGGTCGCGTTGAGAGTGCTCGCCACAACCCGAACAGCCTCGAGAACGACATCTTCGTCAACGTCTTCATTGCTCCGAAGGTGTTCAGTGCCGGCTTCCTCGCCGTGCGTGCCGCGTGGGCGGCTGCCGGCGGTATCGGTCGCGGTGTCCTGTCTGTTGTGGGGGGGGCTGCGTCGCGTGCAAACTCCACGGCTGCCGCCCGCGTCACTTGCGCCGGTGGGGGATGCGGCGGTGCCGGGATTTGCTTCACTGGCGATACCCCTGTGCTCAGAGGCGAAGGCGCGACGCCGATTGAGGACATCGACGTCGGCGATCGCGTGATGTCGAACCGCCGCGACGAGGCATGCCCGACGACTGTCGGAGCGGACTGGATCGTCATCGACCTGGAGGCAGCTCCAGACAACGAACCGCTCGACGTGCACAGCGTGACGCTGCTGCGCCCGTCTGCGGCACTCGAAGCCTTCCCCGATGGTCACGGGCGTCTGTCTTTGCCGGAACTGGGCTTCGAAGGCGAGGCACACGTGATCGGCGTGCGGCCTGCTCCTGTCGTCGAGGACGGCGCAGGCTGCGTTGTGACGATGACCGTTCAACACGTGAACAACGCACGTGTC
>JBIKRQ010000385.1:0-5975 GCA_044349155.1 Myxococcota bacterium
CCTGGTACGACGCCAGGCTCACGCTCGCGAAGCGCGCCATCAACGCCCGTTCGCGGGCGATGTCGTCGGCGAAGGTGTGCTCCATCAGCTCGCGCAGCGTGCGTTCGGCGTCGGCTTTTTGCGCCATGGCCAGCCCGAGCAGCTCCTCGCGAAAGGCACCGCACGTCGACGTGCGACGGGCCGGGTCGCTGTGCAGTGCGCGGCTCAAGATCATCTGCAGCTGCGGGTCGATGGTAGCCCAGGCACGCGGCAGAAATCCGCCGCGGCCAGCGACGTCCCAGATGGCTTTGGGCGTCATGCCTTCGTAGTAGGCTCGCCGACGAGCAGCTCGTACAGCAGCACGCCGCAGGCGAAGATGTCGGCACGGCTGTCGATGGTGTCGCCGCGGGCCTGCTCGGGCGCCATGTAGGCCATCTTGCCCATGACGACGACGTTGGGGGCGGTTTTTTCGACCTTGAGGCGGCTGGCGGCGAGGCCGAAGTCGATGAGCTTGATCTCGAGCACGTTTTGCGGGCTGACATCGCGGTGCACGAGGTTGAGGGGCTCGTCGGTGACGGGATGACGACGACGGTGGGCGTAGTCGAGAGCCTTGAGCACGTCGGCGACGATACAGGTGGTGGCACCGAGTACGGGCTTCGAAACTGTGCCACCACCGCAAGCACTGCCGACAGCCGAAGGCTGTGGTCGACCTTGCGAAGCAAGGTCAGCGACCCTTTGCGGCAGTGCTATCAACTGTCTTTCATTGACAGCTCGCTGGAACACCACACGAGCCCCCGCTGCCATTCCTCAAAAGAAAGCTCTCTGCATTCTCACCCAATTGGAAAACACAGAACAAATCAGAAACAACATCACACCCCATATCATTGCGCGACAGGGTAATATCATCTTCACTCAGGACGCCTGCGACCAGGGGCCGTCCGGCAAACGACACCTCGTCGAGCGATGGGTTTCCTTGGATGGCGAGGCTCCCTTCGACCGTCGCCAGCGCCGGGAACGCGAGTGAAGCGAGGTTCGCGTTGCTGGCGACGCTGAAATTTCCCGAGACCGTCGCCAGCGCCGGGAACGCGAGTGAAGCGAGGTTCGCGTTGCTGGCGACGCTGAAATTTCCCGAGACCGTCGCCAGCGCCGGGAACGCTCCCCCGCCTACGGCGTCGGTCGCGTTCCCGGCGCTCGTCAGGTTGTTGTTTCTCTCAAGGACGAAGTCGCGATCGATGCGTTCAAGCGCTCCGAATGCCTGTCGCCGGCTGACGCCCTCATTTGCGTCTAGACCAGTGAGACCCACATTGTCAGAAATGGCAAAGGTCCCGCCCACAACTCGGAGCGATGGAAACGAAAAGGCAACGACACCGTTGCCCGTATCTGTCAAGCGAAAGTCCGCCGTGGTCATGGTGATGGTCGCGTTCCCAACTTCGCCGTCGAGGTTCTGGGTCGTCAACGAAACCGCGCCAACAACAGCAACCGCCCCCGCTGCGTTGTCAAGTTCCGTTCTCGACGTCACTCCGTCGGAGGCGAAGTAGACCTGAAAGTTCTCGCTCGCACTGGAGCCGGCGTCACCGCTGCAGGTAACGCCGCAGGTCGCCGGTCCGTCGGCGTGGTTCGTCAAAGGGACCGCGACTTCGCCGTTCGCCGTCACACTGACTGGTCCGGCAGCGCACGCTGAGGTGCACGACGTCGCCCCCAACTGCTGAACCAACGCGACGAGGTTGCCTGCGCGGACGTCGAGAGTTGCGCTCTGCAACGACACGTTTACCGCAATGCTCACCCCAATCTGCGCCGTCCGCGCCTCGCCACGCGAGCACTCGACAGCCCCGCTTCCGGATCGCCCTTGTTCGGGAGAAACGACGAATGAACAGCTGATGGCGGGCTCCTGTGCTGCCGTGTTCACGTCGACGAACGACGCGGCGTCGAGCAGCGCTCCTGGGTCCAATGCTGGTGCGCCAGATCGTGCAAAGGCCGCCAGTGGCCGGAGTTGCACGACGATGGACGCGCTCTCACACGTGACCTCAATGTCAGCGTCGGCTGAGTTGAGGTCGGGCGCGGCAATCGACTGCGATGCTGCGCTGCATGCAACGTCAGCCCCTGCCCTCGATGCGCTCACGGCGAGGTCGCCTGCCTCGGTGTACGTCAGCAGTGCTGCGCCACCGGCAACCTCGACGGCCCCGCCATTGAACGTCACCGCGATGACGATTTCGCCTTCGCCTTCGCCTTCACCCTCTCCTTCCCCCTCGCCCTCGCCTTCCCCCTCTCCCTCGCCTTCCCCTTCGCCTTCACTGCTGTCGCGTGGGACGCAAACGCCGGCGCCGTCGACGTCGTCGCAGCGACCGGTGGCGCCGCAGTCGCTATCGGTTTCGCACTGGCCGAAACAACCGGGAAGCGGCGCCAAGAACGCGAGCGCGACAAGGGCAAGCAACGAGTGAACAGTCTTGTTGATCGTCATTCGGACACTCCGCCAATGATGGTTGCTGCGAGGCCTGCGGCGGTCAGCACTCCGCCCGAGATGTAGGCGGCCGTGGCGATCGTCGACATCGTCCTGAACTGCTGTCGTTCCTCTTCGGCACTTGTGCCAAAGGTGCGCTCGTTCGCGAGCACGTTTGCTGCGACGCCGACCACGATCGCCGCCGCGCCGATGCCGACGCCAACGACACCAGCGACGAACAGCGGCGACGGGCCAACGGTGCCCCTCGGCGCAGTCTCGGTGCAGGGCGCGATGTCTGAGCCGGTCGCACACAGGGCGAGTTCGACCTGCTGCTCACCCTCGACGACGACCTGTTGCTTGTAGATCGGACCGTCGTTGAAGCGCGCTTGCAGCTCGTGCTCGCCAACCGTGAGCATGACGGGCTTTGTCATCGGGACGACGAGAGCGTCAGCGCCATCAATCAACAAGAGCGCCCCCTCCGGGAGACCGTTGACGAGCAGTCGGCCCTTGAGCGGCAGCCCTGCATATTTCAGCGTTTCAATCCGCACCGAACGAACCGTGTCGACGCGTGGACCGCTGACCTGCCGACGGACGATGACGCCCGTGGTGATGTCGTGGAACGACAACTCGGCTGCCCAACCTGCATCGGTGGCGGTGACCGATGAGGCGATCACGCGCGTTGCTCCGAGCGCACGTCCGACGGCGAGTGCGCAGACGTCGGGACCGCTCTTGCACGCTGCCGCCTGGAGCCCGGACGCGAGCTCATTCGCCGTCGGCGCAACGACGACCTTCATGTCTCGTTCAGCAAGGACGGCGTGAATGGCGTTGTCGAGACCCGTGCTGGCTTCGCCGGTCGTGTGCATGACGACGTAAACATCTTCCGCACGCGCGGCGCACGACACGACGACCGCGAACAGCACAAGGAACTTTTGCATTCAGGTTCGACTCCCTCGCCGAACGTGCCCGAAGTCGGTGTGGCCCGCAAGGTTCTCGCGCGGTCACTCGTCGGGATAGTGCGACAGGGCGAGGCGCGCGCCGAACGGGTCGCGGAAGTAGATGCTGAAGCGCGATTCGTGGTCGACGACGACGTTGTTGTCGCCCAGACGTTGCAGCCATGCGCTGCGGTCAGCTGGGGCGATGGAAAATGCCACGACGTGCGGCCCGACCCGCGGCGTGGCCCAGTCGCCGTGCTCAACAACGCCGCTGCACAGTTCGAGCATCACGATCACACCGCCAGCGTCGAGCCACACGCTGTGCGGCTGCTCGCGCGTCACACGGAATCCGAGCAGGTCGACGTAGAAGCGGCGCGCGACCTCGAGGTTGTTCACCTGCACGGCGACGTGGTGCATCGACAGCTTCACAGCGCCTCGCCCAATGCTGCTGCGCACGTCCGAATCTGGCGCGCTTCGTCGAGCACGAGCCGGGACTCGCCAATCGCAAACGCCCGCGCGACCAACGCGCGTACGCAGGAGTCGCCGCTGTGGTTGCGCTTGAACAGCTGCCACTGCGCAAGGTCGACTGGGGCGGCACGTGGTGGCTCGACGGGTGTTTCGGCGACCACGGGCGGTACTGGTGCGGCTGGCGGGGTTTGTGGAGCGGCCGGGGCCGCCGCTGGCGCCGCGGCGGGCTTCGCCGGGGTGGGTTTTGCGACCACTGACACCGACGCCGGCGCTGAAGGTGCGACCGGCACGGCAGCCTCGACGACGGGGACCGCCACCGGCGCGACGACGGGCGCCAGCGGCGCGACGACGGGCGCCACCGGCGCGACGACGGGCACCACCGGCTCGACAGCGACGACGGGAACGACCGGGGGCGCTGCGACGACGACGATGGGGGCAGGTGTTGGCATCGCCTCGACGGCACGGCGCTGCCGCCCCATGAACACGCCCAGCATCACGAGCAGCGCGACCACCGCGAGCAACGCCCACGGCCGCTTGCTCTGGCCGAACGCGGCGGCGTCGACGCCACTGTTCTCGACGACAACCGGGACGGGGCGTACCGGGCGCGCAACAATCTGCGTGCCGTCGCGGGCGGCACTGGCGGCGGCGATGGCGGCGACGCCGTTTGGCACGATGGCCGCGGGCGAGGTGCTGCTGTCGACGACGGACGCGGGCTGCGCCTCGGGTGCTGCAGGTGCTGGCGGTGACGACGACGCGACGAGGGTCATGTTCGCGCGGCTGTCTTCGAGGGCTGCCTGGTACGACGCCAGGCTCACGCTCGCGAAGCGCGCCATCAACGCCCGTTCGCGGGCGATGTCGTCGGCGAAGGTGTGCTCCATCAGCTCGCGCAGCGTGCGTTCGGCGTCGGCCTTTTGCGCCATGGCCAGCCCGAGCAGCTCCTCGCGAAAGGCGCCGCACGTCGACGTGCGACGGGCCGGGTCGCTGTGCAGTGCGCGGCTCAAAATCATCTGCAGCAGTGGGTCGATGGTGGCCCAGGCACGCGGCAGAAATCCGCCGCGGCCAGCGACGTCCCAGATGGCCTTGGGTGTCATGCCTTCGTAGTAGCGCTCGCCGACGAGCAGCTCGTACAGCAACACGCCGCAGGCGAAGATGTCGGCACGGCTGTCGATGGTGTCGCCGCGGGCCTGCTCGGGCGACATGTAGGCCATCTTGCCCATGACGACGTTGGGCGCGGTTTTTTCGACCTTCAGGCGGCTGGCGGCGAGGCCGAAGTCGATGAGCTTGATCTCGCCTTCGTAGCTGACGAGCACGTTTTGCGGGCTGACATCGCGGTGCACGAGGTTGAGGGGCTCGTCGGTGACCGGATGACGGCGACGGTGCGCGTAGTCGAGGGCCTTGAGCACGTCGGCGACAATACAGGTGGTGGCACCGAGTACGGGCTTCGAAACCGTGCCACCACCGCAAGCACTGCCGACAGCCGAAGGCTGTGGTCGTCGACCTTGCGAAGCAAGGTCAGCGACCTTTGCGGCAGTGCTTCTGTGCGATTGCGCGTGCAGCGCGAAGAACTCGCTAAACCGCTTACACAGATACATTTCAAGCAGGAAAACTCAACGCGACTGCTGCCGCTGAAGCCGAGAAACCGCTTCACACTCGGCTCCGCTGAGGCTGAGCTGTCGCCCACATGCGACGACGCGCACGGATTCACTACACTGCACTGTGGGAATGCCATCGAGACGAAACGCACCATCCATGCGAGTGTATGGATCGAGCTTCTGCGGCCCTTCAAGCGTCACAATCTCTGCCGATGCACATCTATCACCGACAAGCGGATAGAAAAGCAAAATATAGCCGCGATGCCCAGCCGCGACACCGAAGGTCGAGCTGATGGGCTGGAACTCCGACTCGTCTCTGGGTTCAAATTCTGGTTGTACGTAGCTGCGGGAAGCCGATTCGCGCTGAGGCGCCTTCTTCCTTGGGACGTTGTCGGCGCGAGAGGGAAGAGCTTGCGCGTCTGGAGGGCGTGTTTCGCCAGGCAGGTCGTCCGCTGCTGCAGCCATCAACGCCGCACCAATACCGAGAAAGACGCCTGCGCTCAAAGCCCCGCCACCGAAGGTGCTGAGTGTGTCGATTGGATCTCGCACGAGAACCAAAGACAGCCC
>JBIKRQ010000386.1:0-5963 GCA_044349155.1 Myxococcota bacterium
CCCACACCAGCCTCGCCATTGCCGACGCCGTGCGGAGCATTGCCCCCCTGCCCGTCGTTGAGGTCCACCTCAGCAACACCGTGGCCCGCGAACCCATCCGTCACGAGGCCATCGTTGGCGCCGCCTGCCGTGGGCGGATCGAGGGCTTCGGCATCGGCTCGTACCTGCTGGCACTCGAGGCTCAGCTGGCCTTGCGTTCAAGCCTGTGGTGAGCCCGCGGCGCGGCTTTGGGGTTGACCGCGACGAGCGGGCTCCGTAACCAGCCGGCGTTTCGTTGGTTTTCAGGAGCAAGCATGTACACGACGTCGGACTTCCGCCGCGGCCTTCGCATCGAGATCGATGGCACCCCCTACAGCATCATCGAGTTCGAGCACCACAAGCCGGGCAAGGGCGCTGCCATCACCCGTTGCCGTCTGCGCAACCTGATCACGGGCCAGATCACGGCGCCCACGATGCGCTCGGGCGAGAAGGTCGGCACCCCCGACGTCGAGGACAAAGACGGCCAGTTCCTGTTTGCGGCCGGCGATGTCTACACGTTCATGGATCCGAAGTCGTACGAGCAGTACGAGATCACGAAGGAAATGTTGGGCGAAAGCACCATGTTCCTCGTCGACGGCATGAACGTCAGCATCCTGTTCTACCAGGGCAAGGCTGTGAGCGTTGACCTGCCGAACTCGGTGGTCCTCGAAATCACCGAGACCGAGCCGGCCGTGAAGGGCGACACCGCCACCAACACGACCAAGAAGGCCAAGCTCAGCACCGGTCACGTCGTCGACGTGCCGCTGTTCATGAAGGAAGGCGAGAAGGTCAAGGTCGACACGCGCACCGGCGACTACGTCGAGCGCGCCTGAGCATCGTCGTCTACAGATCGATGATGATCACGGTCCCGCCTGTCGGGGCCGTTTCTTCTTCTGGCACCGGCGGTTCGTCCCATTCGGGCATCGAGGGACGCTCGGCCCATGGGCGTGGCGGCTCGATCGACGACGACGGAGCGGGCAGCTGCTCGATGATCCACGCGGGCGGCACGTCGACGGGGCGAGGCGATCGGAGTTTCGTCATGGCTGCCCTCCTGCTGATGAAACGGCACCAGCTCCGCCGCGGTTCAACCTGATCTCACTCTCACCATGTGCACCGCGCAGCATCGGACACCCCCGGTATGACCACGTCCCTCGATCCCGCCGCCATCGCCCAACGCGTGTCTGCCGTGGCTGACGCTGCGGTGGCGGTGGCGCGCTCCCAACACCCTGCCCCTCTCGGCCCAGACGTCACCCGCTTGAGCGCTTTGTTCACCGACCAGCGCGGCAGTCGTGCCACCACCTACATGCGCGAACCGGCCATGCGCCGCGCCTACCTGGGCTTCTTCGTGCCGCACAACGTGGCGCGTTTGAGCGGGTTGCTGCTCCAGGCGCACCAGGAAGGCGTTTTGCCGGGCGCTGAGCCCCGCACCGTCCTCGACCTTGGATCGGGGCCGTTGAGCGGTGTGCTGGCATCCTGGTGCGTGTACGGGGCATTGCCTGCGGCCACGGCGGTCGACCTGTCGCGCAGCGCGCTGGATGCAGGCTTGGCGGTGCTCGCGAAGGTGGGCGCAGATCCGTCGGTGGTGACCACGCTGGAGCGCTCGATCAGCGGGCCGACCTCGACGTGGATGCCGAAGGAGCCGGTCGATCTTGTGATCGCGGCCAACGTGCTCAACGAACTGTCAGATCCGCGCGACATCGGGCCACGGCGGCGGTTGGTGTCGGCGTCGTTGTCGGCACTGTCGCCGCGGGGGCGCTTGCTGATTGTCGAGCCCGCCATGCGCATGGAAAGCCGCGCACTGATGGCGCTGCGCGACGACCTCGTCGCCGACGGCGTGGGCATTTTGAGCCCGTGTCGAGGTGCGCCGAGCTGCCCGCTGCTGCAGACCCGCGGTGATTGGTGCCACCAGGAGCTGCGCTGGGATCTGCGCCCGGCGGCCTACGTCGCGCTCGAGCGCGATGCGCGCTTGCCCAAGGCACTGCTGGCGGCGTCGCACCTGCTGCTGGGCCCGGCGAACGAACCTGCCCCTCGACGGGGGCTGCGCGTCGTGGGTGGCCTCATGCGCGGCAGCGATGGCGTGGAGCGGCGCTATTTGTGTGGGCAGCAATCGCAGCTGTTCACCGCACAAGGGGCACCGCGGTTGGCGCCTGCCGTGGCCGACGCGCAGCGCGGCGGGTTGACCGACGAACGAGCGGTGTCGTCGTCAGCCCCCCCACGCACCGCACCGTTCAGGCCGCAGACTCCAGGCGATCGTGGGTCACGAAACGATCGTGGAGCACGCGGGCGAGCTCCGCCACGCGGGGACCGGCCGAAACGAGGAAGGTGATCCGAAAGCTCGACGTCGACACGCCGAGCGCTGTGAACTCTGCGGTCTGCAACGCCACCAACGCGTCGCGCAGCAGGCCCGGGTTCTCGAGCATGCCCTGCCCCACCAGCGACACCGCACCAACCGTGTCGGCGACGACGTCGAGGCCCGCGAGTGCGGACTGCAAGCCGTGCGCGTCTTCGGGCGGCACCAGCACTTCGAAGCGTTCGGCCCCCGCCTGCACCGGCCCAATCACCTGGTGTGCGGCTTCGAGTTTCGTGAGCAGCTCGGGCAGCGACGACACCGGGCCCGTCACGCGGTGCAGGAGCTCACGGTGGGCAACGCCACGCACCCCACCGACGGGCGGCGGCGCGTCTTTGCGCACGACGGTGCCCACGCCCGCATCACCCGTTTTGCGCGCATAGATGGCGATGCCGCGGGCCTTCGCAAACTGCACCGCCTGGGCGTTGAGGACCTTGGCCCCCGACGTGGCGAGTTCCTGCATTTCTTCGTGGCTCAGCGCTTCGATCTTCGTGGCCGACGGCACGACGCGCGGGTCGCTGGTCCAGACACCGTCGACGTCGGAGTAGATCTCGCAGTCGGCGTCGAGCGCTGCGGCCAACGCCACCGCCGTGGTGTCGGAGCCGCCACGACCAAGCGTGGTGATCTCTTTGAGGTACGACACGCCCTGAAAGCCCGCGAGGACGACGACGTGGCCGCGATCGAGCTCGTCCTGCACGCGGTACGGCCGCACCTCGAGCACGCGCGCACCAGCATGCGTCGCGTTCGTGATGATCCCCGCCTGGCTGCCCGTAAACGACACCGCACCGACGCCAAGGCCGGCCAGCGCCATCGTGAGCAGTGCAGCACTCGCGCGTTCGCCGGTGCTCAACAACATGTCGAGTTCACGTCGTGGCGGCTCGGCGGTGACCTGCTTCGCGAGGCGCAGCAATTCGTCGGTGGTCTTGCCCATCGCCGACACCACCACGCAGACACGCACTCCCTGCGCGTGGCGCTGTTGCACGAGGCCGGCGACGGCTTTGAGGCGATCGACGTCGGCGACCGACGACCCGCCGAACTTCAACACCACCGTGCGCGACGACGTGGGCAGCGAAGCAGAAGACGAAGCAGACATCAGCGGACCTCTCCGTGGCCAAGCACCACGAACTTGCGCGTGCACAGTTCTTCGAGGCCCATCGGGCCGTAGGCATGCAACTTCGTCGTCGAGATGCCGAGTTCAGCACCCAACCCGAGTTCGCCGCCGTCGTTGAAGCGCGTGCTCGCGTTCACCATCACGCACGACGCATCGACAGCACGCAGAAAGCGCATGGCCGCTGCGTGATCGTTGGTGACGATCGACTCGGTGTGGTGGCTGCCGTGCTCGGCGATGAACGTGAGTGCCGCGGCTTCGTCGTCGACGACTTTGACGGCGATCTTCGGGCCGAGGAACTCGGTGTCGAAGTCGGCAGCACCTGCGGGGGCGATCGCAGCATCGAAGGCGACGGCGCGCTCGCAACCCACCGTTTCGACGCCGAGGTCACGCAAGGACTTCGCCAACCGCGGCACGGCCGCCGCTGCGATCGCTGCATCGACGATCAAGCCTTCGGCGGCGTTGCACACCCCGGGGCGGCTGGTCTTGGCGTTCACCACGATCTGCTCGGCCATGCCCACGTCGGCGCCAGCATTCACGTACACGTGACAGATGCCCTGGTAGTGCTGAATCACGGGCACGCGCGCATGGGTGTTCACCGCGTCGATCAACGCCGTGCCGCCGCGCGGAATGGCGAGGTCGATCTCACCGCTGCGGCGCAACAGCGCGTAGAGCAATTCGCGTTCGGGATCGTCGACGAAGAGCGCTGCATCAGCGGGCAGGCCCTCTTCAACGAGTGCGGCTGCCACGATGGCGGCGAGAGCCTTGTTCGTCTGCAGCGCCTCGCGACCACCGCGCAGAATGACGGCGTTACCGGCCTTCAAACACAGCGCCGTGGCGTCGATGGTGACGTTGGGGCGGGCCTCGTAGATCATGAGCACCACACCGAGCGGCACGTGCATGCGCCCGACGACGATGCCGGAGGGCTGTGCGCCCAACTCGGTGATGCGGCCGACGGGATCGGGCAACGCGGCGACCTGCTGCAGAGCGCGGCCGAGCGACACCAGCCGCTGCGGATCGAGGCGCAACCGATCGACCATCGAGGGCGACAAGCCCGCGGCAATGCCCGCGTCGACGTCGACAGCGTTGGCAGCGAGCACGGTTTCGATCACGTCGCTGGTGGCGAGGGCGGCACGAATGCGACCAAGCACGGCGTTTTTCTGCGCCGTGGTGGCGACAGCAAGTGCGCGACTGGCGCGACGAGCACGAGCAGCAAGTTCGGCGGCAACAGCGGCGTGCATGCGTGAACCCCTGGCAGGAACCGACACGCGCGCAGGCGCATGCCAAAAGTGACACCGCGGCCGTTAGCAGGGCTCGTTCGGTTTTCAAAAGCGACGTCGCCTACGCAAAAAGCGCCCACCGAAGTGGGCGCTTGCAGACGTTCAGGCGGCGGATGCCTCAAGGCGCAGCGACCGCGCCCTCTTCGAGCTTCAGCTCCTTGAGCTGCGGGATGCGCTTGCCGGTGAAGTCGCGGAACTCCTCCTGCACGATGACCTCGCCGCGGCGGATGTGCTTCACCTGCCCAAGGCGCTTGCCGACGAGCGTGCCGATCTTGAGCGTGTGCCCGCGACCGCTCTGGTCTTCCACCATCGCCATCGGCGTGGCGGTGCCGACGACGACGGCGACCAGCTTGAGCTTGTCGAGGTCGATCTTCTGCAGCTCGGTGAACTTCGAGGTGTCGACGCTGTCGTTCACGCCCGTGAGTTCCTGGAAGTACGTGTTGAACGGGTCGCGCCGAGGAGCACCGTTGACCATGACTTCGTACGAGTACGACTGATCCTCGGCCTTCTTCACCGGCTCAGCGACCGCTGGTGCAGCGTCGTCGGCCTTCTTCTTCACGCCGACCGTGGGCGTGGCCTCTTCTTCGTCTTCGCCGCAGCCAACGACCGCGGTGAGCATGAGGCACGTAAGCGCGAGCAGTGTGGATTTCTTGATCAACATGGTGCGCCTCAATCCTTCACGTTCACGGCGGCAGCATCGCCAGCAGCGGCAGGACCCGCGGCCTTTGGTGCCTCTTCGCGTTCGAGGAAGCGGTAGGTGGTCGCTGTGTACGAGCTGGCGACGACGATCTTCTTGTTCTCGAGGGTGGGCACCGTCATGTTCAGGTCGTTCACGTTGACGATGCGGGGCATCTTCGAGAGGCGATCGAGGAACACGGCGATCTCGTGGTAGTTGCCACGCACCGTCATCTTGAGCGGCACAGCAGCGAAGTCGCCCTGCTGCGCTTCAGCCTGGGGCTCGAAGCGGTCGACGCGCAGACCAGCTTGCTTGGCCTCGTAGTCGATGTCGCGCAGCACCTTGGGAATTTCGGCCTGCTTCGGCAGCTGCTCTTCGGCTTCGCGCAAGCGCTGCTTCAAGCGTTCAACTTCGCGGAGAAACTGCGTTCGGTGCTGAGCCTTCTGCTCGAGCTCGACGAGCTTCGTTTCTTGGGTGCCGATCTGCTCGTCGAGCGCATCTCTCAAGGTGATCGCGTCGGCGATCGAGAGGAAG
>JBIKRQ010000387.1:0-5943 GCA_044349155.1 Myxococcota bacterium
TCGCGGCGCATGTTGTGGGCCGCATACAAGCCGCGGGCAACGTCGAGGGCGCAACGGGTCAGCACCCGCGCATCGAGCCGACCGCCTTCGCGCCACCGCCGCTGCGCCAGCTTCTGCAACGACAAACCATCAAGGTATTCCATGATGATAAATGGCTCGTTGCTGTGCACCTGCAGGTCAAAGATTTGCACGACGTTTGGGTGGGCAATGCGTGCTGCGACTTCGGCTTCACGCAGGAAGCCCTGCAGCGCGTCGGCGTCGTCCTGCTCGACCGACAGCCGCTTGAGCACCACTGCTCGGCGAAAGCCAAGGTCGCCCTGCAGCTCCGCCCGGTACACCTCGCCCATGCCGCCTTTGCCGACGAGGTCTGAGACCACGCAGCGCCCCACGCGCGTTCCTGGCGCGAGCGTGGGCCGCAGCATGTCGACGAAGTCGATGGTCGTGGGGCGCACCGCCGTTTCGGTCTTTTGTGACCCAAACGGGTCGTACTCAGACGCGGTGGCGGCGAGGAAGTTGTCGTCGTCGTCGGCCCCCAACCACCCATTGCTCACCGGTGCCGGCGCTTTGGGCAGCACGGCCAACACGTCGGTCTTTGCGCCGTGCTCGTCGGCGTCGCTCACGGATGCCCACGCTGCTGCGAGGCGCGCGCTGGCGCTGTCGACGTGGATCTGCACCGCGGCGCGCACCAGGACGGGCGCGTTCATCCCGGGGAGCGACGGGAGTGTGTTGCCGAAGGCCTCGGGGTGCGGTCGCGGCACGTCGGGGGCGAGCAGGGACCACCAGTCGTGAACGACGTCGTCGACGGCGACGTGCAGCGCGTGCTGGCACAAACGCAGAAACGCATCGACACCCGCGCGCGATTCGTTGCACCGCAGACGCACTTTCGCGGGCCACGTAACGGTTTCAAAACCGCCAACAGTGGCGACCTCACGTTCGAGTTCGACGAGGGCGCTGCCCGACGGACGCACCCAGCTCTCGTAGAGGAGTTCGATGACGCTGCGGCGCGCGATGGCGGTCTCGACGCGGTGCCACGCGGGCGCTGCAGCAGGCACAGCGGGCGGCTGCTGAGCATGGCGCAGCCCATCGATCACCAGCTGTCGCGCGTCGTTCAGGAAGCGGTCGCCGATGGCGCGGGTGTCGTCGACAACGTCGTCGAGTTCGCGGCGCGCGCGGTGGTGACGCGCGATGAGGGCGACAACGCGTGCTGTTTCCGCTTCGATCGCCGACGACTGGGCGAGGGCTTCGGCGTGCTGCTGCACGACCTGCTGCTGCTCACTGCGCAGCCGTTGTCCACGTGTTGCAGCGTCGAGGATCGCAACGGATGTCGGTCGCGCGCGAAACTCCTGCAGACGCGCGCGCACCTCGGCAAGCATGCCCTCGAGGGCGGTGCGGCGCTGCGCGACAGCCGTGAGTTCGCCGGGCTCGAGCAAGGCGTCCGCGAGCGCGTTGCGCCGTTCGACGCTCGCGGCAACGGCCTTGTCGCGCGCGTCGACGAGGGTGGCGAGCCGGCTGTCGCCGATGAGTACACCGGCAGCAATGAGCACCTCGGTGCTCAGCACCGGGACGACGAGTTCACCGATGCTCGACCACTCCGTTGCCTCCTGCACATGCAGCGTGGCGACGGCTGCGGCGTGCTCGCGCGCAGCGAGGCGGGCATTGGCGAGCACCTGTTGCAGTTCCGCGAGGGCACTGGCGACGTCGGTATCCATCAGCGGTCCCGACGCCCGGCGATCGAAAACCCGTCGCGTACGGCGACGTACGAGGCGTAGCCAGCATCGAAATTCGCAACGGGTGCGTCGTAGACGATGTCGTAGACGCAGCCGTCTTTCTTCACGACGAACAACGCATTCTTGCGTGCAACACCGTCGAGCTTGCCGGTTGCGATGGTCTCCATGGCTTCGCGCCCCGACCATGGCCGTACCGTTTGCTCAAGCACTTCGCGCTCGGTGGTACCGATGAGCAGTTCGCCGGTCAGCCCCTCGAGGGGCGAATCCTGTACGCCTTCGCAGTGGCTGTTGACGAGGAGGGCGGCGCCGGTAGCGTCGTTGAACCAGGAGATGTTGCTGGTTTCGAGCTGCAACTGCCGCCAGCCGCTGCCAGGCGAGCCGACGCGATAGTCGACGTGGCGGTCTTCGAAGTGGTTGCCAACGAAGCTCTTGCCCGTGCCGCAAGCTGAGATGACCAGTGCCGCAGCGGCGAGCGAAGTGGAGGAGAATTTCATTCAAGGACCTCGTCAGACGACCCGGTCAAACGCAAAAACAAGTCTTCGAGCGTGGCTGGTGCGCCGTCTTCGCGCGGCAACGAGCCGGTGAGTTCGGCGACGGTGCCGTTGGCCAGCAAACGACCACGCCCCATCACCAGCACGCGATCGCAGACCTCTTCGACGACGTCGAGGGTGTGCGTACTCATCAACACCACCGCACCGGCGTCGGCGGCTTCGCGCAGCACGCGCTTCACGAGGCGCATGCCCTGCGGATCGAGCCCGACCATCGGCTCGTCGACGAGCAGCACCCGCGGCTGGCGAAGAAACGCGCTGGCCAGCAGCACGCGTTGGCGCATGCCGTGTGAGTAGCCGCCGAGCAGGTCGTCTTCGCGACCCTTCAAGCCGAAGCGCTCCAGTTCGCGCATGCCGCGATCGTTGACGACGCTGGCGTCGAGTCCGTAGAGCCCCGCGATGAAGTTCAGCAGCTCGCGCGCACTCAGCCGCTCGGGCACGTAGGGGCGATCGGGGATGTAGGCGAGCCGCTGCTTCGCGGCCTCGGGGTTCTGCACCGCGTCGATGCCGTCGACGAGGATGCGTCCGCTCGATGGCACGAGCAGCCCGGCAATCATCTTGATGGTGGTGGTTTTGCCCGCACCGTTTGGACCCAGAAAGCCAACGACCTCGCCTGGCTTGAGCGTGACGTCGAGAGCGTCCACGGCGGTGCGGTGGCCGAAGGTGCGGGTGAGAGCTTCAAGGACCAACATTGTCACCGTCCACGACGTCACCCGGTTCAAGAACACCCAGCACGCGGCCCATCGACAACGCTCCGCCGAGGCCTTCTGCCACTGGTACGAACACGTCGTCGAGGTCACCAAGGGCTGGCACTGTTGCGTCGATTCTCCACCAGCCGCCGCTGCCGTCTGCAGACGAGCCGGGCCGGTATACCTCGGCCACGGCGTGGGGCACGAGTCGGGCGCTGTCGGTGCCCGGCTCCACCAATCGGTAGCCAACGACGGCGCGCGACGCGAACCCGCAGGCGCGCATGCTCGCCACGACGAGGGCCGCAGCCCCATCGCAGTCTCCGCCGTGCCGCAACATGGCCAGCGCCCCTGGTGCCGACGTGGTTTCGCGGGCGTCGACGCGCGTGTGAACCGCCTCCGCGACGACGCGTGCCGTCTCGGTGAGGGCTGAGCGACACAGTGGCTGCGCAAACGCCTTCACCGCGTCGGCCGTGGACTCGATGAACGGGCCCGGCAACAGGTCGGTGTCGTCGACGGTGGTGCGCAGTGGCGGCAGTTCGCGCGCAACACCACCCAGGCGCTTGCCGCGGATGTGGCGTGTGCCGGCGAGGGCGATGGCGATGTCGGCGGTGGGGCGTCGGGGTGGTGCATCGTCCTCGACAAATGCCCCGGGACCGGTGCGTCGGCCTTCGGGAATGGCTCGCGCCACAACCCGCCCGTCGATCAGCGCGACGATGTCGGGGCCGCGGCGTTCGATCCGCGCCGACGTGGTCTCCGCCGACGAGAGATCGACCAACGTGACGTCGCGAGGCGTGGTGATGCGCACACGGGGAAGCAGCTCGATGAGCACCAGCGGGCGCTTTGGCAGCGGCACGCGGACCGCATTGTCGACGATAAGGTGTGCTTCATCGTCGATGAAGGTCACCGCCACGTCACGCTGTTGTGCGCGCACGTAGTGGGCGGCGCGCACGAAGCCGTCGGCATCAAGGTCGGCGTCGACGACGACGGTGTCACTGTCGAGAGCATCCAGCCGCACGCGACGCACCACATGCTCCACCGCACCCGATGCCACGTGCTCACGGTCGATGCGTTCGCTGACGGTGGCGATCGCTTCACCGCGAAAATAGACGGACCGCGAACTGCCCGGACCCACGTCGTGACGACGTCCGAGGTGTACGCCGGCAGCACCGATGGCCGCGCATGCACACACCAGCAGCAGCACGCGGAGTCGCGCGCTCACAGCACCACCGGCACGATGCCCGCGAAGACCAACGACGCCGTTGTGTCGTCGTGCTCGACCCCAACGCGCGCCGCCACCATGATGACACCTGCCGCCGCTGCGACGCGGAGTGCCGCGGCGTATGCGGGCTGGATACGTTCGGCGGGAGCCACGCTGTCGACGTCGGTGCGCTGGCACAAGAACAGCGCTGCGCTGTGGGGCGCATGCTCAAGCAACAGCGTGGCGTGCTTGAGGGCGCGTTCGCTGACGGTGTCGGGAAACAGGCCCATGTGGCCTTCGCGCAGCGTGACGCTCTTGACCTCGACGAGGCGGTTGCCCACCTGGAAGTCGATGCGCGAGTCACCAACGCGGACTTCAGCGCCCAGCACGTCGCTGCCGAGTGCTTCAAACACGCCCGCCCGCAACAACACCGCGGCCATCTTGTTGGCGCGAATGGTGTTGCACACGACCCAGCTTGTGCCGACGTCGATGGCCTCGACTTCGAGTTCGAGCTTGCGCTTTTTTGTGCTGTGGCGCGTCAACAACACGGGCGCGCCTTCGATGAGCATGCCGGTCATCGCTCCCGTGTTCGCGGTGTGCGCGGTGTGCACGACGCCATCGATCTCGACGTCGACGAAGAAGCGCTTGTAGCGGCGCACAAAGCGTCCCATCACGACCGGTTCGGCAAAGGTCAGGCGGGGCACGGTGTCAGGCACGGCAGCGTGATAGCGTCATTGCCCATGACGACAATCGCTCTCGACGTGATGGGTGGCGATCACGCCCCCACCGCTCCGCTGTCTGCTGCAGCCCACTTCTCGCTGCGTCCCGAGTGTCCGCAGCTCGTGTTGGTCGGCGACGAGGCGGTCATCCGGCACACGTTGGCGACGACACCGCACGATGCGTCGCGCCTGCGCATTGTCCACGCCGCGCAGGCCGTGGCGATGGACGCCGACCCAAAGGCAGCACTCGACGCGATGCCGAACGCCTCGGTGCTCGTCGCTGCGCGCCTGGTACAGGCGGGCGAAGCATCAGCGCTCGTGTCGGCGGGCAACACGGGAGCCGTCGTGTTGGCGTGTGCGCGTACGTGGCCGCGCTTGCCCGGCGTGCCGCGCGCAGCGCTTGGTGCGGTGTACCCGACGGAGCAAACCCACGGGCCAAACAACGATCCGTTCGCGCTGATCCTCGACGCAGGCCTCACCCTCGACGCCGACGCCGACACCCTCGTGGCGTTTGCCATCATGGGCAGCGCCTATGCGTCGCGCATCTCGCGCAACCCACGCCCGTCGGTGGCCCTGCTGTCCAATGGCAGCGAGCCGAAGAAGGGCACCGATGCGATTGTCGCCGCCCACGCGTTGTTGGCGAAGCGCCGCGACCTCAACTTCGTCGGCAACGTCGAAGGCACCGACATCCCGCACGGCGTGGTCGACGTGGTCGTCACCGGCGGCTTCACGGGCAACATCGTCATCAAGATGCTCGAGGGCATGGCCGAAACCATGCAATCGCTCATGAAGACCGCCGCCGACGCCAGCTTCGTGAACAAGGCCGGTTTGGCGTTGCTGCTGCCCGCGCTGAAAGACCTGAAAAAGACCACCGACTGGCAGCAGTACGGCGGTGCGCCCGTGCTCGGCTTCGAGCAGGTGTGCATCAAGGCCCACGGTCGCTCGTCGCCACGCGCGATCAAAAACGCGATCAAGGTGGCCCAACGCGCGGTCGAGAGCGACCTGGTCAGCGCGATTCGAACGGGTCTGGCACCGCCGGCGCTGTAGCGGTTGTCAACGTCG